>JBOEHJ010000047.1:0-6704 GCA_050633905.1 Geminicoccales bacterium
GGCGTCCAACAAATCTGTCCAGGAGTGAGCCTTAGCCCTGTCAGCCGAACGTCCGCTTTCAGTGCAATACCTGCTAGAGAGCTCGCTTCGGCTCCGTGCCATGACCGGCCACGCCATGTTGGTTATCTGAACTGGTCCAAGCTTATGCTGAGAAGAAGGTTCGCCGTTGCTCGCGGATGGCTGATTGCCGTAACGAACCTTAACGGGCGTGGACTATTCAAACGAGCGTTCTCAGATCGGGCAGTGCCCGATCAACGCAGGCGGCTCCCTCGGCAATGGCCTCCTGCGCCCGTTGAAACTCGAACAACCCCACATGGGAAAGACGCGGCATGAGCATCACATGAGGCGGCTCACCTGCCAGACGACTGCGTGTGATCCGGTCCTGCACGATGTTGATCGAGCTGGCCAGCACATCGAAATACCGGGGCGCGGAACTCCTTGGGGCCGATCGTTGCGGGGTTGAGCGCGATAGGCTCTGCTGCAGGTTTCGCGGCATTTTCTGCAATAAGCCCTCAAGCAGGGCCGGTTGGGGGATGTCACGCTCGTTAAGGTCCTGGACGACCACTTCGGGGGAGAGGCGTTTTCCAACAAGGTTAGCATTGAGGTTCACCGCAATGATCATTTCGGCACCCAGCGCTCGGCAGGCTGAGACTGGAACGGGATTCACTAACCCACCATCAACCAGCCATTGCTCGCCGTACTTTGCTGGGCTGAAGACGCCGGGCATGGCCATTGAAGCGCGCACGGCCTCATGCACCGGGCCTTCACGCAACCAGATTTCGCGCCCGCTTGCCAGATCAGTGGCCACAGCGGCAAATGGCGTTGCAAGGCTCTCTATAGGCGCATCGATGTTGAGCTTCACCATCAGATCCTTGAACAGATCACCGTCGATCAGCCCGCCATTGGGAAATCCAACGCCGACTAGCCTGGCGACGTTCCGCCACGTCAATGCAAGAACCCAGTCCTTCAGTGGTGCTATCTTGCCTGCGACGAAGGCTGCACCTACCAAGGCGCCAATGGAGCAGCCACAGACGATGTCGGGCGTGATCCCATGTTTTTTCAGGGCCTCAAGAATGCCGATGTGGGACCAGCCGCGAGCTGAGCCACTGCCGAGTGCAAGGCCGATTTTCGGACGCGACATCGATCGGGTTGCTTTCTGATTGCTGAGCGGGGAAGGTGAACTTCCCAGGCAGCCTGAAAATCCCAGCATAGAGGCGTCTCCTGCGATAACCAGGCTCGCGGCGTCGCGATACGGAATTGACGTGCAAGGCGCGCGCTATTGCAGTTATGCTTGGCGTCGGTCAATGGGTAAGGAGGGCTCACGTAGGATTTTCCGTCTTATCTGCCGACAGCCTCAACGTAGTGCAGGAACATCTCGGAATCCCACCAGCCTTTGACGCTGTTCGTCCCAGAGCGCCAAACGGAAGCATCTTAAGCTTTGAACAAAGGTCAGGCGGCCGATGTCGCGCAATTCCGGATGGTCGCGAAGGACCTCGTGCAATCGATAGCTCGGGATGCGGCTGACCAGGTGATGGACGTGGTGGATGCCGATATTGGCAGTAAGCCAACGCAGCGGTGCGGGAAGATCAAAGTGGGTGCTGCCGCATATCGCGCCCTTGTAAAACGTCCACTCGTATTCTCGAGCCCAATAGGTATGCTCGAACTGATGCTGAACGTAGAATAGCCAGATGCCGATCGCTGACGCGATCAATGTAATCGGAACCTGCACGAGAAGAAGAGGCCCGAAGCCGACCAATAAGCCTATTCCGACTACGAGGGCAGCGATCGCCAAATTGGTCGAGAGCGTGCTAACCCATGCCTTCTTGTCGGCGCGGAACAGGTCGTTCGGCAGACGCTGCCGGAGAATAAAGACATAGACCGGCGCCATCACCAGCAGGACAACTGCGTTTCGGGATATGCGGTAAACAAGGCGCCGCCGGGACGGCAAGGCCACATATTCCGTCACTGTCAGCAGGTCAATATCGCCGGTCCCGCGATGGTCGAGATTACCCGAATTGGCGTGGTGTTGGGCGTGGCTGCGTTGCCAGTCATCGTAGGGTGTCAGGGTCAAGACCCCGATGACGCGACCAAGCATGTTGTTGGCCCAGCGTCTTTTGAAGAACGAGCCGTGGCCGCAGTCGTGTTGGATCATGAATAGACGGACCAGGAACCCGGCCGCCGGCACGGCGAGGAAA
The DNA here is from genome assembly GCA_050633905.1 of Geminicoccales bacterium. Classification (GTDB taxonomy): domain Bacteria; phylum Pseudomonadota; class Alphaproteobacteria; order Geminicoccales; family Geminicoccaceae; genus JANQPX01. The sequence goes on from JBOEHJ010000047.1 coordinate 2,196, forward strand.
AGGCTCGGCCAGTAGCCAAGCTTCACGCCGATCAACATGGCGATCCAAAAGAGCAAAAATGGGACGGCGGTCACGCCCAGTTCGAACAGGCTGCGTTGGAGTTTGGGCGTCCGATAGGAGGCGAGTTTCTTCGCCCATTCCTTGCCATTAATCACCCCTGCGCTTGGTCGTTGATGATCCGCGAAAGGGCTCGCCCCGGTATTGCTATTGGAAGATCTTGACGGCAATTGGTCGCTCCGGCTGCTGGCGCTCGCCACGCAGGATTGATTTGGCTGATCGATCAACCCGCAGGAGGCTTGCCCGGCGTTCTTGACCTCTAACGTTAGTGCAGGCGGCGATCCGCTGCGCTAATCTGCATCAGCGCACTCAGCTGCGAGCCGACTCTAAGGTGCATGGGAAGCCGAGTATCAAGTCTGGCAGAAGCGGTGCCCTTCTTCTTAAGCTGCATCGTACGTGCANNGTTTCTGCAGCTATAGAAAATGGGTGCGCAACAGCCAGGACTACGAGCGTAGTGTCGGCTCGGGGTCACCTTGAGCCACTAGCGCTCCTTCGGCAATGAGCGCTTTACCCCCGATTCCTGCCACAAGGCAGGTGGCAGGTCCGTGCCAAAACCTGCCGCTAGCTTGGTCTCCTAGCAGCACGCTGCACTACCAATGATTGGGCCAAAATCCTACCGGCCACACGAAACAAAGCAATGATTCAGTATGAAAATTCATTGAAGATTTTAGGAAGTTTTAATTCGGCTCTGGCATGGTATGTCGACAGGCCGTGAAGGGTCGATGAAGATAAAGGGTGGAAACAGGAATATGCCAACGGCAGTCGCCAATCGACACAAAATTGCGGCTCAGCAGCAGACAGCTACGGCTTCAGCACAGGCCAGACCGAACCTCGAAATTGTTAAAATAACACCCAAGGACGTACAAGAATTACAGTCAGACCCGTCGCCCGAAACCCGCTCGCGGTTCGCTGGCAAGTTTGGCCAGCAATATGATGACTTTATCGCCAGTGGGTCTCAAGAATTTGCCGATGCCATTCTGCAGTTTCTGGCAAAGGACGTCGAGGCGACCGTTAGGCAGTCTCTGGCCGAATCCATCGCCGAGAGTCCGAACTTGCCAGCAGAGCTGGCGGTTGGTCTGGCGTCCGACACCATCGAGATTGCCCGGCCGATCCTGGAACGGAGCCCCGTCCTTCAGGATGAGCAGCTTGCCGAGATTGTACGCAGCCACGCCACGCACTATGCCCTTGCAGTGGCTGGTCGGGACACGATCAACGAGGACCTCGCCGATGCCTTAATCGATTCCAACGAGTCAGACGTGATCATGCGCCTGATCACCAATAGCGGTGCACGGATTTCGAACGACGCGCTTTACTGTCTTGCCAAGGACTACGAGAACGACATCGATATCCAAGATAGATTGGCTCAACGACCAAACCTACCGCCGGAGCTCGTCGATCACTTGCTTGGCGCGATCGGAGATAAGTTGGCATGGGATCTGGTCACCGATCGATCCATGGATCTCGACGAGGCTCGACGCCTGGTGGCTGCTACGAAAGAACGAACCGCTAAGAAACTGGGAAGAGAGGACAAGGTCGAGAAAGCGACGCTACGTTCTCTGCATGAGCGCATGGCGGCTGGCGATTTAACAGCATTGGATATCCTTGGCTTTCTCCGGGATGGTGATGTGAGAAAGTTCGAAGGCTCGCTTTCAGCGATGGCCAGGCTTAATTCGGTCAAGACTAGGCAGTTGCTCTACAACTTAGACAAACGTTGTCTAGCGGTGCTCTGTCTGCGCGCGGGTTTAGGAACCCCTCAATATCTCGCCGTCCGCATGGCCCTTGATCTCGCTGACAGAAAAGTTAGCGATGGTCGTGCGGAACGTGCCAAATACCCGACCGAGACCATCCGGTTTGTCCAGGAACAGTATGAGCGGATCCGGAAGGATAAGAAGCTGATCCGACAAATGGTGCTGCAATAGAGGATCCTCCGGCGACATTATGACCGTCCCCGCCTCCCTTTGGGCATTCCTACTTGGCTCAGAAAGGGGTCAAAATTTGACTCGAGACGTCAAGTCTGTACGACATCCTCGGCGGCCATATGATATTTTTGGTTGATAGCAGTCGATGAAACATATGGTTGAGACCGGTTGGTGCCAGAAGAAGACGCTAGCGCAGAAATTCGGATGCTCTTCCATCATCGCAAGAATCGGGGCGCTCAATCTCTTCTTGCGGAGATATCCTAAGGGCTTGCTTTCAATCCAGCACCCGATAGGTCGCCTTATTGACTCAAGCCCATCGAGATTTATTCTACTATAAGTGCATTCTTAACTAAGAAGTACAATCTCTAAAGGTGATTTTCTCGAAATGAAATGGGTCAACTAACGTAATTGTCTTGACAATTTGCAGCTTAATTTCTGTTATTTCTCTTCGGAAGCGGATGGAGCGTCACTTAGTTCTATCAACGAGCAATGCTGCCATTCGTTTTTTTAAAATACAGCAACGGCTGGGGTTAGAGTCGCCATATATCTCACCAATGAGAAAACTTGCTGAAAGGCAGTTTCATAGACGACCAAACTTCAGGTACTGCAGTCAGTTCGGAGGCCAGATCATGGCATTTGGCAACAGAATCATGAATGGCGCCACATTGGTATTGGGGTTAACACTGTTGGGTGTTTCGATATCGACACCAGCGGTTGGCGATAGCTATACAATTGCGACTGGACGCTCGACAGGCAAGTCCTACGCAGTTGGAGTTGGCATTTCCTCCCTTACCAAACTGAAGCTCCTACCTTCACATGAGGTCGATATCTCGGCGGTTGAGACGAAAGGCTTCGTTCAAAACGTTAGGATGCTGCAGCAAGGCGAGGCAGAATTCGCCGTATTGCAGGCGATGTTCGGACATTTTGCCAGGACCGGCACCGGCACGTTCGCCGGCGAATTGCCGCGAGACGATATCCGAGCAATCGCCATGCTCTGGCGAGATGCCGACCACTTCGTCATGCGTAGAGACTATCTGACCACTGGTACCGTCGACGACTTATTCTCTGTCCATGGCATGCCGGTATCTATGGGCTTGGACGGCCCTGGCCCAATCGAATCGAATCGTCTGCTGCTCTCTCATTTTGGTGTCGACGTCGATAACGCGTTTGACCTGGTCCACTTGAATTACCAGGATAGTACGCAAGCGTTACAACGAGGTCGGATCACGACCATGAGCACCCCGATTCGGCCTCCCGCCCGCCATATCGTCGACGCTTTAGCCTCAGGGCAGCACCAATTACTCGAGTTCACCGATGAGCAGATTGCAAAGGCTGATGGTGGGCTCGGCCTCTGGAGCCGCTACATCATTCCGGCTGCCACCTATCCCGGCCAGGACCGCGACATCCAAACCGTCGCCAAGTCCAATCTTCTCGTAGCCCGGGCCGATGTTGACGAGGATGTTGTTTATCATTTGACCAAGACGATGTTTGAAAATCTGGACTTTCTTCGCAACATCCATGAAGCGATGTATGAGACTGCTGCGGACCGAGCACTGATCGGCATGCCATTGCCGCTCCATCCTGGAGCCCTTCGCTATTACAAAGAGATCGGTCTCTTGAACCCAGGTGCCGATTTGACGATAACACTCGCTGAAAGGCTGCGGGCTGACGCGCATTTCTCGTCCAACGGCGCACTCAACACCGTTCAGGCGAAGACGATTGTGAGGCCAGCGGTCGTGACAGACTCGCCGGAGGTTTTGGAGCCAAAAACATTCGTTGTTTATTTCGATCTGAACTCAAGGGACGTCACCGGCGAAGGTAGGCTTAAAATCGACGAAGCGAGGGCTTTTGCAGATGGACTTGTTGCGGCCAAAATCGAGGTCAGCGGCCACACTGACCGTTCCGGAAATCCAGCTCAAAATGCAACGCTGGCAGAAGCTCGGGCGGTGGCTGTCGAGGCTGAGCTTCGAAGCGCAACCGTTGGGGACCATGAGATCACGATCAGGGGGCTCGGTGCATCTGTACCTGCAGTGGACCTCGCCCAGAGAATAGAGCCACGCAACCGGCGCGTCGAGATCAAGATCTGGCAATCAAGCCAAACGGTTGAGGATGCCAAAACGGCGATTACGGTGCCCGCTAGCAATCATCCGTATGATCAGGAAACTCAGAGGCATCGGCCGGTGTTCTAAAAAAGCAAATATTGCCGTTATCTCCTCCATTGGTAGCAGATCGCGCAAAGCTCGTTGAGAATGGCCCGCGCACAACTTTATTCCGAGGAATGGCAGTCCTTTCACCTTTCAGCTTAACGGCCGAAATGGGCCAACATTTGCCATTAGCCCGATGATGAGCTGCAGAGACACGCCGCGAAAATCAACCTATAATTGTGCAGCCGAACAGGCCAAAGTTTGATCCGCCAATGCCGGATGCCCGTTTCAGGATCCAATAGCAGTCGTTCGGGTTAGCCTGACGAAGTGGCGGCCCGTGCCACAAGCCGACATGCCCATGCTTGCTTTATCCGTCGCCGCCCCTCAAG
>JBOEHJ010000048.1:0-16883 GCA_050633905.1 Geminicoccales bacterium
CGCTGGAGGCCGCCGCCTCCGAAAAAACTGTTTATGCTGAACTTGCTGATGGTGAGCGAATCGCGATCGCTGCGGTGACGTTGCCGGAGAGCGGACAGGGGTCGTATAGCTTCGATCTAGACAAGAGTGTTCTCTCTGAGCATTTTTTGTCCATGCGCCCGTTCAAATGCCTGGACCTCGAGGGCCAGACCATCTGCCATCTGCCTTATCCCTATGAGCTCAAAGGCGAGGTCCAATCTCCTGATTGGCGGGATCTCGAATACCGCCTGCTGTTCCTGTTCAAGAACGCCGGCGACTACGGCATCAACTTCGAAAACGGCTACTATTTCCGTTTTGAGCAGGACGGTGGCCGCCTGATCGGCACACGCTTCGAAACCAACATGGACCAACTCGCCTCACCGCCGGCAAATGGGATCCACTACCCGCTCGACGAAGCAGAGCTCTATGAGAGCGAGGGTGATAGTCATCGATTGAAACGACTCGTCATTGAATAGAGGGCGGAAAAAATGAGGGTAGAGTGCATTGCTACCCCGCCTCAACGTCGTTTCATGACCAGATCGCGCTTTCGCTACGTCAAGACAACGCCCGAGATCAGCTTCCCGGAATCCAGTCTGTCCCGGCGAGCGGTATGCCGGCCATGGCCGCGGCCTCGACCGTAAGTGCTGCCAAGTCCTCGGGCTCGAGATTGCGCACATGGCTTTTGCCGTTGGCGCGGGCGAGGGTTTGGAGTTCCAGAGTGAGGACGGAGAGATAGTTGGCGAGACGCTTGCCTGCTTTGATTGGATCGAGTCTCCTGGCCAACTCAGGATCCTGCGTGGTAATGCCGGCGGGATCATTGCCTTCCTGCCAGTCGTCATAGGCACCCGCTGTCGTTCCCAATGCCTGGTAGTCCTTTTCCCATAATGGATCATTGTCGCCGATCGCCACCAGAGCCGCCGTGCCAATGGAGACGGCGTCTGCGCCCATGGCGAGCGCCTTGGCGACATCAGCACCGCTTCTGATACCGCCGGAGACGATCAGCTGGACTTTTCGATGCATGTCCAGCTCCTTCAACGCGCGGACGGCCTCGCGAACGGCCGGCAATGTGGGAATACCGACATGTTCGATGAACACATCCTGAGTTGCCGCCGTGCCGCCCTGCATGCCGTCGACCACCACGACATCGGCACCCGCTTTGACCGAGAGGGCGGTGTCGTAATAGGGGCGAGCAGCGCCGACTTTGATGTAGATCGGCTTTTCCCAAGCGGTGATTTCTCGAAGCTCGGTGATCTTGATCGCGAGGTCGTCGGGACCGGTCCAATCCGGATGGCGGCAAGATGATCGCTGGTCAATCCCCTCCGGCAGGGTCCGCATCTCGGCGACCCGCTCACTGATTTTCTGACCCAGCAGCATGCCGCCGCCGCCGGGCTTAGCGCCCTGCCCCACCACCACCTCAATCGCATCGGCTTTTCGCAAATCATCGGGGTTCATACCGTAACGCGACGGGAGAAGCTGATAGACCAGGCATTGGGAATGCTGCCGTTCCTCAGGCGTCATCCCGCCATCGCCCGTTGTCGTGGACGTCCCCATGGCAGAGGCACCGCGCCCGAGCGCTTCCTTGGCTTGTGCCGATAACGAACCAAACGACATGCCGGCGATCGTGACTGGAATATCCAGTTCAATCGGCTTCTTCGCAAATCGGTCACCGAGGACCACATTGGTCGCGCAGGTTTCGCGGTAGCCTTCGAGCGGGTAGCGGGACATGGAAGCACCGAGGAAGACGAGATCGTCGAAGTTGGGCACACGGCGTTTGGCGCCGCCGCCACGGATATCATAGATGCCGGTCGCCGCTGCACGGCGGATCTCGGACAAGGTGTAATCGTCGAAGGCAGCTGCCTTCCTGGGTGTGGTGCGCGGCGTCTCGTTATGATCGGCCATCAATAGGCTCCGACATTGTCAATATGGAAGTTGTAGAGTTTTCGCGCGGAGCCATAGCGCTTGAAGTCCGCGGGATCGGCCTCGATCCCGGCCTGTTTCAGAAGGTCCAAAAGCTCATCCCGGTGTTCGTCCCGCATCTCCTTCCCGACACAGTCAGCGCCCAGGCTTTTGACATCGCCACGAACAAACAGCTTGGCTTCGTAGATGCTATCCCCGAAATCAGCACCAACATCGCCCAGCACCACCAGGCGGCCCGCCTGGGCCATGAAAGCGCTCATATGGCCGATATCGCCGGCCACCACGATATCGATCCCTTTCATCGAGATACCGCAGCGTGACGACGCGCTGCCCTCGATAACAAGAAGGCCACCATGTCCCGAAGCCCCAGCATATTGGGACACGTCACCCTTCACGCGAACGCTGCCGGACATCATATTCTCGGCGACACCCGGTCCAGCATTGCCATTAATCGTGACATCAGCCACCTGATTCATACCTGCCGCATAATAACCGGTATGACCATCGATCTCGACAATTACCGGGGCATTCAGACCACAGGCCAGCGCGTGCGCCCCATTCGAATTAACCAGACGAAAATGTGCATTCCCGCCGTCGCCATTATGCTGCTGCAACCGGGCATTGACGTCGCGAAGCGGAAGCGATGCCAAGTCAACGATATCGACGTTCGACATCAGGCGGACTCCCGGGACCAGCTGTAGACTGTGGCTGGTTCCGGCTCCCAAACCTTGGCATCGCCGACGCCAGGCAGGCTTGCGAGCGCTCTATATTCCGATGCCATCGCGACCCAGTCCTTGGTCTCAGCGAGGATCGCCGGCTTGCAGGCAATCGGATCGCGCAGGACCGCGAAACCGTCGGCGGTCCCGACGCAGAAAGTATAGAAGCCATCCAGGTCTTCAATCGCATCATCAAGGGCTTGGTAAAGGCTCCGGCCCTCGGCCAGCTTGGCGGTCAGATAGGCAGCCGCCACCTCGGTATCGTTCTCGGTGCGGCAGATGATGCCGTAGCGCCGCTCGATCTCGGCGCGAAGCCAGTTGTGATTGGAGAGCGATCCGTTATGGACCAGGCATAGATCAAGCCCAGTGGAAAACGGATGCGAACCTGCGGTCGTAACAGCACTTTCGGTTGCCATACGCGTATGGCCGATCGCGTGTGTGCCAGTCATTGCGTCAACTTCAAAGCGCGAACAAACCTCCACCGGCAGACCAGTCTCCTTATAGATTTCGATGACCCGCCCAATGCTCATGATTTGAACAGCTGGATCAAAAGCGAGTACGGCCGCTCTCAGGGCCTTTTCATCGCCATCGCTGATGAGGACTGCATGGGAGGCGACGTCATGCAATGTTGCACTCAGCTGCAGCTCTTCTTCAAGGAGATCGACTAGCCCATCCCAATCAACACCATCATCGGGATGAAACAAAGTCAGCTTGGTCACCTCATCGTCGACCGGGTCCTGATAGACGGCGATGCCGGCACTATCGGGTCCACGATCGCTCATCTCGATCAGCATCGGCGCGAACAGCGCACCAAGTTTCGGTTCCAGGCGCTCATTTTTCAGGTAAAGACCGACGATCCCGCACATGGCGTTCTCCCGAATGACGCTGACATCGGCATGAGTTGATGTTCATGCAACTTAGTTTCTTCTAACGCAACTGGTCAATCATAGACGCTCCGCTTGCGTCATCGGATCGCCGTGCCTTGAGAAACGCCCAAGCTTATCGTCCCAATGCATTTCCCGATGTGGTGGTATGCCTATAATCTCTTACTTTTACTCAGGGGCAACTTCGGTCTTAACCGTCGCCTTGCTCGCTATAGCCGGTAACGACAGAAGATATTCGGCCATGGCGTCGCGATCTTCCTTGGTGAGCTGGCTGGTGCTGTCGTCGACCACTTCGCCCATACCGCTGCCAAAGGAATCGTAATCAGGGGTCAACCCACTTTCCAAAGCAAAGGCGATATCAGCCGCCGACCAATTGCCGATGCCATCCTCATGCGGGGTAATATTAGGGACGGCCTTGCCCTCAGCCCCGACCGGATTACCGCCCAAGAAGCGTGCGTGATCAGGACCACCGAGGATGTTTCTGGGTGAGTGGCATTCGCCACAATGGGCTGGACCTTGGACCAAGTAAGCGCCGCGGTTCCAGCTTGCGGATTGATCTGGATCAGGCTCGAACGGCGTCTCGTCAAAGAACAGCATTTTCCAGCCAGCAAGGATGGGGCGGATGCTGAAGGGAAAGCCGAGCTCGTGATCTCGAACCTCATCGGCCACCGGCTCGACGCTATCGAGATAGGCCTTCAGATCGACCAAATCCTGCACGGTCATCTTGGTATAGGAGGGGTAGGGAAATGCGGGATAGTAGTGCTGTCCCGACGGCGACAATCCTTCTTTCATGGCGCGCACGAAGTCTCCGACCGACCAACCACCGAGGCCTGCCTCAGGGTCAGGGGTGATGTTGGAACTGTAGAACGTCCCGAAGTCTGTCTTGAGCGCCCGCCCGCCTGCGAGAAAGGCGCCGCCATTCTTCTCATCGGTGTGGCAGGCAATGCACCCCCCCATATGCAAAACATACTTACCTTGCTCTGCATCGCCGACCATGTCGATGTCGGGTGCAGCACCCCGCCAGGGAAGGAACATCCAGGCCAGCCCCGCGACCATGATCAGGGCGAGAAGCAAGATTAGCTTCTTCATTAGCTTGAGATCCTTTCTTTGTTCTCTTCTTGCGATCTCGCCAGCAAAGCAGCGAATTAGCCGAAGAGATGATTGCCTTTCCGAACTTCTACAGTCCGAGTGGACACCGATCAACGGGGTCAATGTATCCGGTCGGGATCCAAATCAACCTCGTCGATCAAAGCTCTTGGTAAGCCAATCCTGTTAAACGCAACGTCCGGATTGTCGCTGATGCTGGTCCACGAAATCGTTACCCGAGGTCATGAGCTAACTTGCCATGGCTTCTAACACGACAAAATCCACGATCTCAGCCACGAAGCGTCCAAGGAAGACGTACGCGCGACACGCCACTTGCTAGAAGATCTGACCGGCACAGCCGTGAATGGAATTTGCGTGCAAAGTTTATCAATCAATGATTGTTGTTAGTTGATATATAATCAACTAAAAGAAGTGAACAGCAGCCTTGGCTCAAATGTTCATCCTATCGCGCACGATCATTATGGCATGCCCCATGTACCTCTCGCTCTCGTTCGGCGGACCGGCACCAAATTCCTGGAGATTCCCGTGACCACGATCGAGTTCCTGGGCCGGCATGTCTCCTGCGCCAGCGGCGGTTATTTCCGCCTCATCCCCCACCATGGGTCGAGATGGTGCTTAAGCCACCTTGCCGGCGATGCCGGCCGAACCACCGCCTTTTACTTCCCCCCTTGTGAGACCGCCCCCGACCAACCCAAGGCGAGAGGCCAACCGTTTCGCTCAAAACTTCGCGATTACAGCGGCCTCAGCGCCATAGAGCGGAAACTCAAACGCCTGCTCACAGATTTCCGCTAGGAGCGCATGGATCGCCTCTTCGAGCAGGATCAATGGCATACGACAAGCGGCCTCGCCGCCTAATGAGGACGATAGAGAAGATGGTCATTTCCGAGCCTTGGCGCGCCAGCTTACTGGCTTTGTTCGTCTCCCTTACCCTGCTCTTTGGCCTGACCAGCGAAAGCCTGGTCAGCATGATCGCGGTCTGGCAGGGATCGTCGACCTATCATCACTGCTTCGTCGTTCTACCGATCAGCCTTTTCCTGATCTGGCAAAGGCGCGCCGATCTTTCCCGTCTCACGCCTTGCCATGAGCCGCGCGCACTCCTCTTGCTCATCGCTTTTGCTCTGCTCTGGCTCCTGGGTCGGGCCGGTCAGATCCAGCTCTTAGAGCATATCGCCCTTATCGGAATGGCGATCTCGATCACCATTGCGCTCCTGGGCTTCACTATCGGTCACTTGATCTCCTTTCCCCTTCTGTTTCTCGGTTTCATGGTACCGTTCGGCGACGTCCTCGTACCCACACTCCAGCAATTCACTGCCGATTTCGCCGTTGGCCTCCTAAGGATTGTGGATATCCCGGCCTTTCACGATGGCATCATGATCGAGACGCCGAGCGGCCTTTTCGAGGTGGCGGAAGCTTGCGCGGGTATCCGATTCCTGATCGCCTATATCATGGTTGCCACGCTTTTTGCGCATCTTGCCATGAACCGGCCTTGGAAGTGGGCTCTGTTTCTGGTCCTCTCCGTGGCTATCCCCATCATCGCCAACGGCTTTCGGGCGACCGGCATCGTGCTAATCGCCTATTGGACCGGCAACGAACACGCCATCGGCGTCGAACATCTGGTTTATGGTTGGGGATTCTTCGCAGCCGTCATGTTGGTCTTTTTGGCGATCGGTAGCTGGATGGCCGATTGGCCCGACGAGCAACAGCATGCCGGTCTCAGTTGCCTTGCCGTCGATGTCAGCCCCTGGAGGCCAAGCTTTTCTCTTCCTCTTGCCATTCTGATCACGGCAGCGCCCCTTTACGCCATGACCGTCTTAGAACATGTACCCGATCAGATAGGGCCAGATGCCAAACTTGCGCTCTCGCCAACACTCCTGCAAAGCCTGGCACCAGCCTGCAAAACAGTTCATGAGCAAGGCCAGGTCTGGCGGCCAACCTTCAACAATGCCGATTTTTCAAGAGGTCTGCGCTTGGATTGCAACGGCAAACTAGTGGATCTGTTCGTTGCCTATTACGCCTTCGAACGTAGAGGTGCCGAGCTCATTCATCACACCAATCGGCTGGCCGATGCGGATGATTGGACGCGCATCTCGGAATCTTGGTATGAGCCAAAAATCGAAGGACTGCCGAAGACCCTGCGGAAGGAAGAATTGATAGGCCGTCAATCCGATGATCGCCTCGTGCTTGCCTGGTACTGGATCGATGGTCAATTGCTGGCGCATGATTGGCAGGTCAAGGTCTATCAGACCTATCAAAAGATGCTGGGCAAAGCCGAACCGGCGGCCCTCATCGCACTGAGCGCACCCTACAGCAGCGATCCCAAAGATGCGCTATCCGGGATGGCCGAAGTGCTCGAGCAGCATCAAAGTATCTCAGACTACCTGACTGACCTAAAATCCCAACCCTAGTCGCGTGGTGTGACCACTTCATTTGGTTTTTGGCACTGTCGAGGAAAGAGTACGGTGCAGTCTTTTCTCGGGAGAGTGTTGGAGGGTCATTCGAGAGGAGAAACGCACCGCCATACGTGGGTGCCGGCCTATTACAGTTTGATCGACATCTGACTGCCTATGCTGCTGACCGACCTGGTGACACCATTGAAGCCGTTGGAGGCCATGGCTGCTGGCAGAGTCATGATCGCATCCGATATGGGTGGGCATCGAGCAATGATCGATGACGGCAAAGCTGGTTTTCTCTTCAAGGCCGACTACCTCACGACGTTGATCGAATGCGTGCAAGATGTTCTTGCATCGCGCGAGCACTGGGACCAAATTCGCGCTAACGTCCAAGCGATGGCCAAAAATCGCAGCTGGCAAGCCGTGACGGCGGTTTATCACCCGCTGTTCGAGCACCTATGTCGTGGCCTGACGATCGGCGCCGAAAGGTCAAAAGTTGGAACATCAGATACGAAAGGACAACGACGGCGAGGCGGAACTTGGCCTTTATATCCACTGGCCGTTTTGCCGATCGAAATGCCCCTACTGCGACTTCAACAGTCATGTCGAAGGGACGGTGGATCACGAACGCTGGAGCAAAGCACTCCTTGCCGAGCTCGACCATGTTGCCGATGGGGTTGGCAGGCGGCCACTAAGCTCGATTTTTTTCGGCGGCGGAACACCGTCCTTGATGGCGCCCAAAACCGTTGCCGCCCTGATCGAGCGGGCCGCTGAGCGCTTTTCAGCTGAGCCCGACCTCGAAATCACCCTCGAAGCCAACCCGACATCGGTCGAGCGCGACCGGCTCGAAGCTTTCAAGGCCGCCGGAGTCAACCGCCTTTCACTCGGCGTCCAATCGCTCGATGATGAAGCCCTTCGCTTTCTTGGCCGTGAACATAAAGCAGCCGAAGCGCTGAAAGCCGTCGATCACGCGGCCAGTCTTTTTTCCCGTTTCTCGTTCGATCTAATCTATGCGCGGCCGGGACAAACGTTGAAGACATGGTCGGACGAACTTTCCAGAGCCCTCGACCACGCAGGCAGTCATCTCAGCGTCTATCAGCTGACCATCGAGCAGGGGACACGGTTTTACCATCTTCACCAGCGGGGCAGCCTCAAACTCCCTGAAGACGACTTGCAAGCCGACATGTTCGAGCTGACCCGTGAACAGCTGGCAACAGCCAATCTCCCGGCCTATGAGATCTCCAACCACGCCACCCCCGGCGAAGCCTGCCGCCATAACCTAATCTACTGGCAAGGTGGCGATTATGCGGGTATCGGCCCTGGCGCCCATGGCAGGCTTACCATCAACGGGCAGCGCCTCGCCACGCAGACCGAGCGCATGCCCCGCGCCTGGCTCGATCGGGTCGGACGCGTGGGACATGGCGAGGAGCCCAGGGAAGAAATCAACATCGCCGATCAAGTGGCAGAAATGGTCATGATGGGCCTTCGAATGAGCGATGGCATCGTATGCGACCAACTCGAGCGCCTGAGCCGCCGTCCGCTCGATGAGACATTGAACGGCTCAGCACTTCAGCGCTTTGTCGATGAGGGCTGGCTCCACCTGGATGATCAGCGTCTTGCCGCCAGCAGAACTGGCATTCTACGTCTAAACACCCTCCTCTTCGAACTCCTCACCCCAACAACCAGGACGTTTTTGGATGATTAGCATCTAAGTGTTGATTTTATTGAGAAAATTCCAACTAGCAGGCTGTTTTCAGGTTCAATGAAATCAAAGGGTTACAAGACGAGTTGGAACTTTTTTTCCGCCGCTAAGCACTCGATCGCAGACATCATGCGACAGCATGTCCGAGCAGCTCAAGAGGTGGCAAGTTCCGATGGGATAGCTTCGGCAATCCTAGCATAAAGCGGTCGTTAGCTCCGGTTTGGTTGCGCTCACCCTTTGTGCCGATTGTGATGGAAAAGTCCAAGGCACTCGAAAACGCCCTTCCCGGTCAGAAATGGACTGCAATTTGTTGCACTTTTAGGATGGGTTTGATCAGAGGAAGTGTTTTTGACACATGGCATGGTTTTAGCGCACCACATGTTGCCAGTTCATAACACTCTGCACCGCCGCCACAGTTTGCGAATCAGTGACGTAATTTCTGGACAGTTGCGCTGTCTGTGGCTCTTGCCAAACTGATTGGCCGATCAAGTGGCCAAATTACCTTCGAGAGCAGCCCTTCGCCGATCTTCCCTAATGACCTTGGCTGACCCAGACCGGAACAATGAAAAGGGTATACTCTTGCTAGCACCGCTCAGGAGGAGTTGATGGCGGCAGGCGACATTCAGCTAGAAAAAATCGATGCTTCAAACTGGCGAGAGACACTTGAAATCCGGACTGGAGCTGGGCAGCTCGGATTTGTGGCCGGTCACGAACCTGTCGCTCTCGTGATATTGTCGAAGTCATATGTTCGTCCTGGTGGCCTGACTTGGGAACCGTTTGGAATTCGATGCGGCGAAACGATGGTTGGTATTGTTGCACTAGCGCATGCCGACACGACATGTGAAGTGTTCCATTTGTTGATCGATCACTCGCGGCAGAGAGAGGGGCTTGGCAAGGCCACTATGCAAGCGATTGTCAGCCATGTCATATCTGAAATGCCGAGCATCAGCGAGCTGAAGTTGACTGTCCATCCGCGTAACGAACCGGCTCTCGTTCTCTATCGATCAGCGGGATTTCGACCTACCGGTGAACATCGAGACAGCGAGCTTATATGGCGACTGAAGCTTGAGCGGTAGCTGCTATTTCACCCAGACTTCCGTCCGGACCCGGCACATCCTTGCCCCCAAGCTTATGGCAGCAATGACTCAAATTGTGGACATTCCGGCCGCGCCGCTAGAGTTAAATTCTGATCCCAAGCTGGCGCTAGCCTACTAGCTTTCTCCGCTAGTTGCCCGGCTCTGAGGGCGCTCGCGACTAATCAATCGCTACGCATATTGCGCGATCCCGTTGCCAAGCGACCAGTCTTCCTTCGCAACTTCGAGGAGGCTGATAACAACGTCCTCAGGCCGAACACCAGGGTTCTCCCTGAGCCGTTTCGCGATTGCGGCGTAGAGGGCCTTTTTCTTTTCGACGGTTCGGCCGGCGTTGATCGTTATCTGAAGGAACACGACATTGTCAGAGCGCTCGATACCGGCATAGTCCCCGCTATTGTTGAAGTTATCGATATCGAGCTCTGTGATGATGGCGAAGCGATCATTCTCGGGTATTCCGATGGCCTCACGCATCGCGAGATAGACTTGTTCCATCAAAGCGCGGCGGTACTCGGGCGACGTGCCTTTCTTGAGTGAAATCTGGGTGAGCGGCATAGCGACGTCCTTTCAGCTTTTGAGCGAGAGACCAAATCATCTTGGCCATCGTTCTTTGGTTACACTTGACGGTCGATCTTCGGCATCCAGCGCATCGGTCTGTAGCAGGCAACGACTTCTGCGCGATGCCTCTTCGATGGGGCCATGGCAGCGCTCATTTGTGGGAAATTATTGGACCTTCATCTAAGCACGCAAGCCTCCTCTGGCATTCATTGATTGCCGGTAGTCCATACAAGTTAGTTGTCGGCTTCGTACCAAAAAACAACAGTAGAAGGTTTGGGCTGATATGGTGGGAGCCGGCACACCGCGATCAAACGGCGTGTATTGGCTTGGTGTCATGTGGCGTGTCAGCCGGATCGATTCGCTGAGCCAATTTCATCAATGTCCGGGCCAGCCATCGTCTTACGACACCAATTCTTTGTTCCGATCCAGCGGAAAAATTCTTGTGCCTTAATACCGAGCGCTCAAGATCTTCCAGATGTATCGTGTGTTCCAAACCATAGTTGTAAAATCGGCGAAACTCGGCCATTGCTCAAGATTCCATCTGAAAATTTCGCGGACTGTCGATTGACCCTGAAGCTAATCTAAGTCCTAATATGGATTGATCCAAACGATATGATCTCACCTTCAGCGGAGAAAAAATCCGCTATGAAAGAAGCACCAACAACACTTCCCTCACTCAACGCACTCCGTGCATTCGAGACAGCCGCCCGGCATATGAGTTTCAAGGGCGCTGCTGCCGAACTGCATGTCAGCGCCAGTGCGGTAGGTCATCTGGTCAGCGATCTCGAGGCTTTTTTTGGTACGCGCCTTTTCACGCGCGAACATCGGCGACTGGCGCTGACGTCTGCAGGGCAAAGCCTGCGTCCTGGTCTTGAGACAGCTTTCGACTATCTGCGGGGTACAGTCCGCACATTCCAACACGGTCAGCAGGCACGTCCCCTAACGATTTCGGTGGAGCCGACATTCGGCCTCCACTGTCTATTACCCAAGCTCGAAAGCTTCAGGAATCTGCATCCGGAGATTTCAGTTCGCATCGAACCGAACCATGCTCTCGCCGACCCGCGCGTCGACGACGTCGACATCTGCATTCGCTATGGCCGCGGTACTTATCCTGGCCTTCAGGTCGATCCCGTCGCTGAATACGAGGAGATCGTGGCGGTTTGCAGCCCAAAACTGCTGCAAGGCCGTCACTCGCTACAGAACGTCGACGATATCAGATTCCACACCTTGATCGACCGACCAGAAAGCCGATTCTATCAGCTGCGTAACGATTGGCAGCTCTGGTTCGAGGCTGCCGGTCGGGAGAACGTCGTCTGCAAAGATCGAATTGAAGTGAACTTTGAGAACTATGCCATCATGTCGGCAGTTCAGGGGCACGGGATAACGTTGGTCAACACCATGATGGTTGCTGATGAGTTGCGCACAGGCCAGCTCGTGAAACCGTTCGACATTTCGTTCCGGGTCGATATTGGATACTACCTGCTCTCATCGCCTCTACAGTCAGGCGATCAGCGTATACAGGCATTCCGGGAATGGTTGATCGCCGTGACCTATCTCGATGCAGGCAGAATCTGATGATGCATCGGCGAAATTTTGTGACAAGAAGAGACTGCGGGGCAACCTGAGCATGTCCAGAGATTGGATCGAAGGCCGGTTTCGGCACAAAACACGCACCCGACCCACGGCAGAAATGCCCTGAAAGCAGCCCTTTGCTTCCCATCAGAAACCATGAAGCCTTCCTTGCAATGCTACCGCCTAGGCGCTCGCCAACCCGCCGCAATGGCCTCAAGCAAGCAAGCTTTGGCGCCGCCGCCGAGGATCTGGAGCGGGAACCAGACGAGGCGTGATTCAGATTACGGTGTCCATAGAGATCGCCGCTATCCGCCGAAATCGAGGTGAGCATAAGCGGATTGACGTATCGTCATCAGGCGACCACATCGGAAAATTCAGGACCTCGATCAACCTGCTCATGAAACGCCTGGACATGGCTAATGCCGATGAAGAAGCCAGCCTGGCGATCGTAGGTCAAGTATTTCAACTATCTTAAGCAGCTGAATTCACGCGTCAAATGTCGAGGCAGATTACTGCCGATAAGCTGTCACGAGCCTCGTTCGGGCTTCGTGCCATGAACTGCCTCTACGAACACAGTCGCCCATGCTAGCTTCGAGATGTCTCGGCGATCGGATGAAGCGAACGTTTCATCCTATTCGGCTGAGATACAACCGTTGTTTGGAGACTACATGCTGCATCAGAATTCCTTGGTGAAGACCGAAATCCGTCATGATTGGACGTCTGAAGACGTCACTGCTTTGTGGACCCAACCCTTCAACGACCTGATATTCCAGGCGCAGTCCGTTCATCGTCGGCATTTCAGGGCCAATGAACTACAGATGTCGCAATTGCTCTCCATCAAAACGGGAGGATGTCCGGAGGATTGCGGTTATTGCAGCCAATCTGCGAAATTCGATACCGGTCTCAAGGCGTCGAAACTGATGGAGGTCGATGCCGTCATCGAAGAAGCCAGAAAAGCCAGAGACAACGGCGCTTCGAGGTATTGTCTGGGCGCTGCGTGGCGCGGACCAAAGGACCGCGATCTAGATCAGCTCTGCGCCATGGTGCAGGGCCTCCAGGCGCTAGGACTCGAGACCTGCATGACGCTCGGCATGCTGACCGATGCCCAAGCATTGCGCTTGAAGGAAGCGGGGCTGGACTACTACAACCACAATATCGATACATCGCCCCGATATTACCCGGAGGTCACGACGACCCGCAGTTTTCAGGACCGCCTGGATACGCTGGAACGTGTCCGGCATGCGGGCATGAAAGTCTGTTGCGGCGGCATTATCGGTATGGGCGAGCGGCGGGAGGACCGCATCGACATGCTCCTGACGCTCGCCAATTTAGAGCAGCATCCGGAGTCGGTGCCAATCAATGGTCTAATGCCAACAAAGGGCACGCCTCTTGGCGACAGCACACCTCTCGACCCCCTAGAGTTCGTGTGCACCATCGCCATTGCGCGAATCCTGATGCCGAATTCCGTCGTCCGGCTTTCGGCAGGCAGAGAGAATATGTCGGATGAGTTACAGGCTCTTTGTTTCCTAGCGGGCGCCAATTCGGTGTTCGTCGGCGACAAGCTCTTGACGACGGACAATCCTGAACGTGGCAAGGATGCGCGCCTTTTCAAGAAGCTGGGGTTGGAGCCAGCAGCAAATCCCGCCTGAAACTAGCCTGGCCCTTTTGTCGTTCCTCTTGGGTCAGCTGCGGAATCCAGCCCCTGCCTTCCAACGTCTGGAATGGGTTGGCAAGCAGCCGCGCTGGCCGATAGTCGCCCGTGATGACTGCATTCGAGCCTATTTCAGCCAGAAGCTTCAAGTCGTGATTAAGCGATCTAATGTCCCTGCCGTGGTCTGGATATGACGGCGATTGGATCAACATGACCCGGCAGAAGACCAAGAAACACGTCGACATCCCCGTTCTAACACCGTTGCGCACCGTGCTTGAAAAGACATCGAAGCGCAGGCCCTTCAGGCCGACACGGTTTCGAAAATGGCTCAGAGACCTGCGAGGCGGCGGGCATCGAAGGGATGCAGTTTCGCGACCTACGCAGGGCATCTGTTGTCCGTATAGCTGAGCAAGGCGTCAAGGTGCCGGACATAGCGGCGATCACCGGCCACACGCTTGAAGCGACTCAGCAAATCATGGAGACCTACCTGCCCAGAACGAAGAAGATGGCGGCGTGCGTGGTGACGCCGATGGAGAACTATTATAGATCGCTCGGAAGGGGATGATGTTGTAACTTTGCCCTGAGACCAGCAGAAACACTGGGCGCGACATTAATGGATGATTAGCATCTAAGTGTTGATTTTATTGGGAAAGTTCCAACTTAGGCCGTGTTTTCGGGTTCAATGAAATCAAGGGGTTACGAGGCGAGTTGGAACTAATTTTTCCTGCAAAGGCTTGCTGCGAGCCTGCCTGGCGAATCGCAGATATCGTGAACGACGAAAATCGCAGCCGTCAGCATCATCTTCATCGACAATACGCTCGAATGCATGTCGAAGCAGCGCAAGAGGCGGTGGGTTCCGATGAGGTGGCGTCGGCAATCCTAGCCCAAAGCGGTCATGAACTCTGGCCTGGTTGCGCTCACCCTTTGTGCCAAAAGGCGACATTCGACATCACGCATGTTAGGCTTCGACAATGACAACCGGACACGTATTAATGGCAATGAGCCTTGATGGTTTCATTGCGCGTCTTGATGGTGCCATTGATTGGCTCACGAAACAGAAAGTTGACGGCGAAGAACACGGATTTGATGCGTTTATGGCTTCTGTCGATGGAATGGTCATGGGACGCGCCTCCTATCAGAACGTCCTGACTTTTGGTGATTGGCCTTACAAAATGCCTGTTACCGTGATGAGCCAAACGCTCACAAATACTGACGTTCCAGATGAGCTGAAGGGCCGAGTGCGGTTTTCAAATCGGACACCTCAGGAGTTGATGGAGCAATTAAAAATCGAAGGCTGGAAACGAGCCTATGTGGATGGCGGTAAGATCGTTCAATCGTTTCTTTCCGCAGGTCTCATTGAAGATATGACGCTCACACATATTCCGATCTTATTAGGCGACGGGCTACCGCTGTTCGGACGGCTGACGAAAGATATTGATCTTGAGCACATCGAAACCCAGTCATTTCCGTCCGGGTTAGTCACCTCGAAGTACAAGATAATTTAGCTTCACATAGCGATCCCGCGGTTTCCGCATTGGGTCACCTTAAGCCACTAGCGGCGGCCAGTGAACGCCTGCTTTTCGCTTGGAAGCGGCCGAAACGCTAGTTTCTCAAATGTGCCAAGGATGGACACGAGCGCATGTAGGTGTTGAGGCGGGAATGCGAGACTAAAGCTGCCTTTGTACTTTCCTGCATATAGCTTCAAGCGAGGCAGTCCAATCATAGCGTACATCAAACTACGGTACGTAGTCGGAGGATGCGCAGTTGCTCTGACCTGGTCCCTTTGTCTGCTTTTTATTTCAGAGCACGGCGTCGAGTGCTTTGATAGCGCGCTCGATTTCATCAGGCGAGGTGTAGTGTACAAACGAGAGTCGAACCGGGTCGGCTCTCATTTTCTCTACCAGCCGCTTAGAGTAGAAATGCCCTCCCCAGGCCGCAATCTTGTGCTGAGCAAGAGCAGCAGCGACCTTTTCTCCTGATTCCCTGCAATCAACTGAAACGGTGGGAACCCTCATTTTTGCGTCAGATGGTCCAAGAAGGCGCACATCATTGCGACTGCGAAGATAGTCGAGCATCGGTTCGAGAAGGCGCGTTTCCTGTTCACGGAGAAGGTTGTGTATGCGGGTAGACTTTCCCGCCTTTGTAGCGTTTGGGAAGTGATGGGCGTCGACTGTGTCGAAATAATCGGCAACACCGTTCATGGCCGCCTCCTGGGCGTGATCCGGGCCAGCCGGGGTCAGTCTTTTTCCAGGAAATTCGGCATTAAAGTTATGGCTTTGGTTGGCAAGACGGCTTGCGATGTCACCACGCGCAACCATCACACCTTGGTGGGGGCCGTAAACCTTGTAGGCGGAGAAAAGATAGATATCTGGACCTAACTCACCAACATTCGGCAGACCATGAGGTGCGGCACTAACCCCGTCTATTATAGAAGCAGCACCGGCGGCACGGGCCCGATTAGCAATCTCAGCTACGTCGTTCTCAACCGCTACGATGTTGGAGCAATGTGGGGCAGCCACGAGGCGAACCTTGCTATCGAGAAGGCGATCGAGATCGGCCAGATCGAGCAATCCGGTCTCGGCGTCCGCCTCCCACCATCTCACCTCGATTCCCGTCCCGGACATTCTGGCCCAAGCACCGATATTCGCCTCATGATTCTGGTCGGAAAGAATGATGGCGTCTCCTTCCTCCATAGACTCGCGAAAGGCACGGGCTAGTGCGTAGATATTGGCGGTTGTGGAGGGGCCAAAATGCACTTCCTCCGACGACACGCCCAGCCAGGTGGCGATGCGAGCCTTGGCGTTGTCCATCCACTGGCCGCCCTCTGCCGAAAAGGGGTAGGGCGCATAAGGCTGTACTTTCATTCGGGTGTAGAATTCGGTCAGCCGAGAGATGGTTTGGCGGGCAGGATAGGATCCACCGGCGTTCTCAAAAAAAGCCCACCCCGCTAGTGTGGGTTCTGAAAAAGCTGGAAACTGGGACCGAACGAACTCCAGATCGAATTCTCTCACCAAGACTTTCCTTTAAAGGAATGGGCCATAAGGCTAACGCCTGTATAAATCAGCATGGATGCGCCATACATTTTTGAAAACCCGAATGACGGCTTTGTCAGAGGAAAATCGAATACTGTATTCGGCAACGAGTTGAGCTACATGTGCTCATTGATTCTAAACGATTTTTCGAAACCATAGTCGCTGCTCGAAAGCGCTAAGGAAGTCAAAAACATTTTCCTCTGACAAAGCCCTCTGACGCGTTTTGGGCTTCCAATGGGGGCTCA
>JBOEHJ010000049.1:0-35156 GCA_050633905.1 Geminicoccales bacterium
TCAACGATCCGGCGCGCTACCGACTTCAACAAGTCGGCATGCGGAATGCTCCCGAAGTAGTCCGCGAGGTCGGCGTCAACAACGTCCGAGTGCCCCTGGAACAAGAGATCGCCCACCTCAGCCACCGCCTGGTGGGCATTGCGCCCAGGACGGTAAGCGTATTGCTCCGGCGGAAGATCGGCGTCGAAAATCGGTTCCAGCACCAGCATCGCTGCCGTCATGCAGACCCGATCACGCACGGTCGAAATACCCAGCGGCCTGAGTTTGCCGTTGGTTTTCTCGATGAACACACGTCTGATGGTATCCGGTCGATACGTCTCCTCTCTGAGCGCAAGCGCCAGTTCGCCAAGCCACCGTTCAACCCCATACGCCTCAATGTCCGTGAAGTCCTGACCGTCAACACCCGGTGCGCCCTTGTTAGAGCGGCACTGGGCATAGGCATGGGCCAGGATGTCCTCACGATAGATCTTGTCGTACAGGGCATAGAAGCGGAAGCCGGCTCGAGCCTTCGCTTTCACGTGCAACGCCGTCTGCAGTTTCTGAACACTTTTCGGCGTTGATAGGTTGCCCAATCTCCTGATCCCTCACCGCGTCTTGCGTCTGTCTTGAACTAAGGCCCCTTCCCTCCACCGGCATTACCCGGCTTCAACGGTCATACGAGCCTCTCCGCCACCCCAATGAGCCCGGCCTGTCCCTCGCGGGCATCCGGTTGGCCATCCCTGACCACTCAATGGGGCTTCCCGTGTTGCCTGCGCTTTCCTTGTGTACATGCTGCTGCCACTACCCCGGTGCAGCGGCTGGGCGTCGTCTTCGCTCATCTCACCCAACCGTGTCAGCCTTCCCCGAAAGGGTCATCGGGTCGGCCTGCACATCGGCCTTTTCGAGGCTTGCTCGACATTCACTCGCGTTGCGGCCTGCACACTCGCAGCTGCCACCTATTCGTGGCACGCTAACCGAAGGCTTCAGCCATTTCGTCACCTCCATGACTGCTCCGGTTGCTTCCGGCTGGAGCGGTCGCCGGGTGGGACTTGCACCCACTGGAAAAAACGCCGCCTTATCACGGCGCACACCCGAAACAGCCACTACAGATCAAACGAAACCATGATGCACTCGCTCTCCTCGCCTCCAGCTGAGCGATAGAGCGCTCTAGCCGCTGTGTTGGACGCGTCTGTCAGAACCCAAGCCTCTTTGCAGCCCAGCTTCCTACCATGATCAAGAAGCTGAGCGATGATGGCTTTCCCTAGTCCCTGGCGATGATAGCTGGGCGCAACACCGACTTCGTTGATCCAAAGCTCGGGAGCCTTGTCTGGATGGACGTAGTGGACTGCAGAGGCAAAGCCAACGATCACCTCATCATCCTGTGCAATTGCTAGATGGTGTCGAGGATCGCTTAGAAATTCATGGAGCCTGCCTCGATCGATGGGACCATCAAACAGATCGTCTGCGATATTGTCGAATCCGGCAGCGTCTGACCGTGCGACACATCGAACGGAGAGATCTCCCATTCTGTATTCCTTCCGATGATAATGGACTTAAGCACCCGATAATGACGATAGAAGGTGCTTTATTTGCTCTCGAGGGCCTTTCCTGGGAAGGCTTATGTCAGCTTTATTGGAGAAAGCACGCAAACAAAATTTGCTGGTAGTTCAACATTTTGACCCAGACCTGCCTTTCCGTTGCGATTGAGCTCATTAAAATCGGAACAATGCCCATACCTTGAGTGTTATTACCTCGGTTGCGGGGATCGAAGTGTTTCGGTTCGATTCAGCCGCCAATCCAAGAGCGCCAACGTGGAAGTTTAACCCGGTAGTGGAGGTGCTCACATGTTGATTGCTCTACGAGGTTTGTTGGTTCCGGCCATTGTGATCCTCATGGCCGTTGTCGGTGTGCGCTCATCGAGTGGTCAACAGGAAGCCGAACGCTCCGAGCGCACGAGCGCCTCGACACCTGACTTCGGTTGGAATCCTGATGGCAGTCCCGCGGTCGTTTATTTTGACTTTGACAGCGTCGACTTAGATTACCAATCTGGCCAGCGTTTGCGGAAAATGCTGCGATCGCTTAGAGGTCCAGAGATTACCTCGATCGCAGTGGTTGGCCACACCGATCGTGCGGGCAGCGAAGCGTACAATGCTCGTTTGGCGGCTCAGCGGGCCGACAAGGTGGCAAGCGCCTTCCAGATCTGCGGATTGCTGCCGGAAGAGACAAAGGTGACGCAGCAAGGTGAAACCGCACCTGTCGTCCGGACGGAGGATGGTGCACGGGAACCCAGGAATCGCCGGGTCGAACTCTTTCTGTCACTCGATCAATCTCATCGAGAGGCTGGGGAGGTCCAGGCTCGCTCCCAGCCACTTGAGGAAAAGACATTTGTCGTGAATTTCAATCTCGAAAGTGCGACGTTATCGAATGAAGCGAAACAGGATCTCGCCGAGATATCCGCATACGCGGGAGGCATAAATGATGGGCAGCTTGTCATCTCGGGCCATACTGATCGATCGGGAAGCGAGGCCTACAACGAGAAACTCTCTAGCCATCGTGTTCAAGAAGTTGCACAGGCGATTATTTCCTGCGGCTTCGATTTCGACAACATCGACTTGAGCCACGAAGGAGAGACGATGCCTGCAGTTGAAACGCCCGATGGCGTTCAAGAACCGCGCAATCGCCGCGTCGAAATTACCATCAAGCCCACCTGATGGGCTGATAACCCGATACGCCACTTAAATGAAGCCGACCCCGCCCCAAGGGACGGGGTATCTGGGCTGACCTCCATTTGTGCGCCGCAAGCGGCTGGGAATGCACTCAAAGAGATTTAATCGATGGTCAGACAGCTATCTACGAATCTTCACTTGTGTCTCATCGTTGTGAAGTTCCAAGCTTTGTTATACCCATCTGCGTAAGAACGTGCGGAACTGCCACGCAATTCGCCTTATTGACTATTGGGGGGGTGCGCATTGAGGCATCTAGTCTTGATCGTCGTGTCGGCTATCGGGTTCCTTACTCAAGGTTGCAGCCTTGCACAAAATTATTTTGACGATCCTGTCAAAGGTAACCGCGAAGAGGAGGTTAGTCGACGTATCGAAATTCAAGTCGACCATCCTGGACAGAACCTACCTTGTAATGTCATCTATCGTCCCGCCTCCGGCAAGAAAGAAGTCCTGTGGCGCGCTCGCTTTGAAAAGGGATTTTGTCACAGGAAAGCCAACGAGGCGCGCTTGCTTCTCGCGTCGCGCGGCTGGACCTGCCGAAGTGAGCTTTCCGACGACGGGGCAGAATCTGGCCGGTCGGATTTTGCACGGAACATTGTTATGGCGTGGCGTTGTGATCAAGACCTTACAGCAAGAGTCGCGGTGCATGATGCTTTGCCGCCCGTTCCGGCAGCAAGACCCGAAAGAGTTCTGAACAAGTTTGATAAATTGGGCGATCCAGCGCTGGGGGAAGTCGTTGAGGTCGATCTGGCTACAATCGGCCGATCAATTGCTGATCCGTCGACAACGTCGGCCGCCGCCCAAGGGGATTTGGACAATGATGGCCTCGATGATGCCATCGTTGTACTAACCCGCAGGCTTGATCAGCAGCGTTGGGACCGCATGGTGATGGCTTATATACGAAATGACGAGACCTTTCATCTCATCGATGCGCAGATTTTGCCTCTCGAAGAGGACCCTAGAGCTCATGAGCTTGTCATTGACATTAACAACGGTGTCATCCGACTCAAGAGCTGTTGCAACAATGCGGTTGAGCCGACCACCATAGTCCTACACGACCGTAAGCTAACCTACAGCGACAAAATCGGTCGCCGACTTGAATGACGATGGTCTTCCGCGGAGCCGAATGACCGCTGCACAAAAGCCGAAGCGAGCGTTGCTGCCGTTTCCGAGCGCAAAGCAGACACTGGGCCAGGGCCGCTAGATCCCGCGGCTGACCCGGTGGCGACCTTACGGGGAGCGGCATCCATAAAAGAGTCAGCATTTGTCCTAGAAGCGAAGTCGGATTGAGAGAATCCATCATTCCACCTCTTCTAGCGACGTTTCTCCCATTCCTTTAAACGAGCGCGCTATTGTACAGTTCCACCAGATGCCATTGGATTCAAAGGCAGCTGCAGAAACCGATTGACACCAACCTGTATACACCTGTTCACTAATGGAAAATCTCTCGGGGAACTAATGCAGGGAGAAATTGGTGTGGCGAAATCGGCGCGGATTGCGAGCCGGCTTGAACGTGATATCAAGTCGGGCGTAATCGGTCGTGGCGAGCGGCTGGCGAGCGAGAACGCGCTTATGCAGCGTTTTTCGGTCAGCCGGACAACTATCCGCAAGAGCCTCGACATTCTCTCGCGCGACGGCCTGATCACCAAGCGGAATGGTCTCGGCTCCTTCGTCACCTACAGTGGCAGGATCATCGACAATGACCGCGGTTGGACGTTGGCGCTCGCAGCAGGGGCGATCGAGATCGAAACCCGTCTTCTGAGCTTGAAACGAGCGGTCGTAGACCAAACGGACGGCCCGGTACCTGCCGGCACGGACTGTCTCTTTGTCGATCGCCTGCGCTTTCGTGTCGACACCAGTCTCGGGATCTCACTGGAACGTGCGCGCGTGCCGTGGCGAGACGATCTGGAGGATGTGCTGACCGCTGGGCTGATTGATGGATCGCTGAACAAGACGCTCAGCGCTCTGGGTTTGGCGGTCGCCTCGGGCGAGGAATGGGTGAGTGTCGTCACGGCACTCGATGGCGACGATGCGGGGCTCATGGGCCGCGCAGCCGGCACCCCAATGTTGCACCTGCGCCGCGTGACACGCGCAGACGATGGAAGCATCGTTGAATATGTCGACAGCACGCTCGATCCGAACCATTTCGGCCTGCATGTGGCGTTCTGACGATGCAGTGTCTCGATCGAGCATCAGACCTGGATCGCGCCAAAGCTGCCTTGTACGGCTTGGCCTTGGGCGATGCCATCGGCATGCCGACGCAGACGCTCGATCGCGCCACCATCCGGGAGCGCTATGGCAAAATTACCGACTTTGTTGATCCATTCCATCGTCACCCGGTATCGCACGGCCTGGCGGCGGGACAGGTCACCGACGATACCGAGCAAGCGATGCTACTTGCACGCCGGCTTATCGCCACGCCGAATTCGTTCGACCAAACCGGGTGGGCCAAGGATCTTCTAAGCTGGGAGCAAGAGGTTCAGCGGCGAGGACTTCTCGACCTGCTTGGTCCGTCGTCGAAGCTGGCGCTGACTGCCTTGCGAGAAGGTGTTCCGGCTTTCGAAACCGGGAAGGAGGGCACGACCAACGGTGCTGCGATGCGCATTCTGCCGGTCGGCATTGCAACACCATCAGCCGCACTCCAAACGTTGCTGGATCGTGTCGCAACGGTTTGTCGAGTAACGCACAATACCGGCGAGGCGATCGCGGGTGCCGCCGCCGTCGCGACGGTCATTGCCGCTGGTGTGGACGGCGCGACATTTGATCATGCGTTCGCTCCAGCGTTAAAGGCTGCGCGTATGGGCCAAGACCGCGGTCATCCGAAAGGTGTGCCCGATATGGCAGCACGGATCGAGCGTGCACTCACCTTGGCGGAGCGTGGTGATCCTGATTTGATCGCTGATGAGATTGGCACATCGGTTGCGAGCCATGAATCGGTGCCTGCGGCTTTCTCGATTGTGCACCTCGCAGACGGCGACCCATGGCAGGCAGCCTTGATCGCCGCGAATATCGGCGACGACACCGACACGATTGGCGCAATCGCTGCCAGCATGGCAGCGGCATGTCGAGGCATGGGATCGCTGCCGCAGAAGGCTTTGGATAAACTCCGTGCCGTCAACACACTGCCCATGGAGGAATTGGCAGCGGGTCTCCTCAACATCCGCCATGAGCGGGTGACAGCGGTATGCCTTGAGGACACATTGTCATGAACGGGACGTTGCTGCAGCTTTCAGGCGTGATCGTCGATCTGATCTATTGGATCGAGGCCATGCCCAAGGCTGGTGACGAAGCCGTGGTCGACGACTTTGCCATGATGCCAGGCGGCGGCTTCAATGCCATGGTCGCTGCCAAGCGAGCCGGCATGGAGACGGTCTATGGCGGCGGTATCGGCAAGGGACCGTTTGCTGAAATCGTGCGAAAGCGGTTGGAAGACGAAGGGATTGCCGTCCTCCAGCCGGCGTTCGATGAGATGGATCAGGGCTGCAGCACTGTCCTGGTGGATCGTTCAGGTGAACGTAGCTTCATCGCGCGCGAAGGCGCCGACGGCCAAATGGCCCTCGAGTCCCTGGAGAACCTGCCGATCGACTCATTTGCCTGGACTGTGTTGTCGGGCTATGCGCTCGACTATGTGGGCTCGCGTGATTCCTTTCGCACATGGATGACCGGAAGAAAGTCTCTGCCCAATCTCGTCTTCGATCCGTCCCCGGTCGTTGCGACGATCGCTCCGGAAACTCTGCGGGCAGCTCTGGCATGCGCGGCCTGGATCAGCGCCAATCGACATGAGGCCCAGGTTCTGACCGGTGAGGCCGATCCGATGCGCGCCGCGGCAAGACTGGCTGAAGGGCGCCAGGGCGGGGCGTTGGTGCGCTCAGGCGCCGACGGCTGTGTGCTCGCGACCGCTGGCCTGGTGCATCGGTTGCCTGGCCATCCCGTAACGCCGATCGATACCAATGGTGCTGGCGACACTCATGTCGGCAGCTTCATCGCCGCCCTGGCGACAGGCGTTCCGCCTGTTGACGCTGCGCGCTACGCCAATGTCGCAGCCGCCCTGTCGACCACCGAACGGGGATCTGCTACCGCGCCGGCCCGTTCTCGGGTCGAGCAGATTCTTCGAGAGAAACAAGCCATCTGAACGCAATGAAAAGGGAGAGACAACAATGAAATCCGTCAAAGCCGCCCTGGCGATCACCGCATTCACCGGGCTGTCGATTACGGCTCATGCTGAGGAAATCCGGGTGCTCAACTGGCAAGGCTATGGCACCGATCTTGAGTGGGCGGTGGCCGCGTTCAAGGAAGCGACCGGGCATGACGTGGTGCATGAGTATTTCAATTCCGAACAGGAGATGCTGACCAAGCTTCGCACCAATCCCGGCGCCTATGACGTGGTGCTGATCAATGCGGCCTTCACCAATCAGGCCTATGAAGAGGGGCTGATTGCGCCGATTGACACCGCGAAGATCGAAAATTTCGACGATATCGCGCCGGATCTTGCCGGCAATGTCGACCTCGCTCCCGGCGGCGCACTCCATGGCGTGCCCTGGACCTGGGGATTGACCTCTTTTGCCGTCAATACGAGCGCCTTCGACGAGCCGCCGACATCGATCGGGGTATTCTGGGACGAGGCGAGGAAGGGCAAGGTCAGTATCCGCGACGATGCGCTCGAAGCCGTGCAGTTTGCGGCGATCGCCACCGGCCAGGACATCAACGCCATTGCTGATATGGATGCGGTCGAGGCCAAGCTTGCTGAACTTATGCCGCAGATCGAGACATTCTGGAGCTCGGAAAACGACTGGAATCAGTTTATGGCGGCGGGTGACCTGGAGGTTGCCACCTTCTGGTCAGGTTCAGCCTCGCGCTCGATGGAGAAGGGCCTGCCGGTGACGTTCGTGGTGCCGGAAGAAGGCGCGATCGGCTGGCTGGACGGGTTGTCGATCCCATCGGCCTCTACCCAACAAGATGCGGCGCACGCCTTTATCGACTGGATGATCGATCCCGAATTCTACGTCAGTTGGGCCAAAGAGGGTGCGCCTGCATCGGCGAACGCAGCGGCTGCTGCGGCGCTCCCTGAGGAGGCGTTCAACAAGCGCGTGCTCGGTGACCCAGAGGTGGTCGCACGTGTTCAGTTCCAGCGTCCGGTTTCGGAGGAGGATCGGGAACGCTATCTCGCCATCTGGCAAGAACTGAAGGCGGCGCAATAGCCGTCGCGTGGGCGTCAGATGAGCAGCGCTGCACTCACCAGCTCCCGATTGCAGATCGCAGGCCTTCTGACGCCCGCCTATCTTTGGCTGACAGTGGCGGTTTTCCTGCCACTTTCGGCCATGCTTTTTTTCAGCTTTTTGTCGGATGTACCATTCGGCGAGCGGGAATGGCATTACACAGTCGAGAACTACCAGGCATTCTTCGCGACAGATACTTATGCGCTCCTCCTTTGGAAGTCGCTCAAGCTCGGTGTGATCGTCACGCTTTGCTCGGTACTGATCGGCTTTCCCTGCGCCTATGTGCTCGCCAAGACGATCCGAGGCCGCACGCGGGAAGCGCTGTTTCTTTTGGTGATCCTGCCCTTCTGGTCCAACTCGTTGGTGCGGATCTTCTCCTGGGCGATCGTCTTACGCGGCAATGGTGTGCTCGACAAATCGCTGAACGCCGTCCTCCCATTCGAGGTCGATGTCAATTTGATGTTCTCAACGCCGGCTGTCGTGATCGGCCTCGTGCACTCCTATCTGCCCTATGTGATCCTGACCTCCTATCTGTCGCTGCAGGCGATCGATGACGATCTGATCGACGCCGCGCGCGCCATGGGAGCCGGCTGGTGGACCATCCTCCGCCGTCTGATCCTACCGCTTTCCCTGCCGGGGCTTCTGGCAGGCGCCGTCTTGATTTTCGTTCCTGTGGTCGGCTCCTTCATGGAACCACGCATCCTCGGCGGGCGGGTTGGCACCTATTACGGCACGGTGATCGAGGATCAGTTCGTCGCCGTCTTTAACTGGCCTTTGGGTGCTGCCCTTTCCTTCATTCTTCTGGCCGTGGTGCTGGTGATCCTGGCCGCAGCGAGCCCTGTGCTCCGGCAGGCGCGCTGATGAAGACAGGTCTAATGACCGGGCTCGGGCGTGCCTATCTGGGGCTGATCTTGTTGTTTCTCTATGCGCCGATCCTGGTCATGGCGGTCATGTCCTTCAACGCATCGGAATTCTACCAACTGCCCTTCACCTTCACGACCATGTGGTATGAGAAACTCGCAGGCAATGATGAGATCCAGGCAGCCGCCTGGCGCTCGGTTCTGATTGCGATTGTTACGACGGTCATCGCGACCGCTCTCGGCACGGCGGCGGCAATCGCGCTCTTCCGCCATGACTTCAAAGGCAAACGTCTCCTGCAGATCCTCCTCTTTCCGCCGATCGCCATTCCCTGGCTGATCACCGGCACGGCGATGCTGATCTTCTTCTTCGGCATAGGCCTTGGCCGCGGTACGCCCTCTGTGATTATCGGCCATGTTGCGCTCGCCATGCCCTACGTTGTGGTCGTCGTTCTGGCCAGGCTTTCATCCTTCGATCCGACGCTCGAAGAGGCTGCGCGTTCCTTAGGCGCAAATACCTGGACCGTCATGCGGCGCGTCACCTTGCCCTGGATCGCACCCGGTATCGTCGCAGGCGCGCTTTTCGCTTTTGCGGTCAGCTTCGATCAGTTCGTCATCTCCTATTTTCTCGCGGAACCCGGGGACAGCACGCTACCCGTCCTGATCTACACAGCCATCCGCAAAGGGTTCACCCCCGAGATCAACGCCGTCTCAACCATTGTCATCGTCATCTCGATGGCGGTCATGCTGGTCGCTGCCAGATTCTTTGCATTCGGAGGAGACCGTCAGTGACGGAGGTTCAAATCGATGGTTTGACCAAGACCTACGGCACCACCAAGGCACTGGACGGCATTGCCATGGATTTTCCCGACGGCGGTCTCTTTGGCCTCCTGGGACCATCGGGCAGCGGCAAGACGACACTCCTTCGGGCGATCGCCGGCTTTATCTATCCGGATGCCGGATCGATAAAGATTGGTGGCAAGCCGGTCGAGGCTATTCCCGTGGAGCGGCGGGAGATCGGCATGATGTTTCAGAGCTATGCCCTCTTCCCGAACATGTCCGTGTTCGACAATGTCGGTTTCGGCTTGCGCGTGCGCAAAGTTGGCGCAGAGGAGGAGAAGCAGCGGGTTCGCGACGTCCTCGAACTGGTGAAGCTCAGTGATCTCGAGCATCGCCGTCCCCACGAGCTTTCAGGCGGCCAGCAGCAGCGCGTTGCGTTGGCACGCGCCATTGTCACCAATCCGCGCGTGCTGCTCTTGGACGAGCCGCTGTCAGCCCTCGATAAGGCGCTCCGATTGGACATGCAGATCGAGCTGAAAAGGATTCAGCGCGAGGTCGGGATTACGACGATCTTTGTGACCCATGACCAGGAAGAAGCGCTCACACTTTCTGATAAGATTGGAATCTTGAAAGACGGCCGCATGATCCAAGCAGGTCCGCCGAGGGATGTCTACAACAGGCCAGCGAACACATTCGCTGCCGGGTTCCTCGGCGACGCCAACTTCC
The DNA here is from genome assembly GCA_050633905.1 of Geminicoccales bacterium. Lineage (GTDB taxonomy): Bacteria > Pseudomonadota > Alphaproteobacteria > Geminicoccales > Geminicoccaceae > JANQPX01. The sequence continues at coordinate 10,282 of JBOEHJ010000049.1, forward strand.
TGCCGGGACGGACCGAATGCGGGCGCTTTCGCCTCGATGACGGCACATTGATCGACGTGCCTGCTGGCGAGAGCGAGGCTGACCTCTATGCCGTAAGGCCCGAAAACGTGTCGATCTCCGTCGACGAACCGGGTACAGCCGGGGTCAACAAGATTCGCGCGAAGCTGATCCAACGCGTTTTCTCAGGCGCAATGGCAACCTGCTTGGTTACCTGGCAAGACCAAGGCCACAAAGTCCTTGCCCGCGAGCGAGAACTCGAAGGTCTCCCCGCTTCCGGCACTGTCTGGCTTTCCTGGCATCCTGAGAAAACAATGCCGCTTAAGCGCGCCTAGGCCGCCTTCTTGGGTTGGTAGAGTGACGCTGCGAGCCCTGTCCTCAATGACTGTTGTTTTTTCGTCGGACTTTGGCACCTTTGAGAAGCCAGCGTTTCGGTCGCTTCCAGGTGCAAAGCAGACACTGGAGCAGGGCCGATAAATTCCGCAGCTGACGTGGAGCTGCTGCCAGAGACTTCTAGAGTCTGGCGATCGACGATCCTAGATCACCGTAGCCGCAAAACTGGTATTCATAGTCCAAACTGAGGCGAACGGCGATCGCGCGGGCCTTTTGTTCCAGCGCGTCATCCTTCACTTGGGCCATGAACACAAGCTTCGTGTAGTTACCGAAGACGAACGCCACCATATCGTCGCGGCGATCCAAGCCAAGAGCCTCCCAAACGAACTTCTCGAAGTGCCGGCAAAAGTAATCGGTCAGATAGAAAGTGGTGATCTCATCTTCAGCAGACTTGGCAAATGTCTCGTTTCCTCTGAAGAATGAGAAGCAATGTGGGCCGGGTATGCGTTCAATGTTGCCCTCTTCCTCCAGGACTTTATCCAAGAGACCGCCTGTACCGCAGTCACCATAGAGGACAAAGATCTTCTCATATCGAAACCTATTGATCCGTATCTTGCGGCGGATCTCCTCTGGGATCAGTTTCGGGCGATGATGCAACTTGGCTGGAAGGCACGTTACATCCAGATGCTGCCATCCGTTCATCTTGATTAGATCGATGATCTCGCGTGCGAGCGCACCACAGGCAATCAGGAGCGTGTTGCCGCCTCCATGTTTGAAGCCGAAAGTTCGCTTATGATCGTCATCCATAGCCTCAACTCTATGGTCACTCTTGGATGTCAGCCTTCGATTTTCGTCACCTTTGATCGAAGAAGCGACAGGTCAGGCAACCAATCTGAGGTTTTTGGGGTATGGGCTGCAGCGTTATGAGACTATCCAAAGCTTGCACATTTGAGGAGCTAGCGCTTCGGTCGCTTCCGGGTGCAAAGCAGACACTGGAGCAGGGCCGCTAGATTCCGCAGCTGAGCCATTACCTACTCAATGCTTGGCGTATACTTCGGACAGAACAACCGTCGTCAGGCCGTCATCGTGGCCTGATCCAATGATGTTCGACGTACATCACCTCTAAACGCTCATGCTCTTCGTCCAATTCTCGGCCGATCTCCACGAAGCCTTTCTGTCTCAGCACCCCACTCGTGGATGATCTTCGCGCGGGCGAGCATCAGCCTGCGTTGCGGGGCGACATCTGAAGGGCATTGACCTATGATTCAGAGCTTCTTGTGGGTCACGGGAGCAGTCGAATTGTCAGATATCATAAGCCGTTGCGCCGTCTATCCAACACTTGCCGTACCATGTGTGCCCGACACCTGCTCATGGTATGTTGACAAGCTTGGGTTTACTCTCCGCTTTTTGTGGGGAGAGCCGGCTACACATGGCGCAGTTCTTCTAGAAAATGCATGCGTCCATTTCTGGAACGGGCAGCCTCAACTGGGCGAGAACTGGCTTTACTTCGATATTGATAATCTAGAGGCCATGTACAAGCGCGCCCGATCCAGTGGTGTGGAGATTACCAAAGAGCCCCAAAACTATCCTTGGGGTATGCGGGAATTCAATGCCCTCGACCTTAACGGCTACAAGATCAGGTTTGGCCAACATGTAGGTTAATTTTTCTAGACAGGATCGCTTACGTCCTCGGCGCAACTGTATCGCAAGGTCTGCTCTGTCCGCATGTCCGTCTCGACACTTGCATGCGCATGTGTCCAGGTGCGGACACCAAGAACACCGTCCTCCAAGCTTGATGGCTGCTTTCCCAGGCATTGCTCACACTGAATACCAGACCACTATTGTATGCTCCTGATCCGATGCTACAGCTAGAACAGTAACCCCATGAGCCCCCAAATCGGTGCGATTAACACAACAAACCAAGCAACGATGCAGGCAGCTAAGGCCACGCCACACAGTAAAAAACCGATGGAAAGCGATTTGATTGTGATCTCGTCTTCGGATCGAATCGAAGATCTATTTTTTTTAGACGATCGGGCGGAGCGAGCGTGAACATCTACAAAAGATGTATCACTAGTGACCATCGCTTTCCCCCTATTTGTTCAATGACATCTTGTTAGGAAGCGGGATTGTCGAGCGTCGGCGCCAGCTCGTCTCGGTTCAGTGATCCTAGCGCCAGCAGCTGATGGCAAATCTGGCTTAGGTCGTCTCGTTCCCAGAGTATCGAAGGTGGAAGTGATTTGAGGCGCTTCTGTTTGACATGGACATTTTCCTTGGTCAGCGCAGACAGAAGTTTCGAGACCGATTCGACAAGGGGCTCCTCGACCAACCAACCGATGTCGAGGGCTTCGACCTTGCGCGCCGTCTCCGTGCCCACCATCGCAATCGCTGGCACATGGCAGCAGCCGCCTTCGTAAAGACGGTTCGGAAGAAGCCAGAAGGAGTTGTCCGACTTATAGCTGGCGTCCGAGAGATCGATGGTCCAGTTCAGGTCCACCTCTGCATAGACGTCAGCAAGATCGTCAGGCCCTTTGTAGCCGCCTCCATAAATCATGTTGGGCTCGTTCTCGATACGAGCCATAAAGGCATTCTGACTAATCTCCGTCGGATAACCGCGCATATAGACCTGGACAGTATCGCGGTGGCGGCGTGCGATCTCGGTCAATAGCTCAAGGCTCTTCAAGCAGCGCATGGTGCCACACCAGCCGATCACCCATGGACGACCAAGTTCCTTTGGGCGATGTCTTGGCGGCGTGCGCACTGGGGAAATGCTTCCGGACGGCACCTTGTTCTCAAGGAGAAACCAGTGCCCCCGATAGTTCTGGGTTGGTTCGAAATAGTTGCGGATATAGCCTTCGGAGCTAACGATCAGCGCCTCGACACGGTTGAGCATCCAGCGCTCGATCGCTCGCATCACCCGATTGCGTCTGCGTTTTCCCAAAAAAAGACGGTGGACGTCCAGCACCTCATAGGCGATCGGCGCCTGGCTACCACTGATCAAGCGAGCGAATAAGGCGAGCAGTGCCATATCAATATTACGGGCGAACACTAAATCCGCCTCAGTGAAGCGCTTCCGATGGCGAATGAGGCGTAGCGCGCCCATCACCAGGCTTTGTATCCTTCGGAGATAGGCATAGTCGGCCGTGGTCCCGAGGTCGACATTCTCCCAAGTCGGCTCGTGCCCTCGATTGAATTTTATCCGATGATAGGTCAGGCCAAGCACGTGAAAGCCAAGCTTTCGCAAGCCCTCGATCCGACTGATGACCTTACTGTCAGTACGATCATGACCGAAATAGACGACCCGCATGCTGCTTTTCATATCCGACATTCTCTTCTGTACTCATTCAGCGAGCCGTCGAGTTCATAAGGGCAAGACGTCTCATTAGCGTTACAAAGGCATCAAGTTCATCACCCAACACAGCTCCACTCTTGATGGAAACTGGTTGGTGGTACTCATTAAGATTGGCTTGCACCGCCGGGGCGATCCAACAGCTTTGAACCGGTCCAGCAGGGCGTGCTGCCCGCTCGCCGACGAGCGCAGCAATTCAGAGGTCTGAGGCGCGTTTGATCGTATTGAGATTGGTACCGACGTGCATCGTTGAGCGCACCATCAAGGCAACTCATCTCGCAAAAAGCCCGGGATTAGATCAGCAGCTTCGGGTGACCTCGAACGCCACCAATGACGACCACGTTGTAGCGGGAGCAGGGTACAGATGAGACATCAACACAGACCACTTCATCAAGCAAATCAAGCACATGTCACTCACAGACTAAATTAGTAAAAGCTATCTATTAATACTCGATACCGCCAACAAGTACAACGGACCTGCTAACACTAAAAAGCACGAACCTAGGCAAGAACATCTTAGGGTAAATAAGAATTTATTGACTATCAACTCGAGGTTATCTGAAAGCGTTATGAAATTCTTCATGGCTCAAATGCTCTTAATGGCTGCAATTGGCACGACGCCGAAACGAGCCTTATGGCAGCTATTGGGGACATTCCGGCCGCGGCAATCGAGTCAACTGTAGACCCAATTGAGACACGAACGCTGTCATGCAAAGGCGCGCGGGTGGGATGTGAATTTCTCTCCACCAGCCATTCGAGCAGTCCTTAATCGATCGACAGGAAGGCGAACATCTTTTCGATCATCACATCGAAGTGCGGGTTGAACGTCAGGCGCTGGAGCGGGAGAAATTCCGGGGAGTCGGTGCTTAGGAGCTCGCCCTTCCAGTTCTCTGGATTGCGCATGCATTGCGCCGCTTCCTCCTTATCGATGATGCCGATGTTCTGGCCGCATGCCTTATGACTGCCGGTTCTGCCAAAGACGGTGTTATCGGGCGCGAATGGCAAGGCCACATGCGAGTGGTTGAGGATCTTTGATTGACGATCGAAGACGGGTTGGATTTGGGCGTCCTTCGGCGTGGGCAGGTCGGCTTCGCCATAGATGACAATCGCGTTGCCACCGGTGGCGTTGAGGTTGGAGAGTTCGGACAGAACCTCCTCGACATCGATTGCCAGATCTGTAGCGCTCAGGAAACTCAGAACCGGCACCTTCAAGCCGGAATCGAGTTGATCGCGCGTCTCGCTTGCCAGAAGTACCGTCTCGGCGATGGCGTCGGTCGGCATCGATTGGTAGCGTACGGAGATCGAATGCGGGTCGATATCAATCCAATCGACGACGTGGCGAACCCAGACCGACTGCCAGGCCAGCCATGAATTGGCGACCTGCAGAGCCGGTGCGAGCAGGATGATCCCGGCAATGTCGGGATTGTCAGCCGCGGCGTTGGCGGCAAGCGCACCGCCGAGCGAATAGCCGACGATGTAGACGTCGTCGACGACCGTAGAGAGACTTCGCAGTCCGAAAGTGACCGCATCAATCCAAGCCTTACGATCGATGCCGATCAGGTCGGCAGGACGTGTCCCATGCCCTGGCAGGACGATTGCGCGTACTAAAACACAGGCTTCCGCCAGTTCCTCGCCGATGTCGCGAAGAGCGAAAGCGGTATCCAACAATCCGTGGACAAGCAGGACACCTTTGTCGGGTGGGCCCTTGCATGTCTCCGGCCGCGTCAATTCAAAGGGTGCCACACGAGCCAATTCTTCGTCACGTTCGGCCGGATCGAAGAACACACGGTGTCGGCGCAGTTTGTCCGTCTCGAAGTCACGATAGGCCGCAAAATCTGAACTATGTGCATAATCGAAGAGACGGGCCCCTGAGGGCTTGTAGTATTCATGGTCCGGTATATCGCTGCAAGCAGCTAGGCCCGTAAGCAGACACGCGACGACGATCCTACGGTAATCCATTCCTAGAACTCTCAACTCGGCTTTGTGAGACGAGGTCGCATAACATCTCGCTAGCTTGTCCGATACCCGTCAGCGGTCGCTGGAGGCAAACACGCGGATGAGTAGCCGGTAGGGAAACGATCGTCCTGTTGACAGCGGAGCTGCACTCGTGAGCGGGGTATATTGGTCACGGGCTGGCCATGAAAGGAAATTTGCAGGTCGCTGGTCGAATCACCGCTGTTGGCGCGAAGGCGACGGAGGGCTTCCAGCAGCAACGTCCTTGTGAGCGGACGTGACAGGCCCAGATCATTCGTAGAGACAGCTTCGCGGCCTTCAGCCGATGCAGGGCGCTTGTTGCCGCCATTGACTCGAAGCAGCCACAAGGTCGCAATCGGCAACGAGCTGGATCAGGTCTTGGACAAGCGCAACAGCGCTGCACCCACAAGGGTTATGAAGGTCGATGTAAGTTTGGCAATGTCGAGTTTTTCTTTGAGGAAGAAAACACCGATTGCAAGAGCGAAGACAATGCTCGTCTCACGGAGCGCGGTCACCAAGGCGATTGGAGCTTGGGTAAACGACCAGATCACTAGTGCGTAAGCCAAAAATGATGCACTGCCACCAATAACAAAGGTCCACCTTGCGTTTGCCGGAATCTGTCGAAGCGTGCCGGGTTTGGCCAGGCGCAAATAGAGCGCGAAGAGTGCGGCATTGCCAAGCGTAAGCCAGCCATAGAAGCCGAGCGCTGTGCCAGCTAGGCGCGCGCCAGTCCCGTCCACTAACGAGTATCCGGCAATGAAACAGCCTGTGACAAGCGCTAGGCCACCAGCGGCTAAATTGCGCGAACCATTTTGTTGACGCACAAGACCGAGGCTAATGACGCCGGCCCCGATGACAATCACGGCGGCGACTTCGGTCCGTACGAGTTCGACACCCAACAGCAGAACCGAGATCGCCGCGACGAGCAATGGAGCCGTGCCCCGCGCAATTGGATAGACCTGTGTTAGATCGCCAATCCGATATGAGTTCAGCAAGAACACCTGATATCCAAAGTGCAGTACGATGCCGGCTATAAGAAAAGGCCAGCTGGCAGGATCCGGCAAAGGGACGAAGGGAAGGATTATGGCGGCAATGGGCGTATGACCAAGAACCACAGCAGCGACGCTCAGGTGTTTGTCACGACCACCCTTTGCCATGGCGTTCCAAACAGCATGCAACGCTGCAGCCATGATGACTGCCATAAACACGATTACATCCATCGTCCGTTTCCGTGGATAGGTAGACCAAGGCCGGTCAGTAAAGATCTTAGACATCAATTCATGGATGCTCAATCGACCAGCGGAAGCTCTCAGCTCTGCCCAACTCAAATGACGGCTTCTGGCGGCTTTTTGTGTTGAACAGATGTGGGATCGATGGCGCTCGTTCCGATCGTGACCCGAAACAGCTATTGCCAATCAGCCCTTAGAATTTTAGGGATGGCGCGAGTCCGAAGTCGAGATGATGAGGAAGCACCGTTGGACGTTCGAAAACTCGAGCAAAATGAATGGCTCAGCTTGGTGCAAAAGGGGCTGCCAATCGAAGGGGTTGATCTGTCCAACATTGACCTCGCCGAAACAGATCTCGACGGTGTTCGCCTTGTCGATTGCCTAGCCATGCAAGCCAACTATACGAGCGCCCAGCTGGCCGGAAGCTACTGGACGGGCTGCCAGTTGCCAGCGTCGACATTTGCTAGCGGCCAACTGCAAGGGACAGTGTTCGAGGACTGCCGCTTTCTTGATCCAGAGGCTTCCAATGGCTGCAAGTTTCGGTTCTGCAATATGGTCGATGCCTGCTTTAGGAACTGCGATCTATCTCTGGCCTCATTCTATAGTTGTGATCTCTACAGCATTGCGTTTGAGGCCTGCCGAATGCGGGGAGCGAGCATCGAGAAGTCGGACTTCTCCAAGTCTTTCGGCAGAAAGATCGTTCGTACGAATGCGTGTTTCAAAGACTGCGATCTCGAATATGCGTCACTCTCCAACGCTAACTTGTCGAGCTGTGAGTTCAACGGTAGCGACCTCACGCGCGCTGATCTGACCCATGCCAATCTCGCCAATGCCAAGATGGAGGGTTGTGATCTCACAGACGCAGAACTGAGAGACGCCGATCTATCCGGCGCAAATCTGTGTGGAGGCAAGTTAGACGGTCTCAACTTATTTGAGCTGCAGGGTTATTCTGGACTGACGATCTCAGCCGACCAACAGCATAAGGTTCTAAGGGAGCTAGGCATCGAAGTGTCACCCGACTGACGTCGACGGGGACCGTTGCATTGACCTGATTTTGCCATGAAGAGAGCAAAGAAGCGCCCAACTGAATTCGTATTAACACACAGATTTAAAACAAAAAGATGCTTTCAGCATTGACGTCATAGAGGGCTCGAAACCATCAACATCATGGTAATGCAACGACCCCTCAAGAAGTGACGAACAGATCGCAGAACAAATGGAGGCGTCGTTCTTCGAGATGGTAAGGCGGTTGGATGTTTGTAGCCTCCGGCAAACCTGGCGCGGTTCAAGCCGCGATGTTGGAATTTGGCGTGCCGCAGTTGCACCAACCACGCCTCCAGCACAAGCACACACGCAGATCGTTGAGGTCTTCTCAAAAAAAAGCCGGGCACAACGGCCCGGCGGAGCTAATCAGGGAGGCTTAACGTCTGGGAGACGTGAGGATCGTCGATCCTCAAAACTTCAGGCATCGCGCCTGAAGTGCAGGCCCTGTCGAACAGGCCCTGCTCGACGCGGTCTTGGCAACGCCAAAAACGCATCGCGTACCGTCATATAAGGTACGACACGTTAAGTACTAGCATGACCCCACGATCGACGATGTGACGGTGGTCACAACGACACAAGCATTGCCAGGTGATGTCAGTTTGCCTTGTCTCGAATTGCAGCTGAAGAAGGCGGTTTCGGAGAACGCGCCTCGCTCTCATGCCGGCAACATCGCTCGAAGAGGACCTTGCACCCCTGCTGGTTTTCAAATCAGCACCAAAATCGATGAAGCCAGGTTCAGTCAGGTAAACAGTAAGTTCTCAAAACGTTGCCACACGGCCAAGACTCAATGTGGACAATGGGATTTGGCGCAAGAGTAGTCTTTCCCTGCTTTCATCAGGCTGCCATCGCGATCGAAATCTCTGTCACGTTCACCTCAGTTGCTTTCTTCATATCTTTCGACGATTTGGCGATCGTGTCGGCCATGAGCCGAAGCTGGGGCAGGAGGTGCTTTTCGAGGGTATCGCTGCAGGTCAAGGCGCGGGGGACAAAGATACCAACAGCGCCGATCACCTCGTCATCGGCATGAACGGGCACAGCAACCGAGAACAGCTCATTTAGGCTACCTGAATGGGCGAAGAGGCAGTAGCCATTGGCGCGAGCCAACTCGATTTCTTTACTGAAGAACTCATGTTGCTGTTCGGGCAAGCCCATGAACGCCTCGGTCATGGCGGTCTCGTCTGATTGACTGGCTAGATAGGCGAGCAATGCGCTGGACTTCTCGAAGGCGACGCCGATCTCGTCGATCGAGGCTTCCCAGCTGGAGGGTATTGTGTCGTAGGACACTGTGTGGGTCTTGACTTCATGACCGGCAGCTTCGGCAAAGAAGCTCGGAATGATCATACCGCCGATCGTTATGTAAAACGACTCCTCTAGATCGCAGCCCGGCGTCTTGATCGACAAGAGCATTTCTGCTGGAAAAGTTCCCGCCACACCGAAGACAATGACATTGTTGTTTGGTGTCTTTACCTGGCATGCCGTGTTGGTCAGCATGATCTCAACGGGGGCTGCTGCTTCCTTGCTCGCGCTGCTGCGATGTGGCCTCAAAGAGCATCCGCCGCTCGTCAGCACAATCTCATCCTGATCGATCGTGTCGGCGGCTTGGACGTCTGCAGATGAGATGGCGTCGTCTTCTAGGTCGTTCTCGTCTTCAATGATGATATTGCTATGGTGATCAACGTCGTCGGCACAGGCCGCGTTTGACAGCAGGGTTGTTACGGGTGACGGTGGGGCGTCTTCGACGGCAACGCAGCGTTCATCATCGATGTCGATCGCCGGCATGGCGGCCAGATTTGGTCGCCGGATGCTGTAGGTCCATGGGCCATCTTTCCACAAGAAGACGACATTGCTTTCCAGGGATTCGACGTTCTCCAAAGGCTCGTCTTGGTCGAGTTCACCGGCGTTCTCGGTCTCGTTCGTAGGGTCGGCCGCGGCGAGGTGAGTCTGACGGGTCGACATCGCCTGGATGTCGACAACTTCGTCATCGTCGTTGTCGGAGACCAAGGTAAGTGCAGTGGACAACATCGTCTTTTTCTTTCTGCGTTTCGTTTCAATGATCGCTGCCGATCTCTGACTTTCTTTATGTACTTTGGTGAAACGGCCGGCCGGTCTCTGTGACGGCGCTCACGATAACGAAGAAATTACGCAAAATTCGATGTGAATTTATCTCGATCCGGCATTATTGACTTGTGACCCATCAGTGTCTGGGTCGGATCGATGTCAGGTGGTGACCAGTTTTTCCGAGAATTAAATCCGTTTGACTGAAGGCATCGTTTCTCGTGTGACACGAGCTAGAACGTTCCGGTGCGGATCGATCCAGTCCTATGGTCAAACACGCATTGCTCAACATCCATCGCTAGTGAACGCAGCTATTGGCACGCAGGTAGCACGTCGTTGTTGGCAACATTTTCCTAGACCAAGAGCCTTCTCAATCATCAGAGTCGAGGAAAATAGGCCCTTGGTTCCAGGGCCTAACAGCCTGGTCAACAAGTTCAAGGTCAGGTGGTCGGTCGGCTAGGTGGGATTTTATTGGCGGCGACTGAGACGAAGTGCTGGGAACACCGACATCACATCAGCCACCACGGCAAGAAACCGTCGCAGCGCGATAGGCGCGAGGCGACAGGCCGGTGCGCGTTTTGAAGGCCTGAGAAAAATGCTGCATGTTGGAAACGCCGTTCTTGAAAGCAATTTCCGTGATCGTCATGGTTGCGAAACGGCTGTCTCGGAGTTCCCTCCTGATCTTGTCGAAACGCGCTTGGCGGATGCCTTGGCTGATCGATCCGTCCTCCTTGGCGAAAATCGCATTGAGACGGCGTACCGACATGCCGATCGCCTTCGCGACCAGCGTTCGATCGAGATCGGGATTGCCGACATTGGCCTGGATGAAGGACTTGGCTCTGATCAACACATGCTGTTCTGGCATGGAAAGCTCCACGGCGCTGCCCTCGAGCGTGGCAAGGCCGGTCGCCATCAGATCGACCAGTGTGTCCTGGACCAGGGATCGAACGGTAGGATTGTCATGGCGAATATGCTCGGAAAACGCGAGGATGTTGTCACGAACCAGCTTGCCGATCGCCGAGCCGCCGTCGATTTTGCGCGCCGCCAGCAGATGGGCGGCAGGCAGTCTCGACAGCAGCTTCTCCGCCGGCAGCTGAAGGACCATCTGGCTGAAATCGTCATGCAGTTCCAGCTTATAGGGATCCGTGCTGACATAGAGCGCCATGTCGCCCGGCAGCAGCAGCGATGATGAACCGAACTGGGTGATGCGCGCACTCTGCCGGGTTTGCAGGCTCAGAAGGAAATAAGCCTCCGACGATACGCCGATATCGCGTTTGCGCCGTTCGACCGCATGCGCCTTGCCGCCGACTTCGGAGATCGAGAGAAGCGAATGGCGGGTGATCTCGATCCGCCCGTCGAAGCGCTGGATATCCTCAGCCTCACAGCCCAGCTGGACATAGCTGTCGCAGACGGCATCGCGCCAAAACGCAAATCTGTCCCTGACCGCAACCTCGGACGTATCGTAGACCGTGCTGCGTGATTGGTGGTTCATGGGAGTGCCTCCCCTGTCGATGCGTCGACCATAGCACAAAATCGAACGTTTTCCGGCCCAAGATCGAAAGCCGCGAACCGCAGCTCGCCCTACATTAAGAAGTAGAGAGGCAATCAATCCAGCGGACCGGGAGGCGTAAAGCCATGTCCAAAACGTTCAACGTCGCCGCCGTGCAGGCAGCACCTTCCTTTCTGAACGTGGTCGACGGCGTCGAGAGAGCCGTCGGCTACATCGAGCAGGCGGCTCGGGAGGGCTGCAAACTCGTCGTCTTTCCCGAAACCTGGCTTCCCGGCTACCCGAATCACATCTGGCTCGGGCCGGTCGCCTGGTCGATGCAGTTCGTCGGGCGCTATTTCGAGAACTCGGTCGAGGCTGGCAGCGACGAGGATAAAGCGCTCGCCGAGGCGGCACGAAAGAACGGCATCCAGGTTTCCATGGGCCTCAGCGAGCGGGATGGCGGCTCGCTCTATATCGCGCAGTGGCTCTATGACGAGAACGGCGCCATCGTTCACCGCCGGCGCAAGCTGAAGCCCACCCATGTCGAGCGCACCGTGTTCGGCGAGGGCGATGGCTCCGATCTTGCCGTCAACGAAACCTCGATCGGCCGCGTCGGCCAGCTCTCCTGCTGGGAGCATCTCCAGCCACTCTCCAAATACGCCATGTACAGCCAGAACGAACAGATCCACTGCGCCGCCTGGCCGAATCTGGCGCTTTACGAAGGCGGGGCCCACGCACTCGGCCACCAGGTGAACAATGGCGCCAGCATGGTCTATGCGGTCGAGGGCGGCTGCTATGTGATCGCCGCCTGCGCGCTGGTGAGCAAGGAACAGCAGGATATCCTGTGCCAGGGAGACCCGGAAAAGGAGGCGCTCTGTCCGGTCGGCGGCGGCTACACCCGGATCTACGCACCGGATGGTCAGGATATTGGTTCGAACTTGCCCCATACTGAAGAGGGGTTGGTCACCGCGGGTATCGATCTCGGCATGATCGCCTTTGCCAAGGCCGCCGCCGATCCCGCCGGCCACTATGCGCGGCGCGACGTCACCCGGCTGTTGCTGAACAGCAAGCGACAGCGCCCGGTGGTCGCCTTCGACGATGCTGCAGGTGTCGGCGCCGAGGCCTCGGACGAGCCCGGGCCCGAGATGGAGGTGAAGGATCATGCAGCCGAATGACGTGATCCCCACCGAGCGGACCCATCCGCTCCGCATGCCCAAGGGATGGGAACCGCCCGTCCCGGCCTGGAGCTCGACCTTCACCGAAGCGCAGGCGAGTGTGTCCATGGCGGTCGTTGGGTTTCAGCATCCGGAAGCGATGGCCATGGATGCCCATCTGAAAGCGCTGCACGCGGCATTGGAGGGGGCCGATATCCGCGACCTCGTGGTCAGCGACGCCGGCGGCGGGCTTCGTGAGACGGTTTGCATTGCCTATTGGCGCAAGACGGACGCCGCCAAGGTGACACTGCAATCGAACATGTTCAGTGCGTTTTGGGAGAAGCACAGCGCTGCAGGCTTGGGCTACGGCCTCGTCAAGGAATGCACGAACATTCCGTTCGATCGCTCCGAAACCTTGTTCTCCAGCCCCGTGCATGATCACGGCTACAGCCAAATGCGCGAGGACGTCATCGGGCCGATCCCGCATCATCAATATTGGGGTGGCATGCGCGATCGCATTCCCTTGTCCGCCCATGATCCCCTGGAGGCGCAAGGCCCCGTTCGCGTGATCGAGCGATCCGACCGCCACCAGGTGGTCGAGGCCCACGAAAACCTCTGCATCATTCGCTCCGGTCAGGATTGGAGCCAGTGCGACGCCGAGCAATTGTCCGAATATCGAGAGCAGATAGAGCCGGTCCTGAAGGCGGGCATGGCTTTTCTTCGCGACCGGGGCGATCAGGTGAACTGCTATGCCTGCCGCTACATGAAAGATGTGGCGCTGGACGGCAGCGATGCGAAGCGTTCATGCGGGCTCGCCTACTTCAGGACGATGGCCGATCTCGAGGGCTGGGCGGAGCACCATCCGACGCATCTCCGGATTTTCAACACGTTTCTGTCGATCGCGCCGAAGCACGGCCCCAACCTGCAGCTCCGGCTCTGGCATGAAGTCTCCGTGCTGCCGGCCGCGGGCCAGCGGGCGGCGTATGTCAATTGCCGGGCGGGGACTGGTCTTCTCGGCGGGCTTTTGGGCTGAAGGCTGACCCTGAAGGGGCTCGGTCGATCAAGCGAGCACCATTCTGACGCGATGATCCAGGTCTTTCGTCATCGTCTCCGGCGCCAATCCCGCGCGGGCCCGGAAAACGTGGCCCTGGCGCAAATCGAACATGAGGCGTGCCCGGTCCTCCGAGGGAAAGTCAATCGGCAGGATGTGCTTGGCCTTTTCCAGGTCGAACCGGGCAGCGAGGCGCGCGTCAGTCTCCTCGATCGCCTGACGCAGCAGGGAGCGGACACCATCAACTTCTCCGGCAGTGGTCGACACGCAGGAGCTGAGGAAACAACCGCGCATGCCGCTTTCATGATTTGTAGCGTAGTTGATCGACGCTTTCATGAAGGCGCGCACGGCTTTGGCGATGTCCTCCTCCTCCTCGAAGGCGACGAGCGGCGCACAGGCGTCGTTCGAGATGTAGCGGTCGATCGCCTTCAAATAGAGGGCGTGTTTGTCTCCGAAAGACGCATAGAGGCTGGGGCTGTTGATCCCCATCGCCTCGGTCAGGTCTTTCATCGAGGCACCATCGTAGCCTTTCGCCCAGAAGACATTCACGGCCGCCCACAGCGCCTCGTCTTCGTCGAAGCTGCGTGGTCTTCCCGTCTTTTTTGTACTGATCATTACAAAACCCTTGATCGACGCCTTCAGTGAGTTTAATAATGATCATTACAAAACTCAAGAACACACAGGCCAACATGGCGATGGAAGGAAAGACGTGATGCAGCTCGACGGCAAGATCGGCCTGATCACAGGCGGGACAACGGGCATTGGCTTTGAAACGGCGAAGCATGCGTTCAAACAAGGCGCGAAGGCGATCGCCATCACCGGCCAGAACGAGGACCGGCTGGCCAGTGCCAGGGACGCCCTGACGCCGCTCGGCGACGTCATGGCCATTCGCTGGCGTGCGGATCAGCCGGACGACACCGAGCATCTGGCCGGCATGCTTAAGGACAAATACGGTGCTATCGACTTTGCCTTCGCCAATGCCGGCGTTTGCTGGCCGACACCTTTAGGCGACGTCGACGGGTCGGCCGCGCAAAGCCAGATGATGGTGAATTTCACCGGCCCGCTGCTCCTGGTCCAGGCCCTGGTGCCGCTCATGACCAACGGTGGTGCTATCGTCCTGACGACGTCCTGCCTGCATCAGCTCGGCATTCCCGGCTATGCGGTCTATTCGGCATCGAAGGCCGCCTTGCGCTCCCTCGCGCGCACCCTTTCCGCCGAGCTCAAAGACCGCGGCATCCGCGTCAACACGCTGGCGCCCGGCCCCTTCGAAACCCCGATCCATGGCAAGTTCGGCATGGACCCCGCCCAGCTCCAGGACGCCAAAGGCCATGTCGCCGCTATGGTGCCTATCGGTCGTTTCGGCCAGACCGACGAAATCGTCGATGCGGCGGTGTTCTTGGCATCCGATGGCTCACGCTACATGCTCGGCGAGGAGATCAGCGTCGATGGCGGCTGGTCCAACCTCTAGTTTGCCCTTTTTTCCACCCCAACCAAAAATCACCCATCAGGGAGAAACGTCATGCGATCGATATCCTGGCTTACTGGTCTGGTTCTCTTGTTCGGAACGGCAGCGTTCGCGGCAGATGCACCGCCCATCGTTGTGATCGACAGTGCGACACCGACCGAGGAGCTCCCGGCCAAGCCCGGCGTGTATGTGGGTCAGAAGATCACATTCGACGACACCCATGACCATGACGGCGAAACGGTGGCCCGCATCGGCGTCTGGGAGGCTGATGTCAGCAAGACCAAACTGATCGATTACCCCTTCACCGAATATGTGCTGATGATCAGCGGACGTCTGATCATCACCAACGACGACGGCACGGTGCAGGAATTCGAGGCCGGCGACACCTTCGTGATGCCGAAGGGATGGACAGGTATCTGGGATGTTCAAGAGCGCATGAAAAAGCAGATGGTGCAGATTGGTGATCCGAACGCAAAACCAAAGGGAGAGCCCGTCACTGACTGACGTCTCGCCGACGGCGGCCACCCGCGCATGTCACCTGCCAGATTTGGTTGGTCGCCGTCGGCGGATCATTGGCGAGTTTGTCTCGCTAATTTCATGTTTCATCTGGGAACAACAACGCCTTTTACACATAGATCCAGCCTGTTCTTTGTGTTGTCTTATCGACTAGTGTCGGGGGCTCTTGCTGGATTGTTACCCGATCTGGTTCTGGCATGTGTGAGGCATATCTTCTTTCCGTCAAGTCATGGCACTCAGCCAAAGCAAGCCTCTTATGGCAGCAAAGGTTCAGGCTGCGGACATTCCAGCTGTGGCGTTGGAGGCCAATGTTGACCCGAAGCAAGCAGAACTACCGCTTCACAACTTGGCTTCCGATCTATCGACATGATTTGGCTTTTGGCGAAACCGATCCAATAACCTTCCATCAGTGATGGCAAGACCAATCGCAATGAGCCCGAAACCGATCCAAGCTTCGCTCCCCATTCTTTCTCCAAGAAACGTGTAGCTCAGACCGACAGCTATCGGTGGAATAAGAAGGGTAACCAGCATAAGGTTTGACGATCCCGCTCGCCCGAGAATTTCGAAATAGAGAAGATAGGCCACCGCAGTTGATAAAATTGCGACGGCAAGCAGAGATGCCCAAACTTCTACCGACAATGCAAACGCTGGAACGCCTTCCCAAAACATCGCTACTGGAATCATGAGCAACGTGCTGGCGACCAACATCCCGAACGCGTTCATGACCGGTGGGTAGGCTGAAAGAAAACGCTTACCCCAAACACTTGCAAGCGCATAGGACAATGCAGCGCCGAGGATTGCTAGCTGTGCCAGATTGCGCAGGTCGAAATTCGTAAGCGCATCAAGCCCCATAATCACAGCCACGCCAAAGACACCAAACACAGCGCCGATGATTTTACGGGCTGTCAGCGGTTCATCGACAAGCAAAATACCGGCAACGACCGCTCCGAAAACAGCCGTTGTACCGTTCAGGATGGACGCTAGCCCGCTTTCAATGGTCGTCTGGCCCCAAAAAATCAGCGAGAACGGAATTGCATTGTTCAAGGCACCCATGACCAGATAGCAAGACCAAGCTCGAATTGATCGGGGTATGGTGATGCCTTGCCACCAGACAACAAGAAAGAGCGCCGGGACCGCCCAGAAGACGCGATGAAGCGCGACCGTTAGCGGGGGCACCTCTCTTAGGGCAATTTCGGCGAAGAAGAACGACCCTCCCCATACTGCTGCCAACAAAAGCAATAGTAGCCCCGAAGTCAGGTCGATCGTCGGATTGTGATTTTGTTTCATACCGTAACGTTGCATAGGTGGCCTCGCCGATCGACCCGTTTCTTGCGATGGGTGACTTAGCTCTCTTCAAGGCAAAAGAGGCCCGGTCGGCGATCTCGCTTAAGTCCGGAAATGGCAGATTTTGATGAAAAAGTTCGAGGCGCTCGAAAACACTCTTCCGGGTTAGACATCACTTCTGATAGTGGCGCTTTCTAAGTATTGAGTTTCATAAAAGCGAGTTCTAAGGAATGCCATTCTAATGAATTTCTCCGCCAAGTATTCGCTTCGGCTTTTTCATGAGTCTCGACACTGAGCCGAAGCGAGCCTTATGGCAGCAATGGCTCAGATTGCAGACATTCAGACCGAGGCGCTGGAGATCAATTTTTGTTGACCCGAAACGGCACGAAGAAAAATGCATACTTTCGCCGTTATTCCAAAGGAGCTCATGTTGGAGAGTACACGGCGATCACGCAGAACGCCTTGTGGCCTCGTGTATCGCCGCTTCGCCAGGTAGTGATGGTGCCATCGGAAGCCGAACGGTAAACGTCGATCCTTCTTTCTCAATGCTGGTAACGTCGATCACGCCTCCATGCATGGTAACAAATTGCTTAACGATACTGAGACCATAGCCAGTACCGATGATCCCGGCTGCTGTGCTGGCACGAAAGAAACGTTCAAAGAGCTTCGGCACCTCATCTGCAGGGACACCGATGCCTCGATCTTGAACGGCAATCACAATCCCTGCCTCCTCAGACCGACCTATTACCCTGACAAATTGTCCTTCGGGAGAATATTTGATGGCGTTTGAAATCAGATTGGAGAAGACGTGGTGCAGCTTATTGCGATCTCCGACGATGTTCTCGGTGACATCATCGATGTCTAGTTCAATCTGTCGTTCGGGCGTCAGTTCCAGCTGTACGCTGCAAACCTCGCGTAACATAGCGGAAATATCCAAGGGTTCTGGTGTCAGCTCAACCTCGCCGGACTCGATCTTGGTCATTAAGAGCATACTTTCGATCACCCCGATTAAGCGTACCACGGAGGCACGCATACGACCGACCATGGCACCAAGCCGCTCGGGACCGTCATTTTTCTGCATGACCCGCAAGATGCGGTTGGCATTACCATCAATGATAGCCAGAGGTGTCCGAAACTCGTGCGATACGATCGCAACGAAGTTTCGTTGTTCCTCGGCGAGCTTGTTCGCCATTTCCAAAGCACCTTCCAAGCCTTGGTTACGGGTACTTAGCTCATCCACCAGTTTTCGATCGGTGACGTCCTGACACGTCCCGAAGGCGCCGACGATCTCACCTTCAAGATCGACATCGAGGCGAAGAGTGCCGATACAATGGGTGGCGCTGCATTTTGTGCCGATGATGCTGAACTCAAAAGACGAGGGGCAACGCTGTTCGACCGCTTTTCTAAGGCTGTGCAGTACTTGCCGACGATCACGCTTTTGGATCTGGCGCAACAACGTGGAAGGCTGGATGCCGCCGGGGTCAGGATCGAGACCAAACATGGCGCAAAAAGGAGGGGAGGCAAAAACCATCCCGGTACTCAAGCGCCAGTCCCAAGTGCCGATGCTTGCCGTCTCCTGTGCGTCAAGCAGCCTGGCTGTTCGTCCGGTCAGGTAGATCATCTCGCTGGCAACTTTGGCAAGACTGTAAAGCTGCTCCGTTTTTTTTCTGTCAATCAGGCGAGGGTGGGAATCCGCAAGCCAGATGCGCCCGATCAATGTGCCGGATTGAAGCCTCAGCGGGCAGTTCGCCAAAAATTCCACCCCAAGGCTTGTCATTGCAGACGGGATCTCTGTAATTCTTTGATCCTGCCCTCCCCCCTCTCCTAGTAGAGTTTGTTGTGCCATGTCCTCAAGATGAGTGGCGGTCTCAAAAATTTGCATGACCGGTGCTGAGCCTTTCGAACCGCACCAAAAGCTGCTGCCAGAGGCATTTGCATAGTTAATGACGCAGGCCTCGACACCAAGGGCATCAGCCATACTATCTGCTAGACTTTCGAGTGGCGAAGGACATTGTTGGTGCTTGGCACCTGTTATCGGCTTCGCACAGGATGCGACGTCAGCTTCGGACAAAGTTATCCGCTCCGATTGGCACATAGGGCCCTCCAATATCGTCTAGTCTGCCTAAATTTCTGCTAACGGCAGCTCGAAGAAGCTGGAGAACGACGCGCATGATCGACCTCGGTTAGCATGGCTAGCTCTGGAGCGCCGCGCCAGTTGAATGGCGGTCATGACACAGGTGAGAAGCAAGCGTTGCTGCCGCTTCCGAGCGTAAAGCAGAGACGGGAGCCGGGCCTCTAGATTTCGCAGCTGACCCTGACCTACCTCTAGCCCAAGCATCCAATAAGGAAGGCCTTCTGGCAAATAATGCAGCCTGAGCGCGGGCCGCAATGCGGCACTCACTCTTGAGACCATGCAGTCGTCGATCGCTAATAAACATAGAATTAAGAATTAGGAATTATTGTTGCAGGAGGCTTCCTCTCGGAGTTTTCAATCAATGAACATTAAACTTTATGCTTGTCTCGGCTCTGGAAATTGTTTCAAAGCATGGGTCGCGCTTCGTCAGCTGAACAAGCCGTACGAGTTTCAGCTCGTTGATGTCTTGGCCGGCGAGCAAAAGTCGCCTGCGTTTCTCGCGATCAACCCCTTGGGCGTCGTACCCTATATGGAGACGGAGACCGGCAACGGCATAGGCGAGAGCAACGCGATGCTCTGGTACCTCACGGAGGGCACGCATTTGATGCCTGAGAAAGCGGAGGAGCGCGCCCGGGCGTTGCAATGGATGTTCTTCGAGCAGTCGAAGCTAGAGCCCTTCATCTCGCCAGCACGCTTTTTCACGACGATCGCGCCGCAGCTGGGGCAAGACCGTGGCCAGGACATCGCGCAGTGGCAAGAAAACGCCAGGCCAGGACTGGCCCGCTTGAACGAGCATTTCGAACGAAGCGAATTCATGCTCGCCTCGGGCTATTCGCTCGCGGATGTCTCGGTATTCGGCTACACGCATGTCATCGACGAAGCCGGGCTGACTTTCGATCGGTATCCCGCCATCGCTCGTTGGAAAGCTTCCGTGGAGGCTACGCCTGGCTTCGCACCATTGAAAGAGATGGTGCCCCAGCATAAGGAGGCGGCCTGAATCGAACCTATGGCCCACACACCTGTCCTTTGATGGCGGGCGCCGCGATGCCTCTTGAAGCGGAATGGCAGCCCTCACCATCGTTTGATCCGTTTGCGCTGGCGAGGCGGCTTCGAACCCCTGTCTGGGTCTATGATACAGACCGTTGCCGCATCGCCTATGCGAATGAGGCTGCGTGCAAAATCTGGAGTGCAGAGGACGAGGCCTCACTTAAATCTAGAGACCTCTCTCAAGGTACGTCGAAGACTGTCGCAGACCGATTGAAACAATATCAAAGCGACTTTGTCGAGCACGACGCTAAGTTCAGCGAGTTTTGGACGCTCTATCCCCGCGGGGAGCCGATCACCGTCAATGTCGTCTATACGGGCTTCAGAATGCCCGACAACCGCATGGCGATGATGTGTGAAGTCATCGGCGAGGCGGCGGAGACACCAGACACGCTGCGCAGCACCGAAGCGCTCCTGCATACAGACGTCGTCATCGCACTTTTCACTGCTGAAGGGCGGCCTTTATACAAGAACCCTGCGGCTCGAAACACCTTGCCCGGCGTTGACAGCGGCTTTGAAGACACCTTTGTCATACGCAGCGATCTTGATGAAATGCGCGCCTCGTGGCGAAGCCATAATGACTGCCGCCGTGTGACGAAAATCAAGACCATGGACGGAGAACGATGGTTCGACATTAGCATCAAGCGATGCCTGGACGCCGCCACGGGCGACCAGGCGTTGCTGGTCACCGCGTTCGACGTCAGCGAGCTGAAGACGACTCGGGACAAGGCGCGTTACCTGGCGGCACGCGACCAGCTCACAGGATGCTTCAACCGCTCCTTCATGCAGCAGCGGCTGGATGAGATCAGCAGCAATCTCGGCGCCTGCGATTCTCGATATATATTGCTCTTTTTGGACATCGATGAGTTCAAGAAGGTCAATGACACCTACGGTCATGAGATCGGGGATGCCATCCTGCGCACGTTCGCTGAGCGGGTTCGACAACATGTCGGTGAAGCTGACGTTTTGGCTCGGATGGGCGGCGATGAGTTCGTCTTGCTGTCGAAGGTTTCATCGGACCGAGACGCCCTGCATGCTCACTTGGAAGCCTTGCGCACGGAAGTTGCAAAGCCGATTGATTGCGGTTCAATTCAACTCAGTGTCACCACCAGCATCGGCGTCGCCTTCTTTGAAAGTCGAGCACACGGCGATTGGGCCACAACCATGAAACAGGCCGACTTGGCCTTGTATCATTCAAAACGCATGGGACGCGATCGCTATTCGATCTACGACGACTCGATTGGCGCCGAAGCGATCGAGCGCAGCTGGCTTGAGGTTGCCATCAAGCAGGCTATCGAGAATGACGCCTTCACACTCTTCTATCAGCCTCGAATTGATCTTGCCACGAACACCGTCGTCGCCGCCGAAGCGCTGCTGCGCTGGTTTCACCCTGAACGCGGTTATATTCCGCCGGACAAGTTCATCCCCATCTGCGAGGAGATCGGCGTCATCGATCAAATCGGCATGTTCGTTTTCAGACAGGCCTGCCTGCAGATGAGCGCCTGGCGTCGCCAAGGCTTTGAGATTGACGTTTCGATTAATGTCTCGCCTAAGCAATTCCAGCACGAGGACTTCGTGCCTCTCTTCGAAAGTACCGCTGCGGTCGCGGATTTTCCCCTATCCAGCTTGGAACTGGAAATTACCGAAACATCGCTCATCGGCGACGATGCGGAAGTCTCGCGTCGCCTCCGTCGCATCAACGAGCTTGGGTTCCGGCTGGCGCTGGACGATTTCGGCACCGGCTACTCAAACCTCGCGCATATCTCGCGCTTTCCCGTGGATTGCATCAAGCTCGACCTGAGCTTTATCCAACAACTACCGTCATCGGGACCGCTGATCCGCTTGATCCTTGCTTTGGCCAACCAGATCGGCGCGACCACCGTCGCGGAAGGCGTTGAGGAACCAGAACAGCTCGCATGGCTAAGAAAGCATGGCTGTGATCAAGTGCAGGGCTTCCTGTTCAGCAAAGCCGTTCCGGCCGACGAATTGACCTCCACCTGCCTAGAGATAAGTGCGCAAAGTCGGGCTGTCGCCTAGAAAACTGTACGTGTTGGTCGATGTTCCTCTCGCTACAAAGGCGTCTTTGGCACGGGAACTCTGGGCACTGCTACGGCGTCCTCTCCTCTGAGCGGCAGATGTGCCGGCAATGTCTTCTCCTGGTACAGTTGAGAAGCAAGCAATGCGACCGCTAGCATTGTTGCTTCCGTTCGCGAGCAAACACGTAGAGCCCACTCCCAACGATGATCAAAGCACCGATAATCGTTGGGAGATCAGGCAGGTCCGTGAACACGACGTAGCCGACCACGATCGCACCAATGAGTTCGGTATAGATGAAGGGCTGGAGCACTGAGGCTTCAGCCATTTGAAACGCCTTGATCAAGCAAAAGTGCCCGATGATCCCAAGGACAGCGACGAGGAAAAGCAGCAACCAGTCAGATGTATTGGTCGGCAGATGCCAAAAGAACGGAACGATGGCGCTCAAAACAGCGAATCCCGTTACCGCGAGCCAAAAGAGGGAAACTTCCGAGGAATCTGTTCGGCCAGCGAGGCGGGTAAGGATCAGATAGAGCGCCCACATGACAGCCGCCAGCAACACCAGGAGCATGATCGGGTCCAGAACGCCCATGCCCGGCCGCACGATGACTAACATGCCGATAAAGGCCAGACTGACTGCGGTCCAACGCCGAAGACCAACCTTTTCGCCGAGCAATGGCACAGACAATGCCGTTACTAGAATTGGCGAAATCGCCAGAATCGCCTGGACATTAGCAAGCGCCATCTGGCCGAAGGCGTAAACAACCAGGCCCATCTCAGCAACCAACAATAGACCGCGCGATATTTGTAGCCAGGACGGGCGAAGGTCCAAGCTCCTGTTCATGCGCTTGATGAGCCAGCAGGCGACGATAACGAGCAGCAGATAGCGAAACCAGAGGATCTGCACGACCGGATACTCGGTGACGAGGATCTTGCTGCCTGCATTCATGCAGGCAAGCGTCAGCCAACCGACCATAGCGATCCCGATTCCTAGCGGGTTCTTATTCCCTGCAGTATCAGGCAGCCGTGCGTGATCAACTCCAGCCTGCATCCAATTCCCGCCGAAAATTCCAACCGACACTGCTAACAGCAAAGACAGCATCACTCGGCGATTGCAAGCTGGTCGCTATCCTGAGGGGCAAGAGTCTCGATTTGGCACTTTTGAGAAACTAGCCTTATGGCTGGTTTGGAGCGCGAAGCGGACACTGGAGCAGAGCAGCTAGATTCCGCAGTTGAACCCTAAACCGACCTTCGCCCCACCTCCCTAAAAGCGGGCAAGAACGCGATGGGCGGTACGGCCAGCAAGGCGACGACCGCCATTGCCTGCACGGCGACGTTGATCCCGTATTGATCGCCGATAAGTCCGAAAAGCCATGGCCCCAGGGCTGCGGCGAAGCTCGTCGACGAATACATGATGGCGTAACCGCGCGCCATGCGCCTTGGGTGGATGAGGTCTGGGATCAGGCCGTATGTGATGGATGTCGATCCCTGGGCAACAACACCGAGCGGCAGCAGCAGGGCGAAGGCCAGCCAGGCCGGTGCCATGATGACAGAGATCAAACCCAATGCTGTCAGCACTTGAACGAGCACGAAGGCTCGGCAAACGCCGATGCGTTCTGCGAGATAGCCGCACCCAGCCTTGCCGAAGATACCGCCAGTTAACAAAACCACAGTCGCCATGGTTGCGACATAGAGCGGGAGGCCTTTGGCGATCATCAGGAAGGCGATGAAAACCAGAACGCCTGCCTGGACCACATTATCGAGAGAAATGATCACCAGCAGTGTGCCGAACGATCGCCAATTGAGGACGCCCCAGCCAAGACTTTCGTCTGGATCACAGTCCTCGGACCGCGCAGCGCTGTGCGCTGACCTAGCCTTGAGATGTCGGGCTGCGATGGCAACGCCCGCCGCTGCCAAAAGCGTCAAAAATCCCAAAAAAAACGAGATGTGCTGCCAGGCGAAACCGGCACCGATGGCCAGGCTGAACATGCCAGAAAAAGCGAGCTTGCCGACATCGCCTGACGAATTATAGAGCCCGAGTGCGCCGCGCCGGCCACCTTCTGCATAGGCGGTGCTGACCAGGGCAGACGATGGCGAATGCTGAAACGCCGTGCCAGCACCGACGATCAGAAGGCAGGCGGCGATGAGCATTGGATCGGGAGCCGCTGCCACCGACGCATAGCCGATACCGGACAGGATCAAGCCGAAGACGAGTGTGCGCCCTTCGCCAATCCGTTCGGAAAGGACGCCGGAGTAGATCTCGAGAACGGCCTGCGTCAGGCTCTTCAGCCCCTTGATCAGGCCGACCTGGGCATAGGTGAAGCCGAAGGTTTGAGCGAGAACGGGCATCAGCACATAGGTTGCTGCCGTAAGCCCATCTTGCACGACATGGGCTGTACAGCCGACAGCGAGTGCCGTTCTGGGGTTGGGGGCCTTGGAGGACATCCGGCTGCTATATCACACGATCTTCCTTATGTCCGGAACTGGCACGATCTAGTCATCAGGCTTCCGGCACAAATGTGCCCGTAAGCGGACCTCTCGGGCATGCGCACGCCAGAACGACGGCTTAGCGGCCTCATGCGGACGCAGGCAGCATGGGCGCTAGCTTCGGCTCGTGACCCAACATGGACACAACGGCCTCGATCAATGGCGCCTGAGTACGCCTGTGCGCAGCCTACAGAGACAACTCACGATGGAGCTGGGCCAATCAATCATGACCACGTTGT
>JBOEHJ010000050.1:0-174006 GCA_050633905.1 Geminicoccales bacterium
GGCGGCACCAATTTTGATGCCAAGCTCCGGCGCCAATCCCTCGATCCCGCCGATCTCCTCTACGCCCATATCGGCGGCATGGACATCTGCGCCCGCGGCCTCAAAGCCGCTGCCCGCATGGTCGAAGATCGTGCTCTGGCAGCACCCTTGGAAGAGCGTTACGCCGACTGGGCATCAAGAGAGGCGCAGAACATGCTGAATGGCGACAGCTCCCTCGAGGTGATTGCAGAACGCGTCGAGACCGCCGACATCAACCCGGATCCAAGATCAGGTCGCCAAGAATATTTGGAGAATGTCGTCAATCGATATGTGTGAAGAATAGGCGCGCGTCCAGGATACAAACCAAATTGGCGCAAAGCGATGAACCTAACCCCTGCAGACGTCGACTTCGGACGTGGCGTTACCATCCTCCTGGAACGAGAAAGGGTCAAGCGACAGACCATCTAACAAAGACGCTTGCAGCATCAAATCGCGGCTGGATAATCCCATCAACTCGATAAGCCAGAGCCTCTCTCAATTCAAGCTGCTATATGTCTCAAATTCCCCGACGATGGACACTCGTAACCCACGGCTCCGCCATGGCCTGAAGCTGGGCTGGGCGACAATTGGATATGGGTGCCAACATGTAGCTGAACATCTCTCCGTTTGAGGGAGAGCGATTGAGCATGCCTATGAGCAGCTACAAGGCATTGCCTGGGCTCGGCATCGCCGACCTTGACCCTGCTTGCAGGCACGCTGTTTGGCTATTCATCAGCTGCTTGCGGCAGACCGCAAACAGGCTTGCCGGTCGATGGCTGGTTCTTCGAGTTTGCGAATCACCTGCCGAATCCTGTTTTCGGCAGGTTGGTTCCCATAACCGTCTGTTAGTGTTTGGCTTTCCCCCCGACAGACCAAGACTTCTACTCCTCACGCATGGCGCGTGCGACTTGATCTGTCAGCGGTTTGGTGAGGTAGCTGATCGGTGTACGACTTTCCGTCTGGAGATAGGCTTCGACTGGCATGCCTGGAAGGAGCTCTGCCCTGTCGATAGCCTGGTCGACGTCTCTCTCGTCAAGGGCGATTTCGACCGCATAAAAACTTTCACCGGACTGTCCGTCGAGACGGCGATCAGTCCCCACATTGAGGGTGTGGGGTCAGGAGGAGAGAAAACCTGCAAGAACTTTAGATGGTTAGGACAAAACCTACTATATACTGAACAGTACCCGTTCCGATACACGTCCAACCATAGTAAGTTGGTTCTCTTGTGCATCATTCGGACACCATTCAATATAGCTCATTTGATAGATGCAAATCGTGGCCAGGTCATTAGAGCAACATATCTGAATTCCAGTCACCCAGTTTCCAATAGACGTCCCAGACCTGCAAGCTTGTCGTCGCTGAGATAACCATAACGGTTGATCCAAGCTTGGGTCTCGCCAGCAGCGAGGGCGATTGCAATCCGACTAAGAACGTCATCGGTTGAACCATAGGCGTGAGCGCTGGGTATAAGATTGGCCTTGCCCGCAATGATCGTCCTCGCAGCTCCGATCTTTCGGGCTTGAGCCTCGGCGCTTGCTGGATGGGCTTCATCCGGTTCGGGATAATGAAACGCCGATCCGCCGCCGGTGTCGAAAAGCTTGAGAAGCCCTTCAGTCGCATCGTCTTCCGGCACGCCCCTATCAGTGAAGTGTCTTCGGTAGTTCTGGAGCATCATCGGCCAGTGCATGGTGTAGAGCTTGACCGCGATGTCGTCGGCGGCATCAGCGACACGGGCGAAATCCATGCCCGAAAGGTGGGACCAAGGCGGCGGAAAAGCGTGGACGACGAGGCGCATCGACGAAGGTAAAGCTGCCCGGCATGATTTGATCAGGTCGAGGGTCAGATCAGCTTTGAATGTCTGGAGAGCGACGAAGCCGGGTAGGGCGTCGAAGCCCTCGTTGATGAACTGCGATGGATCGGCCATGAGAACAAGACAGTCTCTGCGCATCGCCTCGACATCGTATCCGTGTTCGACGGCAGCCTGGACGGCATGGTCGGAAAAGTCGAAGAACCAGGCCTTGAAGTCATAAGGCGGATATTCCGGCCAGTCGATGCGAAGTGCGTCGATCATCGGATAAGCGGCGGCGACGTCGCGAATGAGGGCGGTCGTGTAGTCAACAATCGCAGGGCTGGCGAGACTGCCGTTCTTGTCTACGCGATTGTTATGGATGCTTCCATCTGGCAGACGCGGCATGTCGGCTTCGAGCGGACCGCCGAACTGCACGCGGTAACCTGGTGGGATCGCGGCCTGGACCTGGAGTTGAACGTCGAACCCACGCGCCCTCGCCGCTTCAAGAAAGGCCGCGACCTTAGGGCCCTCCCTGCGCGTCAAGTCAGTGGGCTCGGACGGCTGATAAGTAAGGTTCTGATAGTGCGAAAAATCCGGCTCGTAGCTGGGTGCGGTGAGGCAGCGGAGTTCGCGTTTGCCCCAAAGCGGCCTGTCCAGAAGACGGACCTTGCCGGCGCCGGCATCGATCGGTGGTTCGCGACCGGCATTGTCGGCGTCGCTTTCAGCCATGACATAGGGGGAGGTCGCAACGGCGTCGACCCCTGCGCGCTCCAGATTGTCGAGAACCTGATCGACGCCTTCCGACTGGATCCATTCCGGCATCACGGTGACACCGAGACTGCTCATGATGCCTGCTCGGCCAGCCAGTTGTCCTCCATCTTCAAGTCCCAGCGGTGGGCCTCGTCAGGCTCGGCTGTGCGCGCCCAGTCGGACAGAAGACGTTTGTTGGCGATGCGGTGCTTTTGCTCCAATGCGATCTCATCTGGATCCCAGCCATCGAGCACCCGTGCAACCAGGGCGTCCCGGACGCCAGCGTGTTTTTCCGACTGGGCGAGATCAACGGTCTCGTCCGGGTCGGCCTCCAGATCGAACAACTGCGGCCGATGACCGTGGTAGTAGACGAGCTTGTAACGCCCCTCCCGCACCATACGCTGCTGAACCACAGCGCCGGTCCAGCGCGCCAAGCCATCCGTGCAATATTCCGCAAAGGTCAAATCGCTCCAGGGCGTTCTCTGGTCACGCGCGACCTCGAGAAAACTTCGCCCTTGGGCTTTTGGCAAAGGTGGCGCGCCTGCTGCATCCAACATGGTCGAGGCGAGATCGAGCAGGTTCACCACCTGACTGCGTCGCTCACCCGTGGGCAGGCGCCCTGCCCAGCGCATGATCAACGGCACCTTTATCGATTGTTCGTGGAAAGTCTGTTTCCACCAGAGGCCGCGCTCGCCGAGCTGATCGCCATGATCGGACGCGTAAACGACAAGCGTGTTGTCGGCGAGGCCATTGGCTTCCAACCGGTCCAGGATTTGCTGGATCATCCGGTCCATGGCGGTGGTAAGGCCATAATACGCTGTCCGTGCGCGGACCTGCCAATCATCAGGCAGATCGAGGCTATCGGTGAAGCGCCGCCACTCGCGGAGATAGGGATGCTCGGCATTATCCCCCGGCGCCGCGAGTCTGGGCAGACCGACTTTGCCATCGTAGTAGGAAAAATCTTCCGGTGAGCAGACATAGGGCTGATGCGGAAGCATTAGGCCGACGGTGGCGGCAAACGGTTTTTTGTCACCTTTCTTCCGAGCGATTTTGATCTCATCGAGATAGGCGAGGGTAGCTTCAAGAACATCTCTATCTTTCACCTCGTAGGCGGACTGCCCCGGTCCCGAGCGCTCGAGGCTCACCCGAAATGGTTCCTGCGCTCGGTCGAGCACGCCCATGCCATGGGCATGGCCACCGACCCAATTGGTGCTGTGATCACCGACCCGGCGATCGACATAGCCGTGGAGCTGATCGGGACCGATGGAATGAAGGCGGCCGATCAGGGTTGGGCGATAGCCGGCCGCACCCAGGCTGTGGGCGTGTGTGGGGATGTCGGAGGCGAGGATGTCGGAATTGGTCCAGCAGCCGATCTTGTGGCTGTATTGCGCCGTGAGCATCGCCATGCGCGCGGGCGTACAGAGCGGTGCTGTGGTATAGGCGTTGTCGAAGGTCACGCCCTCGGCTGCCAGCTGATCGAGAGCCGGTGTCTGGACGATCGGGGCGCCATAGCAGCCGGCAACGTTCTGCGCGTGCTGGTCCGAAAACAGAAAGAGGATATTGGGGCGATCGTCGCTCACGTCGTGTTTCTCCCTGATGCCGCTGCCAGCTTTTCTTCTTTCATTATGATGGTAACGGCTGATTTTCTGGCGGCAAGGATAGGCTTGCCGAGATAGCCTGGAGGGAGATAGTGTCAAACGATGAATAGCCGATCGATAATCGGCAGTTATCGAGGCTGAGTCGTTTCGTTATCGAGGGCTGTACCGAGCTACTCGATTTCCAGGCGGATGGCTTCGGTTACATAAGAAAGACCAAAACAGTTGGGGAGCGAATGATGTCGATGAAATGGATGATGGGCGCTGCAGCAGCGATGGTTCTGGGTGCGGCCGGCGTCGCCGACGCCGCTTGGCCGGAAAAACCGGTGAAGGTCGTGGTGCCATTCAAGGCCGGTGGCACATCGGATCAGGTGGCCCGTGCATTCCAGATTGCCATTCAGGAAAACGAGCTCCTCCCGCAACCGATGACGATCATCAATGTCGGCGGCCATTTCTCGGTCGGATCGCGCCAGGTGATGGAAGCGGACGCTGACGGCTACAACTTCCTTCTCGTTCACATCGCGCTGATGGGCGGCGAGGGGGGCGGCATGTTCGACTTCGGCTGGCGTGACTACGAGCCCGTTGCCGCGACCGGTCAGTTCTGCGTGCTGCCGATGGTTCGAAAGGACAGCGGCATCAACACGGTCGACGAGTTGCTCGCCAAAGCGGCTGCCGAACCCGACACGCTGATCTACGGCGCCAATCTCGGCGCGATCAATCACATGGCCGGGATCATGCTGCAGAATACCGAGCCTGGCGCCAAGTTCCGTTTCGTCCAGATCGGCGGTGGTACGGCCAATTTTACCGCGCTCACCGGCGCACAGACCGCAGCGACCGTGCTTTCTGGCGCTGAAGTTCTCAACTTTACCAAGCTCCCGGACGGCGCCGACAACCCAGAGGCCGAGATCAAGGCGCTCGCCTATACCGGCCCGGAACGCCTTGAGAAGCTGCCGGATCTGCCGACCGTCAAAGAACTCGGCCGGGACATGGAGTTCTGCATCGATAGCTGGTGGTTTGCGCCCAAAGGCACGCCGGCCGAAGCCGTCGACGGCATGGCGGCAGCGCTCGAAGCGGCAAGCGGCACAGACCAGATCGTCGCGTTCTACGATAGCAAGGCATTCGCCCCTGTCTTCCTTAAAGGCGAGGACCTGATGCAAAGCCTCACTGACACCTGGACCCGCATCGAACCCGTCGCCAAACAAGCCGCCCAAAAATAGTTTGGGTGCATCCTGCATCTGGGTGACTTGTTCGTGAGGCTCGGTAGCCCGTGTCTGATTGCGGATGAGCTTGGTCAAGAAGAGCGGGCGTCGTCGATGGCGACGGTGCTCGCTCGGCATGGCGGGATGGGAAACAGCCGCACTCGGTTTTGCCCGGTTCATAGGATGACGACGTCGACGGCAACCTCGAATTAACCAATCCATGTTACCGGGGGATGAGTTTGATGGTCCATGCGATCCTGGGAGTCTGAGCCTCGCCAAGAATTTTTGAGCGGACCGGCGGATTCCCAAGATCGCATGGACCAGATGGAGAG
Source organism: Geminicoccales bacterium (assembly GCA_050633905.1). GTDB lineage: Bacteria > Pseudomonadota > Alphaproteobacteria > Geminicoccales > Geminicoccaceae > JANQPX01. The sequence continues at coordinate 5,684 of JBOEHJ010000050.1, forward strand.
CATGACATCAAAAGGTTAAGGAAAGCTTAGCGAGATCATTGAAGGGACCGACGACATGCGTATCGATGACCACTCAGTAAGCTCGGCATGACATGAACGATGGGGTCGATCGCCGTTTCGACATTGGCGTAGCGCTGGTCTTCATCGTGATCGCTTCGGTCGCGATCTGGGAGGCCGCCGACTTGCCGCCTGGCAGCTTCGAGCCGCTGGGATCAGCGTGGGTACCGCAGATCACGGCTGGCCTCATCATCCTGCTCGCCCTATGGGTCATCATCGGCGCGATGCTGCGGGACGATGGTGCCCGCGACGTTCCCCCACCGGGCGCCGCCCGGTGGCGCGATGCGGTGATCGTGGCGCTGTTCACAATGCTCTACGTGACGGCCCTGCAGTTTCGGATCACGACCTTCGCGATCGTCACCACCGTTTTCTTGACGGCGACCATCTTTGTTCTGGCCCGGTTCAATGTCGCGAAGCTTCCGGTGATCCTGGTGCTCGCGGCGATCACCGGCTTTGGCTGCCAATTTCTTTTCACGCGTGTTTTCGTTGTCGACCTGCCGGGGCTCTGAGATCTGATGGATGGACTTCTCCTCGGGCTTAGCATCGTCTTCACACCATGGGCCTTCTTCTATTGCGTGCTCGGTACGGTGCTCGGCATCGCGGTTGGCGCCATCCCCGGCCTGACGGGCGCGATGCTCATCGCGCTCACCTTGCCTCTTACCTATTACATGACGCCAACCGACGCTGTTGTCCTGCTGATCGCGATGTATGTCGGCGCGATCACCGGTGGGCTGATCACGGCGACGCTGTTTCGCATGCCAGGCACACCCTCCAACGTCATGACCACCTTCGACGGCTACCCGATGGCCAAAGAGGGTCGGGCTGGCCGCGCACTCGGCCTCGGTATCTCGGCCTCCTTCGTCGGCGGCCTGATTTCCTGGGTGGTCCTGGCGCTCTTGGCAAAGCCGCTCTCGATCTGGGCGACCCGCTTCGGTCCGTTCGAATATTTCACACTTATTCTGATGGCGATGGTGCTGATCGCCTCGGTCAGCCAGGGCAGCCTGGTCAAGGGTCTGATCGCCGGCCTGCTCGGCATGCTGGCTTCCATGCCGGGCGTCGATCCCTCCGCGGGCCAGCCGCGTCTCACCTTCGACTGGTACATGCTGAATGGGGGACTGAAGCTGCTGCCTGTCCTGATCGGTGTTTTTGCGGTCAGCCAGATCATCAACGACATCTTGGAGATCGGACGGCCGATGGAGCGGATCAGCGCCTCCACCAAGGGGTTGATGATGACCCTTCGAGACTGGCGAAAGAGCGCCGGCAACATGTTGCGCTCCAGCTTGATCGGCACCGGCGTCGGCATTCTCCCTGGCGTCGGTGCGTCAATCGGTTCGGTGATCGCTTACACTACGACCAAGAATCTCTCGAAAACGCCGGAAAAATTCGGCAAGGGGGCGGAAGAAGGGATCATCGCGTCTGAGGCCGCCAACAATGCAACGGTCGGCGGCGCGCTGGTGCCTTTGATCGCCATGGGCATTCCGGGCTCGGTGATCGATGCGATCCTGATCGGTGCCCTGATGATCCACTCGATCCAGCCGGGACCGACACTTTTCTTGACCAACTATGACGTCGTCTGGGCAATGATCGCCGCCTGCCTGGTCGCCAACGTCTTGATGTTCGGGATCATGCTGTTCAGCGTCGGCTGGGCGGCAAAGCTCGCGCAGCTACCACGCACGCATCTTCTCCCGGTGATCATCGTCTTCTGCGTGGTCGGAAGCTTCGGGCTCGACAACACGATGTTCGATGTTTGGGTGATGTTGATCTTCGGTGTGATTGGCTTCCTGCTGGAGCGTGCGAAATATCCGCTCGGCCCGTTCGTCATCGGCTTCGTGCTTGCACCGCTAATGGAGGAGAAATTGCGCTCCGGCTTGATGATGACGGCAGGCTCCATCGAGCCGATCTTCACCCGCCCACTTCCCCTCCTTTTCCTTGGCGTCGCCGTCATTCTCTTGGCCTGGCCACTGGTCGGCGAGTGGCGACGAAAAAGGTAGGCGGGATGACGACACAGATCAAAAATGTCATCCCGCGCCTGATCGAACGGGATATGGGCGGCAAGGTCTGGAACCCGCGAACGCGCTTTCATAAGAAACAGATTCTCCTGGTGTTCGTCGAAGATCAGGCTGGCCGCCTCGGCCTCGGTGAATGCTGGCTGCATAGCAGCACGCCCCGCGCATTGATCGCCCTGATCGAGGACGATCTAGCGCCCCTGGTCACCGGCATCGAGCCGCACAGAATCGGCACCTATACCGAGCAGCTGCGGCAAGCAGTCGAGACCAGCAATCAGGCCGGCATTACCGCAGCGGCCTGGAGTGGGATCGAGATGGCGGTGCATGATCTCCGCGCCCGCCAACTCGACCTTGGTCTCGCCGACTTGCTGGGCAGGTGCCGTGACGAGGTGCTGGTCTATGCCAGTGCCGGGCTGTATGGCGAGGGAAAAACACCGGACGACTTGGCCGCCGAAGTTAAAGGCTGGGCTGATCAAGGATTTGATGCGGTCAAGATCAAGGTCGGCGGAGCGCTGCTTGCAGAGGACGTAAGGAGGGTCGCTGCCGTGCGTGAGGCGATCGGCTCGGACGTTCGTCTCATGGTCGATGCGCTCTACAACTATGATGTCGCGGAGGCGCTGCGGTTTGCTCATGCCGTCGCCCCCTATGACATCGCCTTTCTGGAAGCGCCGGTCTCACCATCCGATGTCGAGGGACAAGCTGAGGTCCACCAAAGAAGCCCGATCCCCATCTGCGGAAACGAAACGCTTGCCTGGACGGCACCGTTCCGCGAGCTGATCACCCGCCGCGCAACCCACTGGGTCCAGTTCGATCTCGGCGCTTGCGGCGGTATCCAGGAAGGACGCCGCATCGCGGAACTGGCGCACGCCTTTCATCTGCCGGCGACCTTGCATGCCGCGTCATCCGCGGTGCTGTTCGCAGCCTCCCTTCATCTCGCCGCCAGCCTTCCGAACGCGCATTCGGTCGAATTTCACATGCTGCATCAATGGCTTTGGGACCGAGCGCCCAAGGACATTTTCAAAGCCTGCAACGGCATGTTGCTGCCGCCGCCCGGACCTGGCCACGGTATAACACTGGATCCGGACAGCCTCGATGCCTGAGTTTCTTGGCTATCCCCGATTCCAGGGCAGAGCTGGCACGCGCAACCACCTGCTGATCCTGTCGGTCACAGGCCTGACGGGACCGACTGCCGCGCGCATCGCCGAGCGCGTTCATCCTTCCCTTTGTCTCGGCACGCCCTATGGCGCTGGTCTCCTCGGTGAGGACAAATCAGCCCACGATCGTGTGCTCAAGGGTTTCGCCACCCATCCCAATGTTGGAGCGGTCCTGGTGATCGGCGCCGATGCGCCTCAGGTCGAGAACGTCGCTCAAGCGGCGGCCGAAGCGGCCCGGCCCGTCGCCGCTCTGGTTCTCGACGAGCACGATCATGACGCGCTGACGCTGGTCGATCGTGGTGTGCGTGCTGCGGCTGATATCCTGCGGGATCTGTCGACGGAGCGGCGGCAGGCCATGCCCATTGCTGAGCTCTTCATTGGCCTCGAATGCGGGCGCTCCGACCCGAGCTCCGGCCTGGCTGCCAATCCCCTGGTAGGTGCGGTCTGTGATCGGGTGATCGAAGTGGGCGGTACGGCTGTCATCGGCGAAACCACGGAATGGCTCGGCGCAGAACATCGCCTGGTGAAGCGCGCCGAGACTGAGGCGGTCGCCGATATGATCCGCGACGCCGCAGCGCGGCGGGAGGCGATGGCCGTCGCCGCCGGCATTGATCTCGTCGGCGAAAACCCTGGCTCCACCAATATCGCGGCCGGCCTTTCCACCATTGAGGAAAAATCACTCGGTGCCATCGCCAAGAGCGGTCGATCACCGATCGAAGGGGTACTTGCCTACGGCCAGGCACCATCGAATCCGGGCCTCTGGCTGATGGACGCACCGGCCTATACACCGGAGAGTCTGACAGGCTTTGCCGCCGCCGGCGCAAACCTCGCCTTGTTCACCACAGGGGTCGGCAACAGCTATGGCAGCACGCTCATGCCGACGATCAAGCTTAGCGCGAACCCCGAGACCGTAGCCCGGCTGAAACAACAGCTTGATTTCGACGGAAGCGGCATGCTGACTACGGGCGAAGCTCTCGATGACGCGGCATCGAGACTGGAGGTGACCATGCTCGACATCGCATCTGGCAGCCTCACCTTTGCCGAGATCCTGGGTGACCAAGGCGAGGCCATCAGCCGGTTCGGAGCAGCGCTTTGAGTGCGGTGGATGCCGTTCTCCTCGACGAGGCCGATCAGGTCGCGACGGCCCTGCATCCGATCGAGCCAGGAATGACCGTGCTGATTGCAGCGCCGAAGCAGCAGTTTCAGATCATCGCGACCGAGCCGATCCCCATCTTTCACAAGATCGCCGTTAAACCGCTCTCCGAGGGTTCAGATGTGCTGAAATACGGGGGCACCATCGGCGTTTTGGTCACCGATGTCGACGAAGGCGCTCACGTGCATACTCACAATCTTCATTCCAGGCGCGCCGTGAAAACAGAATAGGGACGGTCGTCGAGTTTTCGGAGAAACGAGCGGTTGGAGTAGGCCGGATGCATGTCGTCTTCTTGATGTTTGACAGTCTTAACCGTCGAGCCCTTTCGACCTATGGTGGTGTCATTCCGACACCCAATCATGTGTCCGCGTCAACAGGTCGAGCGCATCGCGGCATCGAGCTCGCGGCGTCGAAGATGAACGAAACCCTAGCAACAAAAAACGCCGCTCACACATGGTTGGGAATGATACCAACGATACTTGATGGATTGCTTAAACGAGTCACCTAAAGGCCTCTCTGTCCGATTGCTGTCGCAAGGCCAGTTTATGTTTCCTACCACGAAAGGCCAGATAACTGCAGGTCACTACGCACTAGGTTGCTGCCGGCTTTGGCGGATTAGCAGGCGGCAATTGTCACTTGCCACTGCGCCTTCAGTTCCTGCCAGTGCTTTTGTCCGCCGGCGCGCATCTCGTCCGCTGCGCCGGCATCAATCTTGCCAACTACCTCGGAGATATAACTCGACCGCCCCTGCATGGCGGCAAGCCAATCGCCCACTCGTGGCTCTGAAACTGCCCACAAGCCCTCAAATCCCAGCCGCTCAAGACGGTCGATATAGGAAACAAGCGCGATGTCCGCGATCCCGAAGCTCTGGCCAGCGACCCAATCGTTTTGGCGAAGTGCTTGTCCCATATCCTCGAAGGTGCGCTGCAGCTGTTTCAAGGCCGGCTGAATGTGCCCAGAGGCAAGTCCGTGATCGAGCAGGTCTCTTCGCTTCGACCGCATCGTTGGATCGGGCATTTTGGCGAGCATCGCGTCGATGTCCTGCGGCGACTTGCTGGCCAGCGTGCGGTCTCGCATCGCAGTGGAGAATGTCAGGGTGTTGATGCCCGCGTGAATGGCGAGGCATCGCAACAGCCAATGGCGTGCCGCGTATTCCGCAGCCCTACCATTGGGCATCAGGCGGCTCTGATTATACGCACGGTCGAGATATTCGAGGATCAGGCTCGACTCGACGAGCACCAGATCGTCGTCGACGAGCGTCGGCACAACCCCGTCGGCATTCAGCTTGAGATATTCAGGGTCGTGCTGATCACCCTTGGGAAGGTCGAGAACGATGCTTTTATAGTCGAGCCCGATCTCGGCTAGGCCGATACGGACCTTGATCGAGCAGACGCTCGGGATGCCATGATAGAGTTTCAACCCAATCGCTCCTCATGTTGGCAGGGACGGGTGCTCACTGACTTCCAAGCAGTGACCTGGCGTTTTGCGAGCAAATCTTTTCGCGCGTTTTTCCGGAATGTCAGCGGCGTCGATCCAGTTGCTGACGATATTCACATGGAAGGTGGAATCTCGATAACCCAGATGGACACAGAGCATCAGAAGACACTGCCATCACGTCTACCGATATCTCAAGGGAACCCACCCTCGTACGAAGACGATTCGCACCAAGCACTTCTTCGTGGACCACTTTATAGGTCCTTTAGATGGGTGTTCCAGTCCTCCAATGTCTCAAACATCGCGTTCGAATTTTTTTCTTCGAGGTGCGCCAATATTTTTAAGGGGTTAGGCCAGATAGCCCGGAAGTCTTGCCCTGATTTTGAAATTAATCGGCGCAGATGGGTGGTTGTGAAAGATTGGAAAGCTTAGTTCGGCAATGCCCGTAGCGTCGTGAAAGCCCACACTACACACCAGCCGCTCCGTGCGTCATCACCCGTTTGATCAGGATGCTGCCGGCCGACAGTGGCAGTCCAAAGATGGTGCAATCTAACGAGGCCTTGATAGGGCCTCCGGCTATTCGAAATAGTCTGAATGCGTCAGGTGAATGTCGGCGATAGTGTCATCAAGGCGGCTCAGATGGGTTCGGGTGATGGCTGTTGCGTCTTCGACAGACCCGTTTTTCAGGCTGTGCGCCAGTTTTCGATGATCGTCCAGCAGGGTCAGAGACTCGTTTGTCCGCCCAAGGCTGAGCATGCAAAGACGGTCGACCTTCCGTTTGCATTCCTCGATCGTTTCGAAGGCCAGAGGACAGCCGGCGAGTTCGGAGATCAGTTTGTGGAACTTGTAGTCCAACGCATGGAACGTCTCCAGTTCGCCAGTGTCGATCGATTGCTGCTGCTGGTCCAGGTTTCGCTCAAGGATCTCCGCATGGGAGGAGCCCCAAGCCGCACAAGCATACCGGATTATCTCCAGTTCGACCGCAAGGCGGACGAACCGCGCATGGGCAATGCGTCGCATCGAAAATCCGCGCACCTCGGTGGCTTTCTGGGGGCGGATCAGCAACAGGTCCAGATGGTCCAGCCGGTTGAAAGCGTCGCGCACTGGCTGGCGCGAGACACCAAAACGGCGTGCGACGTCGGCCTCCGAGAGTTTTGCGCCTGGCAAGAGCTTTAGCGACAGAATGTCCTCGTGCAACTGGTCGAACACCACATCTGTGGTCGTGCGCCGTTCGTATATGTCAGCAATTTCCTGCATCGGCTTCATTCTTTCTTCGACCCTTCATCTTGAATCAAAGGGGTGCGCAGCTTTGGAGATCATATCATCGCGCATTGTTGAGGCATCATCCAACGGCCCGCTCGATTCCTGCTTGACAATACTAGGATACTAGTCTTCTGTTCAAGACTAATTGTTGGGCTATGTCAGAAAGAAGCGGCGAATAGGCGGTTCACGCGTCTGCCCTTCAAGCCAAACATTAAAGACAATCCGGAAAGGACTAGGTGTTGGAAGGATCAGGTAGGCAGAACGGCGCCGCTGCAGGCACGTTGGTCGGTAAAACCGCGATCGTCACCGGCGGCGGCCGCGACATCGGCCGGGCCTGTGCTCTGAGGCTGGCGGCAGCCGGCGCCGCGGTTGCGATCAACTATCACAATTCAAGAGATGGCGCTGACAGCGCTGTCAGCGAGATCGTGGCTGGTGGAGGCCAGGCATTGGCCCTGCAGGGTGACATGACATTGGGGGCTGATGTTGCAGCACTCACTGCTGAGACGCTGAAAACATTGGGCGATCGGATTGACATCCTTGTTCATGTCACCGGCGGTCTCATTGCGCGTAAATCCATAGCCGACATGGACATCGAGCATTGGAATCGCGTGATGGACTTGAACACCACATCCTTTGTGCGCGCGGTCAAAGCCGTCCTTCCGCATATGGTGGACGGCGGATCCATCGTTGGGCTGGCCAGTCAGGCCGGGCGCGACGGCGGCGGGCCGGGTGCTGTTGCCTATGCGGCCTCGAAGGGCGCAATGATGACCATGACACGCGGCCTCGCTAAAGAGCTTGGGCCGAAAATCCGCATCAATTCGGTCTGTCCCGGCATGATCGACACCGATTTCCACAACACGTTCACCAAGCCCGAAGTACGCAGCCATGTCGCCAACATCACGCCGCTGAAACGTGAAGGCACATCGGAGGATGTCGCCAACCTCGTCACCTACCTGGCGTCAGAGGAGGCAGCCTTCGTCACCGGCGCCAATATCGACATCAATGGAGGACTGGCCTTTTCCTAGTGGTGGTGTGACCACAGCTTTCATGTCACACCCTCACTGCCGAAGATGACGGTATGCGGCCAAGTTTTCGGAGGTCGCTGAGGGGATCGTCCGAAGCGGCGCCCCCTACTGGCATCCGACACTGTTTTACAGAATACTGATCTCATCAACAAAGGGAGGTAACCATGATCAAGAAACTTTCAGCATCGCTGCTCGGCGCGGCCATCGCTTTGTCAACACTGAGCGGTGCGGCCATCGCTGCGGAATGGCGGGGATGGAACATCCATGTGGAGGGCTATCCGAACACCGTCGCCATGGACAAGTTTGCCGAATTGCTGGCCGAGAAGACCGGCGGCGAGATCACGCTGCAGATGTTCCACGGCGGCACGCTCGGCAGCCAGCCCGATGCGATCGAGCAGGTGCGCCTCGGCGGCCTGGAGATCGGCAACTTCAACCTCGGCCCGATCGGTCCAATCGCGGCGGAAGCCAACGTCGTCTCCTTGCCGTTCATCTTCAAAGATGTGCCGCATATGTTCCGCGTCCTCGAAAGCGAGGCCGGTCAGATGATCGCTGACGGCATGACGGCTCAGGGCCTCGTGCCACTGGCCTGGTACGACGCAGGTGCTCGGTCCTTCTACAATGGCGCGAAGCCGATCAATGAGCCGGCGGACGTGGAGGGCATGAAGGTCCGGGTCATGAACAACGACCTCTATTCGGGCATGATCGCCGAGCTTGGCGGCAACCCGTCGCCGATGGCCTTCGCAGAGGTATACCAGGCGCTCAAAACAGGCGTGGTCGACGGGGCCGAGAACAACTGGCCGTCTTATGAATCAACGGGGCATTTCGAGGTCGCCGGCTACTACTCGCTCAGCCAGCACCTGATCATCCCCGAATGCGTCTGCATCAATGCCGATGTCTTCAACGGCCTCTCGGACGAGATGAAGGCTGCCGTGACCGAGGCGGCTGTCGAGAGTGCAACCATGCAGCAGGCGCTCTGGGCCGAACGTGAGACTGCTAGCCGCGAAAAGGTAACGGCAGCCGGCATCGTCTCGAACGAGATCGCCGATAAGGGACCGTTCCAAGACGCGATGGCGCCGGTTTACGAGGCATACCTGTCTGAGAATGAAGCTATCAGGCCGCTGGTCGAACTCATCCAAGCGACGGAGTGAGGCTGATCTGATTGCGCGTGCGCCCAGCCCAGTTCCGGGCTGGGCGTAGCTTTTCGGGAGAACAAAATGAACGATCGGCAAACCGACCAGGATCTCCCGAATTTCCTTTGCTGGATGGACACTGCACTGGACGGCATCGCCACGATCTGCAAGATGCTGACCGGCATTTCCCTGGTCGTCCTGACCGTGATCTTCGGCTGGCTCGTCTTTGGCCGATACGTCCTGAACGCGACACCGACCTGGGTCGAGCAAGTCGCACTGCTCCTGGTGATGATGATTGCCTTCCTGGGTGCGGCTGTCGGCATTCACGAGAACACGCATCTTTCCGTAGCCGTCATCCGAAACGCAGTCTCGTCGCGGCTGAGGTCCCTGTTCGTGATCGCGACCGACCTGCTGCTGGCGGGTTTCGGCATGCTGATGCTGTGGTACGGGGGGCAGCTCACGCTCTTCAAATGGGGCTCGATGATCCCGCTGATTCAGTTGCCGGAAGGTCTCCGGTCCTTGCCTCTGACCGTGGGCGGCGGACTGATCCTACTGTTCTCGCTCGGCCATCTCCTCCGGATTGCGCTGGGACGTGACATGCGCAGCGATAGTTTTTAATAGGGATCCGTCATGGGGCTTTTGGTTCTTCTCGGATTTTTCGCCATCTCTGTCATCATTGGCGTACCGGTCGCCTTCGGATTGGGCATAGCAGCCATTGCGGCGTTCTGGTTCGAAGGTCTGCCGCTGATGATCGGTTTCCAGCGGATCATCAGCGGCATCAATGTCTTCTCGCTGATGGCGATCCCTTTCTTCATCTTTGCGGGCGAGCTGATGTTCCACGGCGGCATCGCCATGCGTCTGGTCCGGTTCGCGTCAGCTGCGGTCGGTGCCGTGCGCGGCGGGCTCGGCATCGTCAACGTGTTTTCCTCGATGCTGTTCGGCGGCATCTCGGGCTCGGCCGTTGCCGACATTTCGGCGCTGGGCTCGATCCTGGTTCCGGTGATGAAGGAAAAAGGCTATGATGCCGACTACGCTGTAAATGTCACCGTCACCTCATCGATCGCTGGCATCATCATTCCGCCCAGCCACAACATGATCATCTTTGCCATCGCAGCGGGCGGCGGTATCTCGATTTCCCAGCTGTTCCTGGCGGGGGTCGTGCCCGGTATTCTCATGTGTCTATGCCTTGCGGTCGCTGCCTATCTCGTGGCGGTGCGTCGTGGCTATCGCGCTGAGCAGTTTCCGGGTTGGACGGCGCTAGCTCTTAGCTTCGTCGGCGCCATTCCCGGTCTTTTTACTGCGGTCATCATCGTCGGCGGTGTTCTCTCGGGAGTCTTCACGGTCACCGAATCCGGCGCGTTCGGAACGATCTACGCCTTCATCGTGACGCTGTTGGTCTATCGCAGCTTGAATTGGGAGACGTTCCTCCTCGCTGTCACCCAAGCGGTTCGGACCACGGCGATGGTCATGATCCTGATCGCCTGCGCCGGCGCGTTCGCTTATATGCTGACCTTTTACCGGGTGCCCGACCAGACGGTAGCACTGCTGACCGGGTTGACCGACAATCCCATCCTGATCCTGCTCATGATCAACGCCGCTCTCTTGGTGCTCGGCATGATCATGGACATGGCAGCCCTGATCCTCATCTGCACCCCGATCTTCCTGCCAGTCGCTGCCAGCCTCGGCATGGATCCGTTGCAGTTTGGGATCATGCTCATGGTGAATTTGGGCCTGGGTCTGTGCACGCCACCCGTTGGATCTTGCCTGTTCGTCGGCTGCGCGGTCGGCAAATTGCCGATGGAAGTCGCCGTGCGCACGATCTGGCCATTCTATCTGGCGATCTTCGCAGCTCTGATGATGATCACCTTCATTCCAGCAATCTCACTGACATTGCCGGGGCTGATTGGATAGTGGACCTGCATCGACGGAGCAATCTTACCTTGGTGCGCGCGAACGGCGGTTTTCAGACATGTAGGTCGACCATTATCCATTGCTTATGGAGGACCAAACAAGTTCAATGCCGCCCGCCGCAACGAGATCACAAGGCCTATTCTTGCTTGCCAACGAAGGCAGTCTGAAATGAGTCCTTGGTCAGGCGCGTAAGACTTTTTCCGCAGTCTGTCAGCTGTCGCGGAGTTGTTGCCCATTGTAACCCATCTTATTGGCTGTTTCGAAGTCGAGGACCAAAATCGACGTTCTCGGTTCCCAATCAGTACCGATTCTCGTACCCGTGTAACCCTGGGAAGCAGATGCTTCTGCGACCGTTGAATGGTCTAAAGGCACTTCAGGTCAATCAATGTTCTCGGGAACGATAAGCGGCATGAAGCTGAAGACCGCGGGATGACTTGGATCGACGATGATGCGAACGGCCTGGACCTGTTCATCACCATAGACTTGTAGCCGCGTGATCAACGGTGAGCCGTGATCGCTTTCATCGATGAAGGGGTGATCGATTTGAAAGGTATGGCTGTCACCGTGGATCAGGAGAACCGGTTTGCCAAAGTCCTCGGCGGCCTCAAGGAAAGCCTCTGTCCAGAGTTCGTGAACAGACTCGTCATCATCGTTCCAGAGATCCGCATGGATGGCCATCACCAGCGCCCTAGCGCCTTCTCGCTTGGCCTCGGCGAAGCTTGAGCGGGTCCAGGCGATATTGGCAGCATCGCGTGCAAGATAGTCGTCGACGATATCAGCGTTATGTTTGGGCAGCTTGTCGTTCCAGCCGACGATATGCGCGGTCACGACCATGACCTGTTCCTGCACAAAGCGTGCATTTTCCACATAGCCAGGATAGTCAGGCATCAGGTCGGCCTGACGTTCGATTGCCATGCTTTCCATGCCCAAGCTCTTAGTTTCCGAGAAAAACATGTCTCTTAATGTGGCGAGCCGTTCGAGCGGGTCGAACCTGCCTGCCTTTTTCTTATAGCAGTCTCGCCATTCATTATCGCCGGGCGTGTAAATAAGCGGCGCTTGGAAGCGATCAAAATCCCTGGCGATTTTCTCGAACGCAGCATTGTCGCAGGACGTCTTGCCGCCTTTCGTGTCGCCGACATGCAGCGTGAAAACCGGGGCCAGTTCATTCACCGCATCGATCAAACGATCGAAACGAGGTTGGTCCCGATGCGATTCATACGGCATGTCGCCGAGGGCTACAAACGTGAATGGCTCAGCAGTCGCGGCAATCGGTGCTATCACCCCCAAGGCCAGCATCACGATGGAAAGACAAGAGCGCATAGACAACCACCTCATCGAGTTATTGCTCAACTTTGGAAGCGGCAAAAAGCATCTGCCAGATCTATCCGAACCGCCCCCCTCGTAAGCATCATAGAACCTCAAGCTCATAACAGGCAGCTCCGAGTTGCTACGTCGAAAGTTGTTCAGCCATGCCCGATCCGCTCCTGAATTTTGCGCATGCCGATGCTGTCGATTTTTTTCCGTCGAACATAACGACCAAGCGCCGGCGCATCATGTCAGAGATGCGTGCCAAGAAGCTTGTTGGCGGCGCCAACCATAGATTATAGGCAGTTGCCGGGAAGGCCGGCGCGCTTGTTGCGACGCCGGCCCCGGATCATGCTTCGATAAATGTGAAGGGGACATTGCCCTTTCGTCGCTGGCTCTACGGGACGATCCAGCGAGTGAACCCTGCCATCAAGGGCGATACAGGTCGATCCGACATCTGTCGGATGCCCCCCTACAACTCATTGTCACATGGCTGCCAATGCTTGATCCGACGTCGCTGGCGGACGCCAAGACCGAGGCGGCGGTAATTCATTGCGCTTTGATTGATGCAATCGTTCCGACATTGAAAGACGGCCGATCATAGATCGACCTCAAGAGCGACCTCGGAAAGGCTGCTTGGATGTTGATGACCTTACGCAGTAAATGTCGTTGCCTGTGGGTGCTCGACTTGAATTGGGCTACCAAGAGCGCGTTCAGTGTCAAAACGGCAGACCAGAATTCAAGGCTTCGTGATGAATATTCCTGTCGCCCTATGTCTCAAATAGCGCGTTCGAGGTTCCTCCTCATCGCTTACTCCCGTCGTCGTTACCCATCATCTCATTGATGATGGTCGCTGCGCGTCGCAGTGCAGCTTCAACGATCCCTCGAGCTTGGTGAAATCGGGTTGAGGGTATCGGCACTGATATGGCGTGATGGTCGCCGCGCCAATCGATGAAGGCGAGCCCTATGGCTGAAATGCCTGTCGTGTGTTCATCGACATCGTAGGCTAGTCCTCGTGCACGTGCTTCTTCAAGGTCCTTCATAATCGACTCGATGTCGCCGGTCATACCGTTCTGGCTACATTCCTGCTCGATCAGGGTGCGGGCTTTGCTTTCGGGCAGCTGTGCAAGGCAGGCGCGGCCGTTAGCTGTCGTCGTCAGAGGAAAAACCTCGCCGACAAAGGAAACGGTCCTGAGACGATGTAAGCCCGGCACCTGATCGAGAAAGACCATCTTGTCCCCGCGAAGAACGGAAAGATCCGTCGTCTCGCCGGTCTCCTCGGTGATTTCTGAAAGCACGGGGCGGCAATCTTCGATGATGTTGTATTGGACGGCTCCAGCGAGCGAACCGATCTCGGGACCAAGCGTCAGACCGCCGCCTTTGGGGGCGCTGATGACCAGTCGTTCCGCGCTGAGCGCTCCGATGATGCGTTGCACCGTCGACCTCGGCAGCGCCACCCGCTCCGCAATCTGGCCAAGACTTAGGCCGTCTGGGTCATCCCGAAGTGCTCTCAGGATCGCCGCCGCTCGGGCGATCACCTGTATGCCACGCCGCTCAGTTGTTCTTATGTTCTCAGCCACATCAGCCACACATTGTTCTCGCAGAGGCCATTAGTCCGACATCAGGCTATCTTACCTATGATTTGACCACAATGTGATACAATTATGCTAGTTGATGAAAAATATTGACCACAATGCGGTTTGACGGTACCGCTATATAGAAGCAATAAGACTGCTCCAGCAGCTATTCGAATCAAGTGTCGGGTCGGCACATCAGGGAGTTTTGGGACGATGGTCAAAATCCGTGGCATCGAGTTTCAAGCGAACACCGACAACGCGATGGGGCTGGAATTCACCAACCTCAGCCACCGCTACGGTTTCCAATGCCCGAACTGGCCCTATTTTGCCGATGTGCAGATCGACCGGAAGCACTACATGGCGAAGTCTGGCGTCTTGAGCCAGACCATCACCACGACCATGCATGTGACGACACATATCGATGCGCCGGCCCATGTGGTTCAGGGCACGCCCTTCATCGATGAGGTGCCGCTGCCTCACTTCTTCGGGTCAGGGTTGGTCGTTTCTCTTCCCAAAAAAAAATGGGAACAAATCACCGGCGATGACCTGGAGAAGGCCTGTGGTCATGCCATCCGTAAGAATGATGTACTGATCATCAATACTGGCTGGCATAAGCAATATGAGGATGGCGATTACTTCGCCTATTGCCCGGGCCTGGTGCCGTCAGCTGCTGATTGGATCATCGAGAAGGGTATCAAGGTGGTCGGCCATGACACCCAGGCGAACGACCATCCGCTAGCAACTGCCATTGGCCCGCAGCGCAACGGCCCGATTCTTCCCCATCTTGAAGCCGAGTACAAAGAATGGTCGGGCGGGCGCGGCTGGGAAGAAGATTTCCCGGAATGGGAGCCTGTCCACAATAAGCTGTTTTCCAACGGCATTATGGGCATCGAAAATGTCGGCGGCGACCTCGACAGCGTCACCGGCAAACGTTGCACCTTTGCCTTCTTCCCCTGGAATTGGGATCGCGGCGATGGCTGCATCATCCGCCTGGTCGCGATCATCGACAAAGCCCAAAAATACCGCATCGAAGCAGGCGAATCTTTTTAGTGCTGAACGTCGCCCGGTAACGGGTGGCTTCAGAATGCCCTGTATTTGCGAGGAAGAGGCTATGCATCTTAAGCGTTTCGAGGACGCCGAGGCTTATGAAGCACCGAATCATTTCGGTGTCGTTGGTCTCAGACTTCAGGGCTTCGAGGACGGCGGCCCCAAGAACCAATGGGTGGGGCTGAGCCAGTTCCTTCCGGGCGGTGGCGCCGGACCCGATTCGACGCCGTTCGAAAAAGTTTATGTCGTGCTCGATGGCGAGATGACCGTCATCGTCGACGGCAAGGAAACCGTTCTTGGCAAATTCGACAGCTGCACCATCCCGCCCGATGAAATCCGAAAAATCGAGAACCGGCGGAATGATGTCTGCACCATGCTCGTGGTCATCCCCTATCCGCCGGGCACCTCGCCATGAGTGATCCCGCCAATCCGCTTTCGATGTTCGAGGTCAAGGACAAGGTTGCCCTGATCACCGGTGCATCAGGCGCGTTTGGCATGGTCGCCGCCCGTGTCCTCGCAGGTGCTGGCTGCAAACTCGTGCTCGCCGCCGGCAATCAGAAGGCGCTCGATGAGATTACTGCCGAATGCAGGGAGATGGGCGCCGACGTCACGGCCGCAAACGCCCGTCCAGAGGACGAAAAAACATGTAACGAGCTCGTCGTACGAGCGACGGAAACTTATGGCAGGCTGGACATTCTGGTCGTTGCTTCGGGCATGAACAAGGTGGCTCTGATCAATGATATGGAGCTGGAAACCTTCACCTCGGTGATGGATGCCAATGTCACCCAAAGCTGGCTTTTGGCGCGCGCGGCGGCTGGCCAGATGAAGACGCAGGGCGATGGTGGCAAGATTGTGCTTGTCTCATCAGCGCGGGGTCTTCTCGGGCATCCCGCTGGCTATACCGCTTATTGCGCATCGAAAGCTGCGGTCGATGGGATGACTAAGGCGCTTGGTTGCGAGCTGGGTCCGACAGGTATCACCGTGAACGCGATTGCGCCCACTGTGTTCCGCTCACCGCTGACCGCATGGATGTTCGAGGATACGGAAAAAGCGAAAACGGTGCGCGCAGGATTTCTTGCCCGTGTGCCCAAGGGGCGCCTGGGCGAGCCAGAGGATCTGGCGGGACCGCTTCTCTTTCTTGTCTCCAAAGCCTCCGATTTTTACACCGGCCATATTCTCTATGCCGATGGCGGCTATACGGCGGGTTAGTGGTGTGACCGCATCATTTACTTTCTTCCGCTATCGCCAAGATGGATGGTATGCGGCCAAGTTTTGAAGAAACAAGTGGGACTCTTATGAGGGAACGCGCCGGCCGAGCCGGCTAAGGGAGGTCAATATGAAGAAAGCATTCACCAACCCGTCGCGCCGTAAATTTCTAGCAGGCAGCGCTGCCACATTGGCGGCACCAGCCATGATCCGGACAACAAAGGCTTATGCAGACAATCCGGTCCTGCGCGTTGGTCATGTCAGCCCGCGCACAGGCCCGCTCGCCGGTTTCGCCGAGGCTGACGATTATGTATTGCAGGCGATCGCTGAGATGTTTTCAGCGGGTATCGAAAACAACGGCAAGGCCTGGACGGTCGAGATCATCTCAAAGGACAGCCAGTCTAATCCGAACCGCGCAGCCGAGGTCGCCGCCGATCTGATCCTCGGCGATGAGGTCGACATCATCGTCGCCGCCTCGACCCCGGATACTGTCAATCCGGTCTCGGATCAGGCTGAAATCAATGAAGTCCCCTGCATCACCACCGATTGCCCCTGGCAGCCCTATTTCTTCGGGCGGAACGGCGTGCCCGGCGAAGGGTTTGACAGCACCTATCATTTCTTCTGGGGCCTCGAAGACGTGATCGGCGCGTTTCTCGATCTTTGGGGCAAGGCCGATGTCGCCAAGGCCGTCGGCGGCTTGTTTCCGAATGATGCCGACGGCAATGCCTGGGGCGATCCAGAACTGGGCCTCCCAAAACCTCTCGCGGACGCCGGTTATGCTCTGACCGATCCCGGCCGCTACCAGCCGCTCACCGACGACTTTTCCAACCAGATCGCGGCCTTCAAGGCAGCCGGCTGCGAGGTCGTTACCGGCAATATGATCCCACCGGACTTTTCTACCTTTTGGGCGCAATCCGCGCAGCAAGGTTTTTCGCCGAAAATCGTCACCATCGGTAAGGCGCTTCTATTCCCATCGGTGATCGAGTCGCTGGGTGAACGTGGCGATGGGCTTAGCTCCGAAGTTTGGTGGTCGCCTGGCCATCCATTCTCCTCGTCGCTTACCGGGGCCTCGGCCAAGGATCTCGCCGATGGTTACGTGGCCGCGTCCGGCCGGACCTGGACGCAGCCGATCGGCTTTAAACATGCGCTGTTCGAGGTGGTGGCTGATGTCATCAAGCGAGCCGCCGATCTGGAAGATCCCGCAGCCATCGTCGAAGCGATCGCCGCAACGGAGCTGGACACGATCGTCGGTCCAGTGAACTGGGCGAATGGCCCGATGAACAACGTCACCAAGACGCCGCTGGTCGCCGGCCAGTGGCAGCGTGAGGGCGACGCCTTCGATCTGAAGATCGTTGCGAACACAGAAGCACCCGATATCCCGCTTACAGGTGAGCTCAAATTGCTTTGAGCCTGGAGTGCGGTGATGACCGCGATGTTGAGACTGGATGGACTGACGAAGTCGTTTGGGGCCGTCAAGGTCGCGGATGATCAGCGCTTCGAACTCGCGGCTGGTGAAGCACTCGGGGTGATCGGCCCGAATGGTGCCGGCAAGACCTCACTGTTCAACCTGATCACTGGTACGCTCAGCCCTGATCGGGGCCGGGTTTATTTTGATGGGCGGGACGTGACCGGCCTCGGTACCGCGCGACGCTGCCGGGCGGGCATGGCGCGCAGTTTTCAAATCCCCCAGCCATTTTCCGGAATGACGGTTTTCGAAAATGCGATGATCGCTGCAACCCAGGCCGCCGGGCTGAGCGGCCGTGAGGCCGAGACTACATGCCTCGCCGTTCTCGACCAGACCGGACTGCTCGCGAAGGCCAATACGCTGGCTGGCGGCCTGACGCTTTTGGAGAGAAAACGTCTGGAGCTGACGCGCGCCCTTTGCGCCAAACCGAAGCTGTTGCTGCTCGACGAAATCGCCGGTGGTCTGACCGAGGCGGAATGTCAGTCGCTGGTGCAGACGATCAAGGATATTCACGCAACCGGCGTCTCGATCATCTGGATTGAACATGTGGTGCATGCACTGTTGGCCGTGGTCAGCCGGCTAATCGTGATCGACTTTGGTAAGGCGATCGCGGACGGTGAGCCTGCTGCGATCATGCAGAGCCCCGAGGTCAAGGAAATCTATCTTGGGATCGAAGCCGATGCTTGAGCCCCTGCTCAACATTGTGGGCCTCGATGCCCATTATGGCGATTTTCAAGCACTGTTTGATCTGAACATGACCGTCGGCGAGGGCGAGGTGCTGGCGATCATCGGCGCGAATGGTGCGGGGAAGACGACGCTGCTGCGCTCGATCTCGGGATTGATCCGAAACGAGGCCGAGCAGATCAGGTTTCGCGGGGAGATGATTGGTGCCCTTCGGGCTGATCAGGTCGCTCGGCAAGGCATCGCGCTGGTGCCGGAAGGACGTCAGCTTTTTCCTTCCCTTTCGGTCGAGGAAAATCTCCTGATCGGCGGACAAGTCGGCCGAAGCGGCCCCTGGTCTCTCGATACCGTATTCGCGCTGTTTCCTATCCTTAAAGAACGTCGCTCGGTTCCCTCGACAGCGCTTTCCGGCGGTCAGCAGCAGATGGTGGCGATCTGCCGTGCCTTGATGGCCAATCCCGATCTCCTTTTGTTCGACGAGATCAGCCTTGGCCTCGCACCCGTCATCATCAAGACGATCTACGACGCCCTTCCCGGTATCGTCGGCGGCGGCATGACCGCTGTGATCGTCGAACAGGACATCACGAAAGCGCTCGCCGTCTCATCCCGCGTCTATTGCCTGCAGGAAGGCCGCATCTCGCTCGAAGCCACCTCCGCTTCCGTATCCCGTGAAAAAATTTCCCGCGCCTACTTTGGGGTGGCGTGATCATGGAATGGCTCAACGCCCTTGTCCAAGGCACGTTACTCGGTGGTCTCTACGCCCTATTCGCAGCCGGGCTTTCCCTGATCTTCGGCGTCATGCGCCTCGTCAATATCGCCCATGGCGACCTGATTGTGCTCGCCGCCTATCTCGGCCTCACCACATCGGTCATCCTCGGCCTGCATCCAGCCCTGGCGCTGATCATCGTCCTCCCGCTGATGGCCGGCATCGGCTACGTGCTTCAGCGCGGCATTCTCAATCAGACCCTCGGCGACGATATTCTGCCGCCGCTTCTGGTGACCTTCGGGCTTTCCATCATCATCCAAAACGCGCTGCTCGAAGGCTATTCCGCCGACCCCCAGAAATTGGATGCGGGCGCTCTGGAGACCGCAAGCGTCAGTCTCGGCGGCCTGTCGCTCGGCGTGCTGCCGCTCCTGACCTTCGGGATCGCCGTTCTGATCATCGCAGCCCTGCAATGGACCTTTTACCGAACCGCCCTTGGCCGCGCTTTTCGCGCGGTCTCCGACAATCAGGACATCGCCCAGCTGATGGGTTTGAACCGGCGCCACATCTTCGGTCTCGCTATGGCATTGTCGCTCGCTGTGACCGCTGTTGCCGGTATCCTTCTCGGCATCCGCACCAGCTTTGATCCCTCCATAGGCGGTGGGCGGCTGATCTTCGGGTTCGAGGCTGTGATCATTGGCGGCCTCGGTAATCTCTGGGGCACGCTTGCAGGCGGCGTCATTCTCGGCGTTGCCCAGACCATCGGCGCAAAGATCGATCCCGGCTGGCAGCTCTTATCTGGCCATATCGCATTCCTCCTCATTCTCGCCGTCAGACCGAACGGCCTTTTCCCAAGGATCTCGGGATGAGTTTTCGGGATTTCAAGGTAACGCGACGTTCGACGGCCGCCAGTATCGCCGCCGTTCTGGGTATGCTCATTCTCATCATTCTGATCACCGCCCCCTGGTGGGCGGGTCGCGCTGACATGCGGCTGATGGGCGAGTTTTTTTTGTATCTGGCACTCGCCAGTCTTTGGAATCTGATGGCCGGGTATGCGGGGCTGGTCTCGGTGGGACAGCAGGCCTATGTTGGCTTTGGCGGCTACATGCTGTTCGCACTCACCATCCTTGCCGGCCTGCATCCACTCCTCGCCATAGCACTTGCAGGCCTGCTCGCAGCCCTGGTGTCGATCCCCGTCGCGACGTTGATCTTCCGCTTGCGCGGCGCCTATTTCGCCATCGGCACTTGGGTGATCGCCGAAGTTTTCCGGCTCAGCTTCGCGCAGGTTTCAGCACTTGGCGGCGGCTCCGGCTCGTCGCTGCCGGTCGGCATCGTGAAGTCGCTTGCGGGCTCCCGCTCGGCGCGCGAACATCTGAGTTATTGGCTGGCGCTTGGCGCCGCCATCCTCGTGGTCGGCGCCGTCTATCTGTTCCTCCGCTCCCGGAAAGGGCTGGCGCTGACGGCGATCCGGGATAATGAACTGGCAGCAGGGTCACTCGGCATCGACATCTGGCGCACCAAGTTTGTCGTCTACGTCGTGACTTCAGCGCTGACCGCGATGGTCGGTGCACTGATTTTCTTGCAAAAACTGCGCATCTCCCCCGATGCCGCGTTCTCCGTGAATGACTGGACCGCGTTCGTCATTTTCATCGTCGTGATCGGTGGCATCGGCACCATCGAAGGACCGATCATCGGCACGCTGGTGTTTTTTGCTCTTCGTGAAACGCTGGCCGATCTCGGCACGATCTATCTGATGGTGCTCGGTCTGGTCGCGATCATCGTCATGCTGAAAGCGCCGAAGGGTGTCTGGGGCTTCATTCGCTCGCGTTTCGACATCCAGCTTTTTCCGCTCAGCTACCGTGTGCTGCGCGTGAACGGGCAGAAGGGAGCTTGAGTAAAGTCAGCATCCTATTATCGACTTTCGCGTCATCGAAGGACATGCTGTCTCGAAGAAAAAAATCTGGAAATTCAGGGAGTCAAAAATGAAATTTCTGATCAAATCGATCTTATGCGCAGGTCTGCTCGTCAGCTTATCGGGCGTTGCAAAAGCGCAGACGCGCTTGCTCGTCAATTGCTTTTGGCCGCCCCAGCACTATGTTTGCCAATCGGTCCTACCCACATGGTTGGAAGACGTCGAAGCGGCCACCGAAGGGCGTGTCACCGGGATCATTCCGCCTAAATCCGTAGCCGCCCCGCCGGAACAGCTGAATGCCGTCGAAAAGGGCATTGCCGATGTCGCCCCTCAGTTCAATGGCCTGATCCAGGGGCGCGTGACCGGTCCGCTGGTTGCGATGAACCCGTTTATCGCAACCACAGACGCACCAGCCATGTCGGAAGCCTTGTGGGAAACTCGCAACAAGTTCTTCCCAGACGAGATGGAAAGCGCCCATCTCCTCTCGCTTTGGGTCATCACACCTGCCGAACTCTACAGCCAGACCGACACGCCGTTGACTTCGATGGATGATCTGAAGTCGCGGAAAATCTGGGCGCTGCCTGGAGCCTTGGCATCCACGATGAAAGCGATTGGCGCCGGCGTCGTCTCGGGCCCCGCGGTGCAGGCGAATGAGATCATCACGCGCGGCGTGGTGGATGCCCATATCGGGCTCAGCCCGACGGCTGTCCGCGATTTCCGCCTCATTCCCTACACCAAATCGATGACCAAATTCAGCGCGTCGATCTACTCCACAAGCTTCTCGCTTGTCATGAATAAGGACAAATGGGCGGAGATCTCGCCTGAAGATCAAGAAGCGATCACCGAAGTCAGCGGCGCCCATTTCGCCCGTATGGCGGCTGGGCATTGGGTCGAAGCCGATCAAACCGCGCTTGCTGAGTTTGAGGAAGCCGGCATCGAGATCGTCGAGGCCGAACCCGCTTTCGAAGAAGCGTTCAAGGAAGCCGCTTCCGCCGTGACCGAGCAGTGGATTGCAAAGGCTGACGAGGCCGGGATCGACGGTCAGGCCGCTTATGACTTCTACGTCAATCGGGTGCAGGAACTCTCGAAGTGACCACAGGCTTCCCGTCGAAAAACCTCTCGGCCATTGCCGAGAGGTTTTTGGGGTGGCTTCTTCCCTTCATGCGGCTGGCCTCGGCACTCCTCCTGTTGTTGATGATGATCCTCACCTTCGTGGATGTCGTCGGCCGCTACGTCTTCACCGCTCCGGTGTTTGGTGCGGCGGAGATGATCCAGTTTCTCCTGGCGATGACGATTTTTGCAGGGCTCGCCTTGGTGAACGCCTCCGATGATCACATCAGCGTCGATCTGTTCGACCATTCGCTAAGCCGCCTGTTACCAAGACTGCGACCGTTGTTGATCCAGTTATTTTCCCTTATTGCGATGATCATCATCGCCTACCAGCTCACCGAATTCGCCATCGAAGCGCAGCAAAACAATCGCATAACGGTTGTCCTGGAATGGCCTCTCGCCGCGGTTGCCTTCGCCATCGCCGGCCTGTCATGCCTCAGCCTTCTGGCCCAGATTCTGGGCCTTCTTTCGAGGGCGCCGGCTGATACCGGCAATGGATCGGCCAGCCTATGATAACGGCGTTGATCGGCTTCGCCGCACTCCTTGGCCTTTGCTTCTTCGGCTTCCGCATCGGCTACGCCACCCTCATCGTCGGCCTCATCGGTTTCGCCACCCAACGCGGCTGGTCTGCTGCCTTCGCCATGACCGGGCAGCAGATCATCGAAGACGCGATGAACTACAATCTAAGCGTCATCCCGCTCTTCATTCTTATGGGCGTTTTCATTCACAGAGCGGACATCAGCCGCGATCTTTACGATGCCGCCTATGCCGGGCTCGGCCGATTTCGAGGCGGCCTGGCACTTTCCACCGTTGCCGCCTGCGCGGGCTTTTCAGCGGTGTGCGGATCTTCGCTGGCAACGGCGGCGACCATGACCAAAGTGGCGATGCCGCCGATGCGCAGCTATCACTATTCGGATAAGCTCGCAGCCGGCACGATCGCCGCTGGCGGCACGCTCGGGATCATGATCCCGCCCTCAGTGCCGCTGGTGATCTACGCCATCGTCGCCGAACAGGATATCGGCGAGCTGTTCATGGCGGGCGTTCTCCCTGGTCTTTTGCTGGTTTCCCTCTTCATGGGCGCCGTCGCCGTCACCGTGCGTTTAGACCCAGATGCTGGCCCTGCCGGCGATCCCATCTCGGATGAGGATAAGCGTAGAGCCTTCAAGGTGGTCTGGCCGGTGATCGGGCTCTTCGTCTTGGTTCTCGGTGGGATTTATGGTCGAATTTTTACACCGACCGAAGCCTCTGGCATCGGCGCTTTTGGTGCTGCCATCATCGCCATTAGCCGCGGCTATCTCCGGACATTCGAGCAGTGGATCGACACGCTGGTTGAGGCGGCGAAGACGACAGCGGCGCTGTTCATCGTCATCTTCGGTGCACTCGTCTTCGCCCAGTTCATCAATCTCTCAGGCATGCCCTATGACCTCGTTTTTCTCGTCCAGGATCTGGAGCTCTCGCCTACCGGTGTGGTCATCGCCGTTGCGTTGATCGCTGTGTTGATGGGGATGATTTTCGAATCGATCGGTATTCTACTGTTGCTGGTGCCGGTCTTTTTGCCGACCCTCATTCAATCTGGTGTCGACATGATCTGGTTCGGCATCATTGTGGTGCTGGTCACCGAATTAGGGCTGATCACGCCACCCATCGGCATGAATGTTTTCGTTGTGAAATCGGTGATGTCGGATATCAAACTTTCGGATATTTTTGGTGGGGTCATTCCCTATATCGCAGCGCTGCTTTGCGCCCTGATATTGCTCTTCGCCTTTCCACATATCGCAACCCTGCTGCCCGGCCTGATGAGGTGACTGCATGTCGACCGTGAAAAATATTCTGTTCATTATGGCGGACCAGCTTCGCTTCGATTATCTCAGCTGCTATGGACACCCGCATCTCCAAACTCCGAATATAGACAGGCTGGCGGCGCGTGGCCTGCGTTTTGATCGCGCTTATGTGCAATCGCCCGTCTGCGGTCCGTCCCGTGCATCGTTCTATACGGGCCGGACCGTTTTCAGCCATGGCGCCACCTGGAACCGGGTGCCGCTACCGATCGGTGAGTTGACCCTTGGCGATTATCTCCGTCCGATCGGCGTTCGTACCGCCGTCGTCGGCAAGACCCATATGATGCCGGACAAGGAGGGGATGGCGCGTCTCGGCTTGAATGAGACGACAGAGATCGGCTGCCTGATCAGCCAGCCCGGCTTCGATCCCTATGAGCGCGACGACGGCCTGCATCCAACACCGCTCCTCCGCAATAAAGGCGGCAAGCTTCGCTATAACGACTGGCTGCGCGAACAAGGTTATGAGGGCGAAAATCCCTGGAACGATTATGCGAATTCAGCGGATGGTCCTGACGGTGAGTTGCTGTCCGGCTGGTATCTGAAGAACTCAAACCTGCCGGCGCGCGTCCAGGAAAAACACTCCGAAACCGCCTATATGACCATGCGCGGCAAAGAGTTCATCGAGGAGATGGGGGACAGCCCCTGGTTGTGCCATCTCAGCTATATCAAGCCGCACTGGCCCTATATCGCACCTCCCCCTTATCACGACATGTATGGCCCCGAGACATTCTCGCCGGTAATCCGGGATGCGTCTGAAAAAACCGATCCCAACCCAGTTTTCTCGGCTTTCATGGGCATGGAGGTAAGCGAGACCTTTTCGCGACAGGGCACGCGCGAAACCGTGCTGCCCGCCTATATGGGCCTGATCAAGCAGATCGACGACCATCTCGGAAAACTGTTTGATTGGCTGGAGAAGACCGGCAAGGCCAAAGACACCATGATCGTCTTCACCTCGGATCACGGTGATTATCTAGGCGACCATTGGATGGGCGAAAAGGAGCTGTTCCATGAAGTTTCCGTGCGCGTGCCGCTGATCATTTATGATCCTAGATCCGAGGCCGACGCCACACGCGGCACCGTAACTGACGCCCTGGTCGAGGCGATCGACCTCGTCCCGACTTTCCTCGAGGCGACAGGCGCGCCGTCAGCCAACCACCGTCTGGAAGGACGCTCGCTGCAACCGCTCCTCCATGGCCAGGATGTCACCGAGTGGCGAGCAGCCGTGTTCTCTGAGATCGACTACGCCTTCTATGATGCGCGAAAGACGCTCGGCGTCGATGTTGCCGATGCTCGCGGCTACATGCTGCGCACCGAGCGCTGGAAATACGTCCATTTCCGTGACTTCCCCCCACAACTCTTCGACCTCGAGAATGATCCCGACGAGTTCAACGATCTCGGCCGAGATCCCGCATTTGAGGCCATCCGCCAATCCCTGCACAGCCGTTTGTTAGATCGCCTGACCGCGCGAAAAAACCGCGTCACCATGACCGATGAGACCGTTCAAAACATGCGCGGCGACGAGAACAGCGTGGGCATTATCATAGGGAAATGGGACTCGTAAGCTGTCAGCACTGACTAGCTCGTTTTCCTCCAAACCTTCAATCGTTTGAAATCGTGAGCCTGATCTCGCCCAGCTCTCCGAAGTCGGCGACGATCTGGTCGCCTGGGGCCACTGGCAGCGGGACGGTGCTGGTGCCGGTCGTGACGATCTGGCCAGCGGCAAGCTCGATGCCTAGCGAAGAGAGTTCATTGGCTAGCCAGGAGAGGGCTGTTCGCGGATCACCTAGAACGGCGCCGCCGCTCCCCTCATGTTCGATCTTGCCGTCGACCCGGCAGGTCACGGGATGCCGGCTGAGGTCGATGTCACGCCATCCGTCATCGGCACGTGGACCGAGCAGGAATTGATGCGCACAGGCATTATCCGCGATGAGCTGAGCGGCACCGACTTTGGCAAAGTCTGAGAAACGCGAACTAGGTAGCTCGATGGCAAGGTGAAGTGCGTCTGCGGCTGCAAGGACCTCATCCTGATCATAAGGCTTTTCGCGTGGCGCCAAGGTCGTACCCATGCGAAACGCGAATTCCGGTTCGGCGACCGCCATGTAGTTGCCCTTGAGCGACGCCGTTTCATGTGCAGAAAGCACACGCTCCGCAAGCAATCTTCCAGCTAGCGGGCCATCGACACCGATGTGTCGTTGCCCACCCTCGGAGGTCGCAGCGATCTTCCAGCCAAACAATGGTCGCCCACTTAACACCTCCAGATGGGCTTGAATGGCATAGCCGTCGCCACGGCTGGTCGGCCGAAGCGCTTGCGGAAGCGCGGGCATATTCCCACCGTCTCGCCAATGTCCAAAAATAAGATCGGCGGCGGTCTCAGCGTCTTGCTTTGCCAACATGTTACACATCCAAGTAGTTTGGCAGTGCCGTGCGATCGGCATCAGCCATCAATGACATAGATCCAGGCATCAAGGTCACCATCGGCGGTTGATATCTGCGTGATTTTCCTCCGATAGCCAGCGCCTTCAAAGGTGTCCAGCCGCGACCAATGACCGGGCAGATCGGGGGATTCGAAAAGGTGGACATCGACATCCTGGCCGGACGGATCGAGAACCAATCCCAGATAGCCGAGAGCCGCACCCCATCCTGCCTCCACCAGTCTGCCTCGCGCGGTGCCATGTAGCCAACGACCTCGTAGATCTGTTAGCTGATGGTGATTTGCACGTCCGGGGGCAAGCGTTCCGTAGGTCGCAAGGCATGTGTCCGCGGCCACCTTCGACGCCTTCACATCAGTCTCCCGCCGTGCAGGTTCATCAGGCAATTTTCGACATGCTCAACTGCCTTCATAATCTTTCGTCACTCACGGCATGACCTTAAAGATCTTGCCGGTCTCACCGAAAGGGCCGAACTCGTCATTGGTGAGGATGTAGAGTTCGCCTGCCGCATCCTCCGCGACGCTGATGATACGCGTTTCGATCTCGGCGAGTTTTTCAAACGACCAGAGATCACGCCAACGTTGCGGCGGTGTGGCGAGAAAGAGCTGGCCGGACGGTTTTTCGAACGCGGCGCTCCAATCGGCGAACAGCAGCTTGCCCTGAAGTTCCGGGAGCGCGTCGCCACGATAGATTCGCCCACCTACCACGGCAGTGCCCACGCCGGTCGCTTCCACCTGGGTGTCGGGGTGCATGACCTGCATGTTCGGATATTCGACGATCGGCGCCTGGATCTTTGAACCATCAGGACCATGACGCGGACACTCCATGGGCGGATTTCGCGGCGCCGTGCGATCGACGCAGTGGGTGCCCTCACGGATCGGCCAGCCGTAATTGCCGGGGCGATCGATCAGGTAGATCGCTTCCCAAAGCGTCTCGGCGATTGCGGTCGCCAAAAGATCGCCGCTCCCGTTCCTGTCGAAGGCGATGCGATAGGGATTGCGAAAGCCAAACGCGTAGATCTCATCCAGGCCGGGCCGGCCGACAAAGGGGTTGTCATCGGGAATGCCATAGCCAGGAAAACCGCCATCAACGTCGATCCGGAGGATGCTGCCGAACAGGGACGTGGTGTCCTGCGCTAGACGATCCCAATAGAGCTGATCCGCCGGCACCTCGAAGGCTGACCAGCGTACCTCCTTACCAATCCCATGGGCGCCGCCACCGTCACCGAGCCCGATATAAAGAAAACCATCCGGCCCAAAGGCGAGACCACCGCCATTATGCTTCCGGCTCGGCCAATCCAGCTCGATCAAGACGCGTTCCGTACCGAGATCCACATTCTTGGCATCCGGGAGCAGGGTCAGTTCCGAAATCCGTCGCGTGTAGTTCCAGCCGGACGGAGCGCTTGGTCGAAGCGGCGCCGCATAGCTGACATAAAGCCGGCCATTGGCCACGAAATCCGGATGAAGGGCAAAGCCCAGAAGGCCGCGCTCTTCGAAGTCGTTCTTCAACTCCAGGAGATGTGGGCGAAGGTCGAGCAATGGCTCATCCGACAGCTGACCATCTCTGTCGAGCGCACGAACAATCCCTTGCTGCTCCACCACGAAGAGCCGCCCGCTGCCATCATCGGGATCAGCCAGATCAATCGGCGCCGTCAGCCCTTCAGCGATCGTCTCAAGCTCCACCGCCGCCGCTGCGAGCGGTCCGCTGACTAGAAGAAGTGCGGACAGGAGGAATGTTAATAGTTTCATGGTTTTGCTTTCATTCGAAGAACGCAGTGATTTCGTTGGCGGCGCGATCGGGGTTTTCGTAATGCACGAAGTGACCGCAATCCTCGGCGATGTCGATCGAGACGTCTTCGAACGCATCGGGCAGAACGTCGGTCCACTCGGCTCGGAGGATTGGATCGTGCCGTCCCCAGACGACGTGGGTCGGCGTCTTGATTTTTTCAGGCATGGGTGACGTGCCGGCCATGACCGCGAGCCGGGGTGCGTTCTGGCTTATGTAGAAATTGAAGCCGCCCTGAAGGTTGCCGGGACGCATAAAATTATCGACCCAGCGTTCCAGGACATCGTCGAATGCGTGCTTTTTATGCGACCAATGACGGAGGAAATGCCCGATATGAGCTTTGCAGCTTTCACGCGTGGCGCCGACGATCTCGGCGGCATAGGGCATCTGGTGAAAGGTCTGATACCAGATCTGGTTGATGTGATCAGGATCCCGCCAGCGCGCACCGACGCCGTGGGTCGGGCAGTTGAAGAACAGCAGGCGGGTGGCCCGCTCCGGATGATGGCGGGCGATGCTCTGCATCACGTAAGCGCCGATGTCGTGGCCAACGAAGCCCGCCCGCTTCAGCGAAAGCGCGTCCATCAGGCCTAGAATATCATCGGCGAGAACGTCCGCACCCGCCTGGTCCGTGGGTTTGGGACTCGGATTGTCGCTTTCGCCAAAGCCACGAAAGTCAGGTGCGATCAGGCGAAAACGATCGGCCAGCCTGATCATCACCGGCTCCCATGTCGCCCAGAATTCTGGCCAGCCGTGAAGCAGGATCAGCGGCAAACCCTCGCCCGCCTCCGCCACATGAAGCCGAACGCCGCCAACTGTGATGTGCCGGTGCTGAATGGTCATTCGCTAACCCCTTTTTCCCAGACCCGGAAAACGTCAAAGAAGCCCCCGCCGTTTGCGCTCGGCGTCATCCCAAGCGGTCAGCGGTTGATAGTCCGGAACGAAGCCCAAGCCCTTTTTCGCATCCGAGGACACGGCGTCCTGCGAGGTCACGACATCGATCACGGCAGGCGCGTTGTCGAGACCACGGCGGATTGCATCCGCGAGATCGGCCAGGTCCTCGACGCGTTCGCCATGGGCGCCGAGTGCTCTAGCCATCGCCGCGTACTCTGCGTGGCGAAGCGTGGTGCCGACCACGCGGCCGCCATAGTTGAACTCCTGATCATAGCGCTCGATGTTCCAGGCGGCGTTGTTGGAGACGATGAAAACAGCTTTTGCGCCGTGGCGAACAGCTGAGTCGATTTCCATCGCGTTGATGCCGTAAGCGCCGTCGCCGTTTACCGAGATTACCTGCCGGTCGGGGAAGGCAAGGGCTGCGGCGATCGCGAAGGGCACACCGACACCCAGGCAACCGAATGCGCCAGCGTCGAGATAGGTGTTGGCCGCAAGGCCGACCCGGGCAAAACTCAGAAGATCACCGCCATCGGCAACTGCGATGTAGTCAGGCTCAGCGATTTCTTGAAGCGTCTCGAAGATCGCCATGGGATGAATCTTGCCATCGGCACCGATACTCGGTGCGGCGTCACTTTCGCTTTTTTCAACACGGGCACGATGCTTTTCACGAAGTCCGCTTAGCCAGTTTTGATCGCGCGAACCAGCATCCTTGCCGAGCGCTTCGGTCAGCGCATCGAGGGCGAGGTCAACCGGAGAAAAAATCTCCGGCGTGCCGCGGCGGTTGTCGATCAGCTCGCCTGCATTGTCGGCGATGCGGACGAAGCGTGCATCCGGAAAGACCGCGGGTGATCCGTAGCCAAGCTGGTAGTCAAGCTTGCGCCCGAGCGTGATCACCAGATCCGCTTCAGCCATCGCGGCTGCGCGCACCGCACCGACAACGGATGGGTGATCCGCCGGCACCAGCCCTCGGCTCTCCTGCGTGTCGAGATAGAGGACATCAGCAGTATCAAGAAATTTGGTCACGGCGTGACCTGCAAAACGCGCTCCACGCCCACTTACGACGAGTGGTCTTTTCGCCGCGCGGATCACCTGAATCGCCTCTTCGATCCGCGCCGGCTCTGGGGTTGGGCGGCGCGCGGGCTTCGGCGCAAGCCAGTCTTCTGGAAGCAATGTTGCCGACACGCGGCTTCGTAGGACATCGGTCGGAACTTCGATGTAAGATGGGCCGGGCTCGCCGAGATCGCCTTCAGCTTGCGCGATCGCCTCGTCGAGCTCGCGCAGAACCTGATCCGCCACACGCGCGGTCCGGCAATAGCGGCTGACTGGTTTCAGAATATCGACATGGGGGATGTCCTGGAGTGGTCCCATATTCGCCTGCGGCCTGGACGTACAGCCGCCGATCAGAAGGACGGGCGCTCGCGCGAGCGAGGCGTTGGCGATGCCGGTCACACAATTGGTGACGCCTGGCCCAGCTGTCGCCATGGCAACACCGAGTTTGCCTGTGAGTTCGGCATGGGCGTGGGCCATATGTACGGCGGCCCCCTCGTCACGCACGTCGACGATGCGGATGCCGAGCCTTGCGGCATGATCCCAGATCGGCTGGATGTGACCGCCCTGAAGCCCGAAAATTCGATCGACATTGCGCGCCAGAAGGGCTTTGGCGATCCAGGCGGCTACGCTGTCCTCGTCCTGGTTGAGGTCCTGTCGCTCGGTCATTCTTTTTCCACTTTCTTACTGGGCTCCGCCTCATTGCTACCCGCCAGCATGCCCCGAAGGACGCGGTGTAGGATTTTGCCGGTGGCGTTACGCGGCATCTCCTCGGGTTTCAGAAAAGTGATAGCGCGGGGGCGCTTGAAGCCGGCGAGTTTTTCTCTCGTCCAGGCGATCAAGTCTGTTGGCGAGATGGCCGCGCCATCCCTGACGACGACGGCGGCCTCGACGCGCTCGCCCCATTTCGGATCGGGCGCACCGATAACCGCGACGTCCTTGACATCAGGATGCGCGGCGAGCATTGCCTCGACCTCCGAGGGATAGACGTTCTCGCCGCCTGTGATGATCAGATTTTTCTTGCGATCGATCAGGCGGATGAAGCCGTCTTCATCGCGAAGCGCGATGTCGCCGACTGACAGAAAACCGTCCCGGAAAGCCTCCGCGGTTTTGTCCGGCAGGTTCCAATAGCCATCGAAGGCGTAAGGACCGTAGGAAAAGAGCTCGCCCGGCTCGCCGTCTGGCACCTCCTTGCCGTCATCGTCCAGAAGACGGATCGGAGCAGAACCCACCACCTCACGCCCGACCGTGCCGAGATGATCGAACTGCTCGTCCGGATGCAGCATGGTGACCCACCCCGCTTCGGTGGAGCCATAAAGCTCAAAAAGACCGGAATTCGGAAACATCGCCATGACCCGGCGCTTGAGATCGACATGGGCAGGGGCGGAGGAGATCATCAGTTTTTGCACACGCTCGAAACCGGCCTTCCCGCGCTCGGCTTCGGGAACATCGAGCATCATCGAAAAATGCGTCGGCACCAGGGAGGAGAAGGTGACGCCCATCTCACCGATGGTGCGCAGGCAAAGGGAGGCATCGAAGCTCGGGCGGGAGAAGATGGTGGTGGTTGCACCGATATAGAGGAAAGACGTGAAGAAATTCAGTGAGTTGGCATGGCACATCGGCATCACCAGTAGCGCATCGTTCTGACGTGAAAGGCCAAGCTCGACCTGGGTCATGAAGGCGAGCATCGCCATGCCCTGATGTGCGCGAACAGCGCCTTTGGGATTGCCGGTCGTGCCCGAGGTGTACATCAGGCACCAGGGATCTTCAGGCGCCACCCCGACATGGGGCTCGTTGATGGGTGCCTCGTCGATAAGGTCTTCGTACGATAACCATCCGGACGGCGTCCGTTCGCCGATGTAGATGTAGCGGTTGGATTGAAGGATGAGCTTTTCGCGGATCGGTTCGCCGACATCAATTAGCGCATCCTCGACGATCAACGCCGACACCGCGCAGTCTTCGCAGATAAAGAGCGCCTCCGGCGCTGTCAGTCTGAAATTGATTGGCACGGCGACCAGGCCAGCCTTGGCGACGGCGACGTAGATCTCTGCCCACTCCACCCGGTTATAGGCAAGAACTGCGATCCGATCGCCCTTGGCGAGACCAAGCCCGATCAGCCCATTGGCGAGACGGCAGGCGCGTTCGTTCCATGTCCGGAAGGTCATGGAACGCTCGAGATCGCGCGCACCGATCCGCTCCGGCTGCAGCCGCGCCTGGGCGCTGAGCGTCTCACCAACGGTCAAGAGTGGGGTCATGGCCATCGCCTCCCTTGGATCAGCCGATCATCAGTTGCCAGCTGCGATGGCTGGTCGTTTGGCGAGCGCTGATCGCAGAGCTTCCGCCGCTTCTAGATCATGGGCGACGATCAATGCCTCGGCGCGAGACGGATCACCTGCAATCACCGCTTCCAGGATTTCCGCATGTTGACGCCAGATATCGCCAGGCAGTTCGGCATGGCGGAGGACGTCGCCCATCGCGCGGCGAAGAAAACGCCAATGGGGCTCGGCCGTCTTTGTGAGCAGGGGATTGCCCGAATGCTCATAAAGGAACTTGTGAAGGGCCTCGTCATGCCGGACCTGGTCGCCGACGACACCCCGGTCAACGGCGTCTTCGCCTTGTTGTAGGATCAAAAGCCCTTGCTTCGCGATATCCCCGGCAACGCCCGAAATGTCCCGTGCCCGGGTCGCCGCCAAGCGCGCGGCCAGACCATCGAGGGCGGCGCGGATGTCGTAGTGATGACGCATCAGATCGAGATCAAGCGGCGTCACGCTGAGGCCGCGCCTCCCTATCTCCTCGACCATGCCGTCGGCTTTGAGCAGGGCCATGGCTTGTTGGATCGGCTGTCGTGAAACGCCGAGCTTGGTCGCAAGCTGTTCCTGCACGAGATGGGAGCCTGCTGGCAGAGCGCCATTACAGATCTCATCGGCGATGGCATGATAGACCTGCTCGGTAAGACTGGGCTGAGATTCGATGATTTTCATCGGGTGTATTCCGAACTCTGAATTCAGAATTCATTCTATGTCACTTTCGCGCTTCGTCAAGAAGCGGGCGTTCTTTGCCGGAAGTTCAAGTTGGAGATCGCTGGCCCTGGTTCCAACTTTTCTTCTCCTGCGATCCTGATTGTCGCTAGTCTCCACAGCACCTCATCATATCAGGGGGACGTTTCCTATTATCGTATCATCGAAAACCCTCAGCGGCCTCTCACGATGCCGTCTTCAATCGCTTCGGTGAGACGTTGGCTGTAAGCGCGGTGAGAGGGGTGTGTGGCTTCTCTTTCATAATCAGACTTGCTGCGAGTTGTGCGATTGCTGGTGCCGTCATAATGCCGAAACCTCCTTGACCAGCCAGCCAGAAGAAACCTGGTGCTTTGGTGTCAAATCCAACAATGGGGCTGTGATCCGTAACAAAACTCCTGAGGCCAGCCCAGCGGTGGCGGATTGATCGCACCGTCTTTCCCGTGAGCCGCTCGAACCGATCGACGGCGATGGCAACGTCAAGCTCCTCTGGTTGGGCGTCGGAGGGCGGTACTGGGGTTTCATCGGCCGGCGACACCATGAGAGCAGTCCCCTCAGGTTTGACGTAGAATTCATTATCGATGTCACTGACCATCGGCCAGTTGGTGGTGTCGGCTCCGTCAGGCGGATCGAGCAGGATCGCGGTGCGCCGCTTGGGCACTAGGCCGATGGTTTCCACCCGTGCCAGCACGGCTAGTTGGTCGGCCCAGGCGCCTGCGGCATTGACCAGCACGGGTGCTTCGAAGCTGCCGGACGCGGTGACCACTTCCCATCCTCCATTCTTGGCGCCAACATGGGTGGTGACGGCATAAGTGATCAGACGCCCGCCTTGCCTGGCGAAGCCCTGGAGATAACCTTGGTGCAGTGCTGCGGCATCAATGGCCATGGCGTCGGGCTCGAACAGCCCGGCCTCTGCATAATCGTGATCGACCAATGGTGCGAGCGCGCAAAGTTCGTTCGTGTTCAATAGCTGAACGGAGGGCATGGTCTTTTTGACCGCCTCATAGACCTTGCTAAGCGCATCCTGCTGATCGGTGCGTGCCAAATGGAGGTAGCCACGCGGTGAAAGTAGGGACGTCTTGGCGAAATCCGAAGGTGGATTTTCGAAAAACACCCGGCTTTGTCGAGTCAGTCCCTGAACGGCCTCGCTGCCATAGGTTTCAATCAGCATCGCGGCCGAGCGGCCTGTACTGTGATAGCCGGGCTGACTTTCCCACTCCAGGACCACCACATCACGATGCTTGGCAAGTTCGAAGGCAAGCGATGCTCCGGCGATGCCGGCGCCGATGATGATGACGTCAGCCTTTTCGCTCAAAACCAGCTCTCCCCCCTTTGTGTCCTATAGCACCGCCGCTCAAGACATCGTTCGTTAGGGTTTATTGATGATCGGTCGACAACGATGAAAAAGCTATCCTTCATTGATCCATGTTCAAGAAGGCTTGGGGTGTGACCACGTCATTTGCTTTCCTCTACTATCGCCAAGATCGACGGTATTTCATCATATCTCGAGGAAGTAGGTGGAAATTTTTTTAACGAGGATGCTACTCATCACCCGAATGTGTTGGGAGCAGGTGACGTCGCGACCAGATTGGGAGGCGCTAACGTCAGGGTGGTAACCCAAAACAAAGTTACAAAAGACTAGAAACCAAAGCTTCCGCCGACCCCGATATTGACGCCGGGGATGAGATCAACCCCATAAGTCTGCTCGTAATCGTCGGGAAAGAGAGCGCCGCCTGTTTGCCAGAGAAGGCGCTTTAGGCGCTGATCCGAGGGGCCCGACACATCGCCATCGGCGCGGACGGCATTGATCAGGTTATCGCCTTGGCAAAAGGCGGCGATCAGTGACAGCTTTTCGTTCGCGGGCACTGTTCGGACTTGTTCGGGACGGCCGCAGGTAACGGTGGGCGAGGGATCGGCTTGTGGATTGAGGATCACGACTAATCTTGGTTGATCAGTGACATAGAGACCGGGATCGGCGGAGAATCTTGCTCTGATCCCCTGGACGCCATCGCCGATGGCGCTTGCGATCAGAATGTCCTGACGGGCGGGATCGAGACCATAAGGATCGCCGAAGATCTGTGCTCGAACAGGCCCATTTTCGAGTGCAACAATAAGATTGTTCCGCGCGGCAGTACTATCGCCGATGGGGCCGACATTCACGCTGGGAGCACATCCCGCGAGACCAGCAAGAAGCCCAGTCCCAAGGACAAGGCTTGAGGCGGCAAAGAGATGTCTAAGCCTTTGGAAAAAGCGGGTGAGAAAGGATGGTAGCCTAGTCCAACGTTCCATCGGAAGCGTTGGTCCGCTTTTCGCCGCGAACCCAATGTTGGGTCGACAACAGCCGCCGATCATGTTCGATCCAATTTGCAATCTGGCGCAGCGTTTCAGCCGCAGTTCTCGGCAACGTACCAGGCTCAATCATGACTTGAATAGGGGGATGATTGCTGATGTCTTCATCGTCGAGTTCGACGGAAAGAGCCGTCTCTTCGTTGCGGGCCGCAGGAAAGGCGCTGAACCGAATAACGGAAGACGGCCTGTCTCTGCTCGAGCTGAACGACGCTTCTTTTTCGATCGGCGGCGCGCCAACCGCGGTTTCCGCGTCCGTGCCGTCGAAAATACCTCGCATCAGGTTACGTTTGGTTTTTTCCGGTAATTTGTGAAACATGCGGCGAGCATCGCGCAAGGTCTCCAGATCACCAGCCTTCAAAGCACGGCCGATGCGGTGATACAGTAAGGAATCGTTGCCCAGGCTTGTCATAACAAGCGGCTGGAGTTCCGAGAGAAAATGCCAAAGAGCCCTTCTCTCGCCGACATAGCGTTCAGTTGACATATAATTCCCGCCACTTTCCGCGAATGATTTAACAAAGTTTTAAATATTATTGCGATAATTCACAATTCTTAATCCGCATCAACTGACACCCCATGGGATGCGTTAACCATAGAGAGTGTCTTGGCTGGTGTTATAAAACCAAATCGTTAGCCGGATCGACCCGGCGGTGTTGACGGATCGGCTCCAGCTATGTCTTCACGATGGCGCTGGACAATCCACCAATAGGCTTCGTCGGTGAGCGGTGACGCAAAGAGCTTTGAACCTCGATCGGCCTCGCTTCCTCTGCGATAGACTGCGCACCATTCACCCTGAGCGGGTCCTGTTATTGTATAGTCAGAATTGCGGAGACTTTGGTCGAGCTCGCCGCTTGCGCGCAATCGCTTCAATTCTATCTTCATGTGACGCTTTTCCATAAAGCGTCTGATCGGATCAACGACTTGGCCTTGAGCAGCACTTTTCGCAAGAGAGGCTAGGGTTTCCTCAATATCGGTCCCTGTTTCTTCACGGTAGCGGCACACAACCCACCAAAACGCTTTTTCCGATTCCAATAGATAAACGGCAACAAGCCGCTGATCTTGGCCCATGGCCCGCTGGAGCGAGAGCACTTCGAGAATAATGGGCGCTTCATCGTAATAGATCCCTTTATCCTCCGCGTCTCGAAGGATTCGGTCGAGTTCGCCACAGGCCCGTAGCCGCGCCATCTCCGCTCGCCGGTGCTGTCCTTGCAGGAGGCGCTTGATAGGTCGATAAAGCTTTCCAGAATGGCGCCAAGGCTCATTCCCCTCAAGCCCCGCCCCTCTCCTCACGATAGCGCTGGACGATCCACCAGACCGCCTCGTCTTTGTTCACGGCCAGGGTGGAGAAGAGCTCTGCCCCCAATGCTACATTGCTTTTGCGATAAACATTGACGAAGTCCGAACCTTGATCGCCCGGCACCAACTCGTAGTCGGCATCACGCAGGATTTCGTCCAACTCGCCGCTGGCCCGGAGATCCTTTAACTCCACTTTCATGCGGCGCCTTTTAAGAAAGCGTCGTATGGTATCCATGACGCTGTCCAACATGACACCTCACCTCGCGGCTAACTATTGGCGATCGCCCGGATGCCTGGTAAATGCGTACTCGCAGTCTCGATCGACGAGCGGATCATCAGCCCTATCATGCCGGGAAGCAAGCCTTGACCGGCGGACAGAAGGACTTGGGTGCGAAAAGCGACATTGCCGGTTTGCTCGTCCAGCGTGAATCCCTGGATCGCAAGCTGAAGGTTGATCCGATGCAGGGCCTGGCCAACCTCGACCTTGGTCGCGGGCGGCACGGCTAACGGCAAAGGCTGGATGAACTGGACGACACCGGGGGTCGGCTCCCATCGAAGATGAAGCACCGAATCGGTATCGCCCAGGCGGGTCGGCAGGCTCAGAGCCTGCTCGCCATCCACCTTGCGAAACGGCAGACCTTCCTTGGCAAGCTGGCTACTGAGCGCTTCGAAGCTATCGATCACTGGCAGCTCCGTTTCCGTCATCCTTTGGGTCCCTTCAATCGAACCAGCTGGAAATCTTGCCCCAGCCTTTCTCCAGCATGCCCTCTTTGTTGTCTTCAAGGGCATCGCCCAGGCCTTCTCGTGCCCAGTCTCCAGCGCCGGAACCTTCAATAGCCTTGGAGGCGCCCCAGCTTGCGATCATGCCGACGCCAAAGCCAATGGCGGCACCGACAGCCGTACCCGCCACCGGGATGACGCTGCCGATAGCGGCACCGGCCGCTGCACCAGCAAGCCCGGATGCCACGCCGACACCAGTATCGACGATCACATCCGCTGTCGCATCGGCAGCACTGATCTCGCCGCGCTCATAGGCTTGAGCGTTGCTGTAGACCGAGGTGCCGGCCGAGACAACGCCATCGACAATGCCGCCCGCTTTGACGCCCGCCGTGAAACTGCCGCCCATGCTTTTGGTCAAGGCATCGTCGACGATCGCAGCCCCTGCGCCGCCTCCAGTCCCGAGAGCGACGTTGGCGGCATCGCTTGCAGTGAGTTCGCCATCACGCAAGGCCTGATAGCCGGAAACCGCGAAACCGCCTGCTGCACCGTAACGCATGCCGCCCGCGCGGGTGTGGTTGGTCACATCGGCCTGATTCTTTAGCGCTTCCGGTGAGCCGTCTGGCGGGTTCAGATAGTTGCTGGGCGTGCTCGGTGATGGGGGCGAGCTGATGTCAGCCGGTGTGCTTTGGACAGCGCTAGGCACGTTATTGGCATCGACGTGGTAGTGGTCTCGGTATTGGAGTTGCCCATTCGGATTGGCCATATTTTCTGGGAACACATCAACATGCACGGTACCTTCGCCTGCAGGTCTGCGCGATGCATCGGCTCCCTTGGCTCGCGCAGCATCACTTAGAGTCCGGGGATGGTGATAAGGATCCTCGCCCGTTATTTTGCTCAAGGTGGTTCGTTGCTTGCCGCCGGCATAGGGCTCTGTTAGCGCTCCCTCAGTGATGCCTGGGAGGTTGGTGGCATCGACGACGTCGCCTGAGAGCACGCTTCTTACGACGGTCCGGTTCTCGAGGCCGGTTTTGCCAGGATCGGCATAGCGGCCCGATTCGATCTCGACGCCGCGTATGGTCTCTGACGTATATAAGGTTGATTCTCCAGGCCTGTTGCTACGACCGGGTTCTGAGTATTGCGATTGATTGTACCCGCCATAATAGCCCGTACCGACTTGTCGATGAACATCGCCGTTGTAAGGCGTCAAGGGGGCGTTTTCGACAGCATTCGTTACCTGCTGCGTCTGCGCGCCGACGTAGTTTTCTCTGGACCGCGCAGCCGAGCGTCCGACCACCGCGGCATTCGGCTGATTGTCGTCTTCTTTTTTGCCGTCCTTGGATTGCGTCTGGCTTGTATCCGTCGCCGATGTCGCGGGTGATTGTTGGCTGCTGCTGTTCGAGTCTGGCTTGCTGCTATCCTTATTGTCTTTGCTGTCCTTGTTATCGGAAGCTTGGCTCATTGCCTTGCCGAATGATTCGCTCTTGTCCTTGCCTTTCGACTCGGACGAGGAGCTGGTGGACTTGCCACCGCTCGACGTCGACGTCCCACCGCCGACGCCGCCTGCGTCTGTTGCCATTGGTCCCTCCAAAACATTTTTTTTCGGCCATCCTGGACGATGGCACATTAGTTTTTTGGACTAGGGCTTCAGGGTTTAAAAGAAAAAACCAGCATTTACTGACAAATTTCAATCTGTAAGTGCGTTGGAAAGGATGTGGTATCTTTGAGGGTGGAGCGGTGAAGGCCAACGTTCATAATGAGAGCTTGAAGCCTTGTCGTGCGTCGTAGCAATAAACCGATCGATGGCTTGTCTTGCTGTGGCGTGCCATCAATCGTATGACCAGGTCGATCAAGCTAATCGGGAGGAGGAAGAACAACGTGAAACGCCGTATGATGTTGGGATCGATGGCGTTCGGCGCCGGCAGCTTGCTGGCCCCGTCGCTTCTTCTTCGCCGTGCAAATGCCAGCGACGCCAATGCCTATCAACGGATCTGGGATGCGGACCAAGGTCATCGCGGGGTTCCAGCAATCCGGGCAGGCGATCGCGGCGATCACTCGATCGGTTTTGTACGGGTCGATGAAAAAGGCGGCAGGGATCGGGATCACAAAATCATCGCGGAAGTTTCGATTCCGAAAGAGAAGCGCGAAACCTACGACCTCACCAAGGCTCTGTTCGACAATTACCGTCTCGATCAAACCAAACGCGAGGAAACGACTCAGGACGAAGCCCAGGAGATGCTGGCCCTTCTGGAGCCCTTGACTGACAGTGCGCCGATGGAGGAAACCCGACGCTATTTGGGTGATCAGCGCGGCGACACCTATTCGCGCGATGAGTTTCAATCGATCCTCTTCGACATCTGGTTTCGCCAGTATGACGATGGCAGAAATCTCGATCTTTCAGGGTTTGAACATGTCGTCGTCGGCGAGCAGAAAGCGGGGACGGTCAGTGGCTATCATTTCTGGTATCGCTATTATCTTGACGATTTCGGCTTGCTCGGTACTGGCGATGACATCGACTTTGAAGGGAACCGTTACCCCCGGCATATCGTCGGAGAAGCCTTAGCACTACCTGATGTTGTCACTCTCGCCTTCCGTTGGCGCGCTCAAGATCACAACGCTCAGGTGGAGCGACCACTCTTCAAGCCTGTCGGCGGTTTTTGGGTCGGTTGCAGTATCGAAGGTTTAATGGCGCTCGGTACGCTTCGGTTCTTCGAGCCTAGACATAGCGAGGCCGTGATCAACCGTGCTCGATACGAGGTGGATCTCTTCAAGAGCCCGGACCGAAAGAGTATCCGAAGCTATTTCCCGATCTTTAAAGGCATCGCCTGATCTCACACAACGTCAGCGCAACGCGACGATGTTAGCCTTTAAAAGACGAATGGCCCGGCGCACTTAAGCTGGCGCGCCGGGCCATCGATCATGTCTTATCGGGCGGACGACCGGCCGGTACCGGTTTCCTCAAACTTATTGCGTGGTGTCGCTGGCAGTTTCTTCGCCTGGTGCTTCGCCATTTTCACGGCGCACGGCCGCCAGCTCTGCTGCCAGGGCCGAACGACCGGCTTGCGCCTGACCAAGGGCCGCTTCGAGCTGTTCGAGATGATCGAGTGCTGCGATCAGCTGATCGCCAAGTTCCGCGACATCGGCGACACAACGCTCGGCCGTGACGGCGGCTTCGGAAATCTGCCCAAGCAGCCCGTCGCGGGTCGCCTCGAGTTTGACAACCTGGGTACTTGACTGGTTCAGGTTAGCCTCAAGGCTCTCCTTCTCGGCATTCGCCCTGCTGCGAAACTCCGCATAGTCAGACTCGACCAGCGCGTTTGATTGCTGCAGCTCGGCAAGTTGCACTTGGGCCGCTTCGAGCTCAGTTGCAAGCTGGGCCGACTGATTGGCCGCAGCAGCTGTCGCATCCGCCATCTGCTTCGAGAGATCGTCATAGCTCGCTTCGCGATCGGAGATCTCTCGTCGGGCAAGCTCAAGTTGCTTGCGTAGATCCGCGGTCTGAGTCTGGGAGGCATTGGTCAGCTTGGCGAGCTCGGATTCAAGCAATTGTTGGGCTTCTTGCAGCTCGATCGCCTGTTGCTGCGAAACGTTCAGACGGTCGCTCAGTGAGTCGGCGCGGCTCGTGGCCGCCTCAACCTGCCCGGTTAGTTCAGCAGATTGGGCAGCTGCAGCTTGCTTCACCGCTTCCAGTTCACCACTAATCGTCTCTCGTGAGGTATCGAGTGCAGCATATTGTTCTTGAGAGGTGGCCAACTGGCCTGTTAACGCTTCGATCTGTGCGTTTGCCGCGTCGATATCGCCAGTGAGAGATTCGATTTCGGCCGAAGACGTTTCGCGCACCCCGACCAGCTCGGCCTGCAGTTCATCACGCACCGATTGCAGCCCTGTAAGTTGCTGCTGGTTGACATCGATTTCGCTGCGCATCTGCTGCTCAAGCTCGTCGGCTGTTGCCTGCTGTTCGGTCAGCAACGCCTCGAGGGCAACGCGAGCATTGACCGTGTCTTCAAGCTCGCCCTTGGTCTGGCCGAGTTCGGTCTGAATCTGCGCCATCAAAGCTCGGTCACGTTCTGAATCCAGCTTCATCGATGCAATCGTTGAGGCGGATGTCTCGCGCTCGCCAGCTAGCTCGGCTGCAAGAACGTCACGCTCATCGCGTACCAAGGTTAAGCGCTTGGTCAGATCCTCGATGAGATCTTTGGAGTTCCCGAGTTCTCGCGTCAGCTCGCTTGGCTCTGGCGACTTTTCCAAAGCATCCTTGATCTTCTGCAATTTGGTCTTGTAATTGCCGATCGCTGTTGTGAGCTGGTCAAGGGCATTGTCGCCGTTTGGGCCAGCTTCACCTTCGGCCTGTTGCTCAGCGGATTGCGCTAAGACTTGCTTGGTGGTGATACTGGCGACACCCATGCCGAGGCTCAGTGCCACGAATGCTGCCATCGGCCGGCGCAGCTTCAAAAAAGCGGCGAATGCCGGCGGATCGTTCCTTCCCATCACTCACTCCTGACGTTTCTCTTGATAACGGCGGTCTAGTCCGTCGGACGGCAGATTTTCTCTCGCCGGTAAACCAAACGCTCAATCCCCTGGGCAATCACGTTAGAACCAAAAAAACTGCGGTTGATGCGCTTTGTGAATCGAGACATGCCCAAATACCTACCGTGGAACGCTTAAATACATTGCAAATTTTAGTCAATCTAGTTTCGATTGATTGTCTTCCTTTTGCAGGCTCTCACAAGTTATTGGACAGACTGCTGGTGTCATTTATCGCCTGACGGTTTCTCTTGCGCTCCGCAGTTCGACTCAATTTATCAAAACTTTAAGGTTGTACGAGCGCGAACCATCCGCGCTCATACCCATTTACGCTAATCGAGGGGCTTTCGAGATGAGACCTTGTGCATCTAACGCCAGGCGGCGGCGGTAGGCTGCCATCGCTCGATTTGTTGATGAGCTTAGAGGCTGTTAGTGGTTTTACCCGACCCGTAAAGGCACTAGGTCGATGGGCAACACCGCGCTATATCTAGTGGGGCGACCACATCATTCGATGAACATGGAGGCTAAGAATTGTATTCTGAATCAATATGTTACGCTCTCAATCGAGCGATTATGATGATGTGGTCACACCACTAGGGTGTCAGCCCTGCTCGAAACCGCGTGTTAGCCGGAGCCTCCATCGCCGTGGTCAAAGAATTCGTCCTTGCTATTGCCCAAATTAATCCAACCGTCGGCGATATCGACGGCAATCTTCAGCTGATCCGGGATGCACGCGCCGAAGCGGCTCGTGGAGGTGCCGATCTCGTGCTGTTTTCGGAGCTGGTGATTTGCGGTTATCCGCCCGAAGACCTGGTATTGAAACCGGCACTGCAAGAGATTTGCCGCCTTGCCGTTGAAGCCTTAGCCGAGGAGACCACTGATGGTGGACCGGCACTTCTCGTAGGCACGCCCTGGGTTGATGATGGCAAACTCTATAATGCCGTCGCCCTCTTAAATGATGGCCGAGTTGAGACCACGCGTTATAAGCATGACCTTCCGAATTACGGCGTCTTCGATGAAAAACGCGTGTTCGAGGCAGGCCCGGTTCCAGGTCCGATACCCTTCCGCCTGGGCGATGGCAGTCAGATCCGCCTTGGCTTAATGGTCTGCGAGGATATGTGGACGGAGGATGTCACTGAGGGGCTAGAAGAAAGCGGTGCGGAGATCCTGCTCATCCCTAATGGCTCGCCCTTCGAACATGATAAGCAGGATCTTCGTTTGAACCTCGCAGTCGAGCGTGTCACCGAAGCTGGGCTTCCCCTGGTGTACTGCAACCAGATCGGCGGCCAGGATGAGCTGGTCTTCGATGGCGGCTCCTTCGTTCTCAATGCTGACCGGCGCATGGTTGCCCAAGCGCCTTATTTCGAGACCGATCTGATGATCACACGCTGGCGGTGCGGCGACGATGATCGGTGGACATGCGCCGGCGGGCAGATGGTCGAACCGCCCGCTCATCTGCAATCCATCTATCTGGCGATGTGTCTCGGTCTGAAGGATTATGTCAAAAAAAACCGCTTCCCCGGGGTGGTGCTCGGCTTGTCCGGTGGGATCGATTCAGCACTCACAGCTGCTGTTGCCGCCGACGCACTCGGTCCCGACCAAGTCCATGCCGTGATGATGCCGTCCCGCTACACTTCGAAAGAGAGCCTCGACGATGCGGAAGCTTGCGCGAAAGCGCTTGGCGTCAAGTTGGACGAGGTGGCGATCGAGCCGGCGGTCGCGGCTTTCGGTGGAATGTTGGCGCCAGTCTTCGAGGGCCGGGAACCGGATATTACAGAGGAGAATATTCAAGCCCGTATTCGCGGTTTGCTGTTGATGGCGATTTCTAACAAACTTGGCTCGATGTTACTGACCACGGGCAACAAATCCGAAATGTCGGTCGGTTACGCGACGCTCTATGGCGATATGTGCGGTGGCTATTCGGTCCTGAAGGATGTCTACAAGACCGCGGTGTTTGCACTTTCCCATTGGCGTAATCAGCACCACGTCGACAGCTTTGCTGCACCTGCAGGCCTGGTCATTCCTGAGCGAATCATCACCAAGCCGCCAAGCGCCGAGCTCCGGCCTGACCAAAAGGATGAAGACAGTTTGCCTGCCTATGACGAGCTGGATGCGATCCTCCAGGCGTTGGTCGAGGACGACCGTTCAGCGGGCGATCTTATCGAGCAGGGTTTCGAGCGCGCGACTGTTCAACGGGTCTCCAACCTTCTGGACCTTGCCGAATACAAGCGTCGTCAAGCACCGCCTGGCGTCAAAATCACGAGAAAGGCTTTTGGACGCGACCGGCGCTATCCCATTACCAATGCCTTCCGCCGTATCGACGGTCAGGTGGTATGACCACCTCATGGGGGTGATGGCCTTCGAAGAGCGTGTTTTGTTGTCCAGGGGTATGCGGTCCGTTGTCGAGATTAAGTTGGGGCGTTTTCTTATCAACGACCTCATGAGGAAATAGTCGAAGCTGTTTGATGAGCAAGTCCGTTCCCATTCCGCGTGCCTGGCAGAGAATGCTCTCCGGGCGACGCCTGGATCTCCTTGATCCATCCCCTC
Organism: Geminicoccales bacterium; assembly: GCA_050633905.1. Taxonomy (GTDB): domain Bacteria; phylum Pseudomonadota; class Alphaproteobacteria; order Geminicoccales; family Geminicoccaceae; genus JANQPX01. The sequence goes on from JBOEHJ010000050.1 coordinate 50,257, forward strand.
TTGATATCGAAATCGAGGATATCGCGGTCGGCTTGGCGAGGGTTGCTCGTTGGAACGGGCAGACATCGGGAAGCTGGGCGTTTTCGGTGGCCCAGCATTGCCTTCTGGTCGAAGAAATTCTTTCTACGTTTCGTGCCGACGCCGTGCCGAGCTGGCGCCGTTTTGCATTGCTTCACGATGCGCCTGAATATGTGATTGGTGATCTGATCACGCCTTTCAAAAATGCCTTAAGTAACGATTATCGCGAGATCGAACGCCGATTGATGCAGGCGGTTCGGCTACGTTTCGGGATGACCGGGATCTCGAAAACCGCGGAGAGCCTGACCAAGCGTGCCGATCGCGCTGCAGCCTATATCGAAGCGATCAAGATCGCCGGTTTTCCGTTGGACGAGGCAAAGACCATTTTCGACCCGCGCGGTCAGTTTTCAGATGTCGAGCTGAGCATCCTTGATCTCCAACCACTCCCTCCAGACGAAGCCGAGCAACGTTTCCTCGAGCGTTTCCAGGCCCTAAGTCAATAGCAGCCGGTTACCTTACCATCCGACACTACCGACTTCATCCCAACAAGAGCGCTTATACCTTGGAATGAAGGGCACCCTTCCTCGGCAACCTAATGATGTGGTCACACCACTATGGGCGGCGGTCGAACCAAGGGCTGGCGTTCTCCAATTCGGCGGCGAGGGCCATCAGCAGCTCATCCTCGCCAAATCGCCCGGCGAGATGGAGGCCGATAGGTAAGCCATCGTCGTTCCAGTGCAGAGGCACCGACATGGCGGGCTGACCGGTTGCATTGAAGACAGCGGTGAAGGGTGAATAAGGCAAGAGGCCGGTTGGCCCCAGTCGATAGTCGACGAAGTCCTCATTGTCGGGTGCGAAGCGGCCGATTTTGGCGGGCGGCTCGGCGAGGGTCGGCGTCAACAGGAGATCGTACTCGCCAAAGAAGCCTGCCAGATCGCGGCCGGCCCGATGAACCATGTTCACCGCAGCCAGATAATCCGAACCGGAGACGGTTTTCGAAAGCGCAATGGCACCGTGAGTCACCGCTTCGACATCGCCCGGCTGGAGTGGCCTTCCGAGCTGCTTGATCTTCTCGCGAACCGTCAGGGCCGTGCCGCAGGCGACGATCTTTGTCCAGGCTTGCATGAGGGGCATGAGGTCGAGTTTCGGTGTTGCCTCCTCGACATGATGACCAAGCTCGGCGAGCAGTTTGGCCGTCCTTTCCAAAGCGGTGAGACAATCCGGATGCAGAGCGCCGCCGGTGAAGGAACGCTTGCTGAACGCGATCTTCTGGCGCGGCGGCGGCGTTGCAATCGCATCGCTGAAGCTACTCTTGAGCGGCGGTGCCCAATAGGGCGCGCCGAGGTCCGGGCCTGACGTTGCATCGAGCAAGGCAGCGCTGTCACGCACCGATCGGGTGAGAAAGCCGCCAATCGCCATGCCGGCCCAGCCCTCGCCCGATGTCGGGCCGTCAGGAAGCCGCGCCCTTGTCGGCTTCATGCCGAAGAGGCCAGAAGACGAGGCCGGAATGCGCACCGAGCCACCGCCATCGGAACCATGGGCTGCCGGGACAATGCCCGAGGAAACCGCAGCGCCCGTCCCTCCTGACGAGCCGCCAGGTGTATGGTCTAGGTTCCAGGCACTTCTAGTAGGGCCTCCATAGACCTTAGCCTCGGTGACCGCGCCGATACCCAATTCGGGCGATGTCGTGCGTCCGAACATCACCAATCCTGTCGCCCTCAGCCGGCGAACGATCTCACTGTCGTGTTTGTAGACCGTGTCCTTGAAAAGGGTCGATCCTTTGTGAGAGGGAAGATCGATCGCCTCGGCACCGAGGTCCTTCAAGAGAAAGGGCACGCCTTTGAAAGGGCCATCGGGCAAACCACGGTTGATACTGTCCCTTGCAGCATCAACGGCCAGTACCGCTATCGCGTTAAGCCTGGGATTGATTGCATCGACACGTACCAGAGCCTCTTCCAGGAGCTCTCGTGGCGAAACGTCGCCGGTCTCAACGAGGGCTGCCAGCCCCAAGGCATCGTAAGCTTCGTAGTCCTGGAAACCTGCCATCACGCGTGCCCCCCCGGCTGATCTGATCAGACACCTACATTGCGTGCCGGCAATCGATGCCGCAAGAGTTCTCCTGGACATCAACGGCCTTTCGTCCGGATGCTCTCATGCCCCCTTTCGATACATCCAGCGCGGCTTGTAGCGGTTCGTCGTATTACGCCACCATGTCCCACGGTCATTGATCAGTCGATAGGACCTAAGAACGCTGAGATCGTCGTTCAACTCATAAACAAGCGGGATGGCAGGGGGAATCCGAAAAGCCTCCGCCTGTTCGTCACTCAAGCCATCCAGGCTTTTCACCAGGCTGCGGATCGAGCATGTATGAGCTACGACCAGCATGTTCTTGCCGGATCGGAGCACAGGCGAAAGACATGCCTTCCAGAAGGCTTCGACCCGCAGAACGCCATCTTCAAGACTTTCCGATCTGGGCAGATCTTCTTCCGGAACGTCTTGGAATCGTTGCTTTTGCTCATGCCATCTTGGATCATCATCGCTGAGAGCCGGCGGCCTTGCCCGGTAGTCGCGCCGCCAGGCAACCATCGCTTCACTGCCGTAATGGTCGGCGATGGCTTTTCTGGACTTTTCTTGAAGCATGCCGTAGTGACGTTCATTCAACTTCCAGTCACTTTCCAACGGGATATCGACAATCTCCAACTCTTCAAGCACGATGCTCACGGTTTCTTGAGCACGAATCAGTCTTGAGGTGAAACAGACGTCGAATGCAAAGCTCTTGCGTTTCAGGAGACGACCGGCTTTGCGGGCAAGCGCTTCACCCGCCGCACTCAAGGGTGCGTCGCCCCAACCTGCAAAACGGCCCGTCTCGGCCCAAACCGTGGTGCCATGGCGCATGAGAACAAGTCGCGGCAAGTCCAAGACCTTCTTGTTGTCGATCGATCGAAGCGCCGGTCGGAATATGCGTCCAGAGGTAGTAGGAAAGCCCATCAAACTTTGGGCGAGAAGCATGCATGGTTTTTACTTCGGATGCCAGGGAAGACAAATTATTGAGGTAGCCTTGTCAAGAATTTTTGAAGTTAGCCCTGATGAGTGTCGCCAACCATCCTTCGGCATGTACGGGCTATGCGGCTGGAACAGACGGTAGTGCAAACGCCCTTGATATGGGTTCTTCTGGATGACCGGCCTGGCCATCAGACCCAGGCTAAAGGTCTGGCATCGGAACTCGGTCAGCCGTTCCAGACCAAAATGTTGGCCTTCAATGCCGTGAACAAGCTGCCCAATTCACTGATCGGCGCCACAATTTGGTCCCTGGACCGGCAAAAGTCGGATCTTTTGGCACCACCCTGGCCGGATATTGTCATTGCGATGGGACGTCGCTGCCTTCCGGTCGCAAGGTGGATCAGGCGTTCAAGCGACTGTCGATCGAAACTTATCCATGTCGGTCGAAAAGGGGTTACGGCCGCCGATGAGTTCTCCTTACTGATCAGTTGTGCCCACTTCAACATGCCGCCCCATCGAAATCGCCTCGCTGTGACATTACCGCCAACCCAGGTCACGGAAACCAGCCTTGCCGAGGCTAGGCACGAATGGCCGGACCTCATGACGGGGAGGGGCCAGCCACGCCTGGTTCTTTTGGCTGGAGGCGAAACCACCTTGCACGACTTTCCGGCCTCCTTCGCCCGTGACCTCGTTCTTAGGGCGGAAGCGGCGGCAAGAGCACTAGGCGGCTCGCTGACGGTTGTCACGAGCCGGCGGACTTCCCCTGAAGCGGTCCAGGCCATGCAGCAGGCCGCGGATGAAACCGTTTTTCATCTCTGGGGCGGTGGCGCGCAAGCCGGTAATCCTTACCTCGGTTATCTGGCATCGGCTGATGGGTTGATCGTTACTGGCGAGAGCGAGTCGATGTTGGCGGAAGCGGCGTCGACTGGAAAGCCGCTTTATATCGCACCCTTGCCAAGCAAACGACTGGGCGCGAAGAAGCGGCTCAGGCGGGCGATGACCGTCGCGGCACGTCGACAGCATGGCGGTCTCGCCAAGCTCTGCTGCGCCGTCTTCAACAATGGCTGGATGACGCCTAGCCGTGACCTAGAGAAGATGCATGCCTTGATGTACGAGTCAGGTTTGGCGCGCCCCTTTGCAACCGAGCTTTCCTTATCGGTACCGTCCAGGAAGGATACGTCCAAGCTATTCCTCGACCGAATGGCTGGGATCGTAACATCCTTCTCACAGCCATCAACACAGCCATGAAAAAAGTGTTGCGTTCGGGGTTAGAAGGCTTGGGCGTGGTTCCACGTACAACGTTTCCAAGCCTGATGTTTCATGGTGACAGTCGACAAGCCTTCGAGACCGCCTCGCCGATTTTACAAGCATTCGCCAAGGTCGATCTCAGACTTGCCACTATTCTCTGCACGGAGGATGCTAGCCTCCTTCCCTGGCTTCGGCAGCGTTTCCCGGAGATCTCGTCGGTCTCCCCGCCCATTGCGCTCGGCCTGCCGACCACGATCTTTTTGAAACGCCTGCGCGTTCGAACCTGTATAATGCTGGAAGGGGAAAAACTACCGCATTCCATCCTCTTATCTTGCCTGAAGAAGCGATCGACACCGGTCGTTCTTCTCGGCGTTGGCATGGCTGCGCCTGAACCGGCCCGTCGGGTTGATGATGATGGATCCGGAACGGAGGCATTTCCTGGCCAAAATCCTCGTTTCGATAGGCTTGTAGGCGAAGATCATACGCTCATTCAACTGCCTTCGAACGGTCTTGATGGTGCGAAAGCAGAGGCGATCGTCGACCAGATTATTCCGCTGATGGGGCGAAATCGAAAGTGGAACAATCGGCGCGATCGGCCCTTGAGCCGGCTGTTCGCCCGTTGGCTCCATCGTTGTCTCGACAACGCTGGGTTTGCGCGACGATGCCGAGATTTCATCCAGCGTTACGACGATCGAAACCAGCTTCGCGACGCGCTCGGCAATCCGGAAACGATCGTCTGCCTGGGCAACGGGCCTTCCTGTGAAGATTCGAGGCTTGGGGATGTCTCCTATGATGCTCTATTTCGGGTCAACCATTCCTGGATGGATCGGTCGGTTATGACGGAACCCGATGTCGTCTTTACGGGGGGCAATGCGACCATGAAGGTGATCAAGAAACCGATCTTTGGGCTTCAGGATGAGATTGGAGAGATGTTGCTGCTGATGAATGGCGGCCGAAGAGTTCATCGGCATCGTCTGCGCTATTTTTCCATGAAGCGTTTCGGGCATGATCTCGAAGACTTCGATTGGGGCGAGCATCGTCCAACCAATGGCGCTGCGATGATCGCATTGGCGGTTGCCCTGCAACCGAAGCGCTTGATCATCGCCGGCATCGATCTTTTTAGGCATCCCGAGGGCAGTTATCCCGGCGACATACAAACGCCTAACGCCTATACGCCGGCACATAGCGCCGATAAAGAATTGGCATTCCTTTGTCACAGTCTTGACCGGTTGAGGGGAGAGGTCGTAATTTTTGGCGAAATTCTTGACCGTGAATGGCGGCATTTCAGCGAGCGACATCGGCATCATCTGGACGAGGTAGGATAGTCGTGGCCAAAAAGCTCCCCAAAGAGACCAAGTTCAAGACCTATTGGTATCACCGTAAGATGCCCTATTGGATGGACAAGGATCCCGGCCGCCCCGAGGGCGTGCGCGATGTGCCGGAGCTGTTGCGCTTCGATGTCGAAGATGGCGTCGAGCCCAATGGCAAGCCGCCGGTGCGCATCTTCCTCGGCACGGAGAACGCCCAGTATCGCGCTGAACGTGTCTTTGTCTGGTCGGTGCTGCAGCATCGCGATCCGGCTCGGGTGTACGAAATTCATCTGATGAAGGACGTTAAGGGTTTCGATCGTACAGGGTGGAAAACCGGCTTCACCAACTATCGTTACGCCATTCCGGCTTGGTGCGACGGCACGGGCCGGGCGATCTACAATGACGTCGATCAGATCTATCTGGCGGATCCGGCTGAGATGTTCGACCTGGATATGCAGGATGCCGGTATGCTCGGCATCACCCAGCGCGAGACGTCGGTGATGCTGATCGACTGCGAGAAGATGATCCAGCATTGGAAGCTTGAGCACGCCCAGTCCGGCCACAAGCACAAGCATTTCAGGGCGCTCACCCTCGACAACAATCTCTGGGGCCAGCTGCCGCCGGTCTGGAATGCGCGGGATGATGAATACAAGGCCGATCAGTCCAAATGCTTCCATTTCACCACGCTGCAGACCCAGCCTTGGCAACCCATGCCGGAAATGCTCAATTATCGGCCCCATCCCGATGGCAAGGTTTGGTTCGACCTGCAGGAGAGCGCTGACAAGGCAGGTTTCACCGTCTTCACCAAGGAACGTCCGAGCCAGCGCTATAAGGACCTTTTGGAGCAGCACCGCCTGATGCATGAGAAGGGGGAGCAATCCTCCGGTGAGCGCAAGGGGCGCCCTGCCGCCGAAACCTTCGATGGTCGCAGTCTCAAAAAGGAAATCGGGCCGATCGCAGCACTGATCCGCGAAACCTCAGCCAAGGACATCCTGGATTATGGTGCCGGCAAGGGGGTGCACTACCAGCCTTTCGAAGGCGAACCCGCCGAAAGCCGTTTTCGTAGCCAGCCGGCCTGGCCTGGCGTCAAGGTGGTTTGCTTTGATCCTTGCTATGCGCCATTTGCCGAGGCCTATGATGAGCAATGTGACGGGGTCATCAGCACCGATGTCGTCGAACATCTCCCGCCAGAAGACGTGCCTTGGGTGCTGGACGAAATGTTCAAGGCGGCGAAGACGTTCGTGTATGTCGCCACCGTCTCCTTCCCCGCCAAGAAATCACTGAACAATGGCGATAATGCCCATAGTACGATCGCACCGCCGGCATGGTGGCAGGGCCAGATGGAGCTTGCAGCCAGGCGCCATCCTAATGTTCGCTGGGTGCTGACTTGCGATGAGAAGACCAAAATTGGCAAGAAAGTGCGCGAGTTCACCGGCATGGAAAAGGTCCACCAAGCAGCCTAATTGGCATGGCTGCCTCATGAACTCCGACCGATAGCATCAGGGCCGGTGGTATGCGGCCAAGTTTTCAAGGTTGGTTTTTTGGGGGCGTGACAAGTCTTGGTGGCCAATCTCCAACCGTGGAGATCCGCCACCGGCTTTAGAAACTTGGCCGTATACCGTCGATCTTGGCGATATCGGTCCGAGTCAATGATGTGATCATACCATTAGAGGGTTAAGCCGCGCGCGAGTTTTGGTAGGTTGCCGCTCATTCCCATGCCGCGGCGCATCACCCAGGTTTTCAGAGGCGCTATCCGGTCGAGCACGGTGAGACTGGTTCGGCGAAGGAGTTTCGCCGGTACGAAATCAGTCGAAAACAGGCGGTTAAGCCCATCGGTAAGACTGAGGATAAGGTGGGCATCGCCGCTTCGCCATCGCGCATAACGTTGCAGCACATCACCCCCTCCTGGATCTTGCTGGGCACGGGCAGCGTCCACGAGAATCTCGGTGAGAGCGGCCACGTCGCGAACCCCCAAATTCCATCCCTGCGCATGGATGGGATGAAGGCCGTGCGCTGCATCGCCGACCAGGGCAACTCTTGGTGCCACATAGCGCTTAGCCATCGAGGCAGTCAGAGGAAACCCCTTGGGTTCGCCCAGGATTTCTAAGGGGCCGAGTTCGCTGTTCTGTCGATCCGAAAGCGCTTTCAGCTGCCGGGCAGGGGATGTGTTCAGCAACTTCTCGGCGTCGCTCGGACGCTCAATCCAGGTTGCCGAGCAAATCTGCTCGCCGATCGGCAGGAGGGCGAGAGGTCCAGCTTCGTTCATATATTCACGGACCCGATGATCGTGGGGCTTTTCATGACGAAAGGCCAGGGTGATCGCGATCTGATCGTAGGAGACCTGGTTTGTGCGAATGCCGGCAAAGTCGCGCACCGATGAGCGTCGCCCGTCCGCTCCGATGAGAAGCTGTGTTCGAAGACATTGTCCATCGGATAGATGGGCCGTCACTGCATCAGGCTCACGGGACAATCGATCCAGCCTTGTATGTCCGAAATAGCGGATCTCAGGGCATGCCTGGACCAGCTCCAACAGCCGGGTGCGAAGACGTCGCGTTTCCATGCCATAGCCGAAAGCATCGTCGCCGACATCGCAGGCATCATAGGTTATGAGACCACCAGTGCCGGTATCCTGGACTTTCACGCTGTAAATCGGCGTGGCGATCGTCTCGAACTCTGGCCAAAGATCGAGCGCATCGAAAACCCGCTTCGATCCCTGCATCAGCGCAAGCGCCCGCCCATCGAAGGGCGCCTTCAGAACTTGATCGGCTGGATCGGCATCGATGATGGTTGATGGCAGGCCTGAGCGGTGGAGGGCAAGGGCCAGAAGCAGGCCGCTATGCCCTCCACCGATGATCAGCGGTTGGTTCGGCGTTTTGGATGTCTGACCGGTCTGTCTTTGCATGCTGATGACTTGGTCGAAATGGTGATCATTGTCCAGTCACCTTGATGACAAAGTCAGGCAGGGCAGATGCATTCAATCCACATGCTGTGTCAGGTCGTCCTCGACGGTTCGCTTCAATAGTGACGATTTCAGCTTCTCGAGAGCACGATGCTCGATCTGTCGAACCCGCTCCTTGCTGATGCCGAGCTTTCGGCCGAGTTCTTCCAAGGTGCGCCCATCGTCGCGCAAGCGTCGCTCCTTGATGATCACCTGCTCCCGATCGGTAAGCTCCGCCAGCGCCTGGGCAAGCCAGATCGATCTGGTTTTGCTATCATGGGCAAGCGTTACCACCTCTTCCGGTGAGGGCGTCTCATCAGCCAGAAAATCCTGCCACTCATCCTCGCCATTGGGGCTGATCCGCGCATTCAGCGACTGATCACTGCCGGATAACCGTATTTCCATAGCGACAACGTCGGTCACATTAACGGACAACTCCTTGGCAATATTGCTCCGTCCCTCGTCGTCAAGCTGGCCATTGCCGCCATCATGGATGCGCGCGCGGAGGCGGCGGAAGTTGAAGAATAAGGCTTTTTGGGCGGCGGTCGTGCCGGTGCGGACCACCGACCAATTGCGCAAGATGTAATCCTGCATCGCCGAGCGCACCCACCACGACGCATAGGTTGAGAAGCGCACTTCCCTTTCCGGCTCGAAACGCTCAGCCGCCTGCATCAGGCCAACAGTGCCTTCCTGCACCAGATCGGCGATGGGCAATCCGTAATTTCTGAACTTGGAGGCCGTGCTGATCACGAGCCGCATATAGGCAAGAACGAGTTCGTGAAGCGCTTCTTCATCATCCTCATCCCGCCATTTATAGGCTAGCTCTAATTCACGTTCTCGGGAGAGTAGTGCGGCATTCATCGAGATCCGGATAAATTCGCGATTGGCATCTCGAGTGGATGGGGTCGCTACATAAGACATGATCTCGTCCTCTCCCCTGTCAGCCAGTCCATCAAGCCTTGCTTGGGCTCAAAAACTGGCTCCATTCCGGGACACCCCGAAGGAGCCTCTGATCTGTCTTACGCCTTGGACGCAAAACTGGATCAGCGTCCTTTAACCCTCCTTGGTGGTCCTTCAATATTCAAGTTAATTATAATTTAGAGTTTCGTAAATTAGATTTTTCTAAATTTAATTGCCTCTCTCGGGTCAAAGAGCCATCGAGATCAACTGATCGAGAGCGTTCTTAGCGTCGAAGCGGAGCTCTATCGGTAGTTTTTTTACAGAATTTCCAAGGGGTAACGGAAGGCGGACATGATCCTTTTCGGTTGTTATAGAGGATGCGTCAACTTGTCCCGCATAGGCCAAAATCTCCTCAACCTCCGGCGTCGTGTAGCGGTGATGGTCGGGAAAGCTGCGAGTCTCGACAAGAACGGCGCCAAGGTCCTGAAGTGTCTCGAAAAATTTCTCCGGGCGACCGATTCCTGCAAAAGCGACCAAGCGTTTTCCCTGGAGATTGTGGCCGTCGGTTGCTAGCTGGATGGAGGCATCGAATACTGGCAAATGGCTTTCGAATGGTGCTTGTCCAGGCTTGGCGCCGATCCTTACCAAGGCATCCGCACGCGCCAGGCCACCTACAACGGTTTCTCGAAGCGGCCCTGCCGGCATCAAGCGGTTATTGCCGAAGCCGACGCCCGCATCGACAACGATCACGGCAAGATCGTAAGCGAGGTGAGGGTTCTGGTGACCGTCATCCAAAATGATCACGCTCGCGCCTGCCTTCACCGCAGCTTCAGCACCGACAACACGATCGCGTGATACCCAGCAAGGTGCGATCCGCGCAAGGAGCAGCGCTTCATCACCAACTTCAACAGAATCATCTCGTTCGATATCGACCAGATGAGGCCCTCGGTTGCGCCCACCATAGCCCCGGGTCAGAAGATGGGGTGTGTGGCCGCTTTTTCGAAGGTGTTTGGTGATGGCGATAGAGGTCGGGGTTTTGCCAGCTCCGCCAACGGTCAGGTTACCGATGCAGATGACTGGAACCGACACGGTTTTCTTGGTCGCAAATTGCCGGCGCAGATCACCGGCTAACCCATAGAGCCGGCCGAAAGGATCGAGCAGCCGCGCGACGAGGCCATCCGATTGCCAAAAGTCAGGCGCGCGCATCGGCTGTTTTGATAGCTGGGTCGGACGACGACGACCGTCCCTCTAACTTCCGATCGATGAACGGCATGATGGCTGAGAGGATCCGATGGAGTACGGCACTTTCGCCCCTGACGACCTGCTGGGCGCGATCGGCCATCTTGGCAACCATTAGGTGGTCGTCCATGAGCTGACGGAGCGTCACACCAAGGTGGTTGGCATCCGACACCCTTTTGGCGGCTTCCTGGGTCACCAACGTTTCAGTGATCTGCTCAAAATTTCCGGTTTCAGGCCCAAACAGAATGGCGCTATCCAGCCTTGCCGCTTCCAGCGGGTTTTGACCGCCATGGGGGATGAGAGACCCGCCGATAAAGACGATGGGGGCTAGCCGGTAAAAGAGGCCGAGCTCGCCGACACTGTCGCCCAGATAAATGTCGGTCCGCGCGTTGGGGATCATCTGCCTGGAGCGCTGTGCTACTTGAAGTCCGGCTGCCGTGATGGAACCTACCAGCTCATCACCTCGCTCGGGGTGTCTCGGCACGATGATCGTCAATAATCCCGGAAAGTCACCTGTCAGCGTCTTATGGATATCGAGGATCTTGCTTTCCTCGCCCGGATGGGTGCTTGCAGCGAGCCAGATTTTGCGCCCATCGAGCATTCCCCGCCATTGCGCGAACTCCTCATCGTCCACTGGGAGCGGTGGGGCTGCATGTTTTAGATCCCCGATCGAGCGCACTGCGCTAGCACCCAAGAGACGGAAGCGTTCGCCATCGTCATCATTGCGAGCAAGGCAAAGAGTAAGGGCGCCGAACAACCGTTTGGCCGTTCCTCTGATCCGGCGCCAATGATCGAATGAGTGTTGGGACATGCGGCCATTGATCACCGTCAGCGGCAGACCAAAGGCTTCGGCTTGAATAATGAGATTAGGCCAGATCTCAGATTCGACCAGAAAGCCAGCATCAGGGCGCCAATAGCTCAGGAATGCATGCCAGGCAGAGCGTTGATCAACAGGTACGAATTGGTGGAGCATGCGCTCCGGCAAACGTATCGCGATAAGCTTTGCTGATGTCACCGTGCCGGTCGTCAACAAAACCTGAAGTGAAGGCCGAGCCGCAAGCAATGCCTCGATCAGAGGAAGGGCTGCCAGCGTTTCACCGACACTTGCCGCGTGGAACCAGACCAGAGGGCCGTCTGGGCGCAGGATGCTCGGCTTGCCGAAACGTTCGCCGAGGCGTGTCGCATCCTCTTTGCCAAGGCGAACCCGGCGGCGTAAATGGTACGCGATCAACGGCCCGCCGAGATAGGTCGCGAGGTGATAGAGCGGGAGGAGCATCAGTTTGCGGGCTGAACCGGATCGACGCCCTGCGCGCGATCGACCTCGATGGAAAACGTAATCATACGATCTTCGATGAACGAGCGATCGGTTTCCGTGTCACTTTCCGCCGTAAGTTTGATGGGATCGCCAAAGGCGACAATGCCCCGCGCAAACGGCAAAACCAGCATGAAACGATCCCAGCTCTTGAAGATGCGTTGTCGCCGGGTTGCGAAGGTTACGGGAACCACCGGAACATTGGTCTGCTTCGCCAGATAGGCAATGCCGGGATGTGAGCGCATTCGAGGCCCTTTGGGTCCATCGGGCGTCATCACCAGAATATGTCCATCTTCTAGGACCTTTTGCGCCTCGCGTAGAACCTTGGCACCGCCGCGGCGGGAAGATCCCCAAAGTGTCTTCGCTCCAAGAAGATGCGCCGCGCGCTGGATTAGCTGGCCGTCTCCATGAGTGGAGCTGATGATGTAGAGATCAGGCGGATGCGCAACCCCGAGCTTGGCTCGTAAGGAGCGCCAGGCGGGGTAACTCATCAACAAGCGGCCATGCCAAAAGGCGCCGATGAAGGGTTTTCCCGCGCGGACCAGCGCCTCGGTTTCCGGTGTATAGACGAGCTGCCAGCGACCGGTGTGGTCGATGAGGCGGATATACATCGCCGCCAGCCAGGCGAGTATCGATGACGCCCAGGGGCGATGATGCCAGCGGATCCGCCGCTTTCGAGGCGCCAATGTCAAAGTCCATCAGTGACGACGGATGGCGGAAGATCGAGCGCCAGATCCCTAACCTGCTGATCAGCGAATTGCTGTTCGTAAAGGCGTGCATAGATGCCGCCGGCATCCAGAAGATCCTGGTGATTGCCTTTTTCCACGATCCGGCCCTGATCCATGACCGCTATCATGTCGGCTCTGATGATCGTCGAAAGGCGATGGGCAATTACCACGGTGGTGCGATCGCGCATCAAGCGGCTGAGCGCCAGCTGAATGGTCTGTTCGGCTTCACTATCGAGGGCCGATGTTGCCTCGTCGAGGAGTAATATCGGGGCGTTTTTGATCATCGCGCGGGCGATTCCCAGACGTTGGCGCTGGCCGCCGGAGAGCGTCATGCCCGAGGGGCCGATCACCGTGTCGTAGCCGTCAGGCAACGCGGTAATGAATTCATGCGCGGCCGCGGCCTTGGCCGCCTCGATAATCGCCGCATCATCGGCATCGCGACGGCCATAGCCGATATTGGTCTTCACGGTCTCATCGAAGAGATCGACGTCCTGGCTCACCAGCGCAATCGCGCCTCGAAGGGAGGAGAGGGTGACGTCCCTGATGTTCTGCCCATCGATCTGAACGCCGCCTTGATCGACATCGTAGAATCGGAGAACAAGGTTCAAGATGGTCGATTTCCCGGCCCCCGATGCCCCAACCAGAGCCACCGTATGGCCAGCGGGAATGTCGAGGTCGAGCCCCTGTATCGTCGGCTTTGTTGGTCGGTAGCCGAAGGTAACGCGCTCAAAACGGATGGCACCTCCACTGGTCTGCAGGGGCTTGGCTTCCTCCGCATCCTTCACGATCGGCTCATGATCGAGCACGGTGTAGATCCGATCAGCCGCGGCCAGGCCTTCTTGGACCTGTGTATTGAGCTTGGCGAGCGCCTTCAAGGGGCGGTACACCATGATCATCGCCGTGATGAAGGAGAAGAAGGTGCCGGTTGTCGTGGTCCCTTCGATCACCTGCCAGCTGCCGTAGCCGATGATCAGGGCAATCGCGAGGCCGCCAATCACCTCGGTCACGGGCGAGCTGATCGCTTGGACGCGCACGGCCTTGAAATTAAGCTTGTAGAGTTTCTCGATCAGGCCATTGGCGAAATCCGCCTCATCGGCTTCGCGATTATCGGCCTTGACCTGACGCACGCCTTGAAAGGTCTGCTCCAGCCTGGCCATCAGTCTCGCCATCTGCGCCTGGCTCTGACCGGCGACCTTACGCATGCGGCGCCCGATATAGACGATCGTCCAGGAAGCAAACGGGATGCCGATGATGGCGAAGCATGCCAATTGCCAGTTCTGATAGAACATGACCCCGGTGAGGCCAATGATCAGAAACATGTCGCGCGCTATCCCCGCGACGGCGGTCGAGACGGCTGCGCGCAACTGCTGGGTATCATAGGTCAGGCCGGAGATCAGCGGGCCTGAACCACGCTCCAGAAAATAGCCGAGATCCGCTCTCATCATGTGGCCGAAAAGGCGTGTTTGCAGATCCGCGATGATGCGCTGACCAACACGGCCCATGAAGAAAGCCTGGCCATATCCCGTCACCGCCTTGATCAGGCTGAGCAGCACCACAACGAGCGGGATCAGCAGCAGCATGCTGCGATCGCGGTTGAGGAAGAGATCGTCCAACGCCGTCTTGACCAGCAACGCCTGTTGCGTGGTCACTGCTGCGAAGATGATCATGCAAAGGATGGCGAAGATCAGCCAGCGCATCTGATGGCGAAGATGATCGTCCCAGAGGCGATAAGCCGATTGGTCGCTGAGTGAATGCACGAGGGGGATTGCCCGAAGCGCAGACGTCATATTACGACCGTGCGCAGACCCGGACAACGTTTTCCCGCGACTATCGATGTCCGCGGTGGTCAGGATTTACCTCTCGTTTCTAGCGTTTGCCCCAGGGGCTGCAATGGTCAGCTATGAGGGCCATCTTTCAAGGCGCTGAAACGCCAAACAGCTGCTGGCGGTACGTTGCGTATTACGAAACGCACGATCTCAGCTTTGACACCAAGCTTTTTAGCCGGAATCGGTCGGATAGGGGAATAGGAATATTGCAGGATAAAGCCGCCTGGCTTCATCGATTTGAAACTTTCCGTCACGATTGCTTGATGAAAATCGAACGGCATGTTGATCATCGGCAGTCCGGAGACGACCGTGCTGACATGGTCGATCTGCTGCTCGGCGACGATTTCAGAGAGTCTGGTGGCATCGCCATGTACCACACGGACACCTGGGAATCGATTTCGAAGATAATCATAGAGCGATTCATCCAGCTCGATCATCGTGATTGCTTCGCTGGGAATGCCACGTTCAAGCAAGCCTTGGGAGATCGCTCCCGTGCCGGCGCCGAGTTCGACCACGGTCTGACCCGGCTCCCAAGCCGCCGCTGCGGCGACCGCGCGAGCAAGGGACATCGAAGATGGCAGAATTGATCCCATCGATTTCGGCGACCGTAGCCATTGTCGGAAAAAAAGTTCTGATTCCTTAACCTCAGTAACTTGGCTCATTTCCTGCCCCCAGCAGCGGCGTTCCAAAACGCCTACGTCATAACATCCTCAGAAAGACAACGGATAAAGCGCAATCGATCGTCAAGGTAATCATGCTTTGCGGCCATACCCAGCCTGCATCGATTATGATCGCTAACAAGCGTTAACAAGCCTGTGCCCTTGACGTCATATCAGCACGAAAACGCCGTGTGACAAGATCAAGACAACAGAAACCTTAATCGCCTCCGCCTAACTTGGCAAACAGGGTCGCCAACAGATTAGTCCACAGATGGACCAGCGGGCGCTTGCTGCCCTCCGCCCAAATCACTTGCCGTTGTCACCTGCCGCCCATGCCACCACCGCGAGACCTGATCGCCGAGAAGCAGCATGCAGGGGGTCAGAACGAGGGTCAGTAGCGTTGCGAAGGCGAGGCCTCCGGCCACCGCTGTGGCCAATTGTGCCCACCAATCGGTGGACGGTCCACCTGCCGATATGTCCCTCGAGAAGAAGTTGATGTTGATTTTCAACACCATCGGCATGAGGCCGAGGATTGTGGTGATCGTTGTGAGAAGAACGGGCCTGAGACGTTGTGCGCCGGTCCTCAAAACGGCCTCTGCGGCATCAACTCCAGCGCGTCGGAATTCATTATAGGTATCGATCAGAACGATATTGTTGTTCACCACGATACCCGCAAGCGCAATTACCCCGACCCCGCTCATCACGATGCCAAAGGGTTGCTGCGTGATCAGGAGGCCCAGAAAAACGCCGACCGTCGAGAACACGATGGCGCTGAGGATCAAGAAGGCCTGATAGAAGCTGTTGAACTGGGTCACGAGAATGATCGCGATCAGGAAAAGGGCGATGCCGAAGGCTTTAACGAGAAAATCTTGCGATTCCTTCTGCTCTTCATCCTCGCCCTTGAATGTAACGGTAATGTCCGGATCAAGGTCCTGTTCGGCCAGCCAGGCCCGGATCTCGCGCGCCTGGTCATCCACCAGAACGCCTTCTTTGACATCGGCGCCGATGGTCAATTGCCGTTCCTGGTCGATACGCGCGAGATTGCCAACCTTCTGTGCCGGTTCGCGCGTGACGAAATTGGCGAGCGGAACAGCGCCATATTCTGTATTCACCCTGAGCCGCTCGAATTGACCAAGGCCTCGTTGCTCCTCTGGAAAACGTGCCCTTATCTCGACTTCATCAACGGCGTCGTCCGGGCGGTAGTCGCCGATGCGAATTCCGTTGGTGACCAACTGTACGAAACTGCCGACCAGGGCGACATCGGCGCCGAACCGGCCCGCCTGTTTGCGATCCACCTTGATCCGCCATTCTATTCCCGGTATCGGGCGCGAATCGGTGACATCGACCAGCGTGTCCATCTCATCGAACTTTTGCCGAATCAACGCGATAGCTGGTACCAACTTTTCTGGAAAACGAGAACTTACCTGTACCTGGATAGGCTTGCCGACTGGCGGTCCGGCAGCTTCCTTGCGGACTTCGAGGTTGATCCCAGCGATGTCCGCCACCCGCTCGCGTGCTTCCGCCAAGATTTCGGCAGCAGGCCGCCTTGCCCGCCAATGCTCGAACTCAAGGAGGATGATCCCGATTACATCCTCGTCGGTATTGTCTTCGCCGGTGAACGACACGTTGCTGCGTGCATACATCGTGGCGATGCCGTCGACATCCAAAAGGCGCTGCTCGACCCGAAAGACAAGCGCATCCCGCTCCTCAGCTGAAAGATTGCCGCGCGTATGGATCTGGAGTTGCGCGATTTCGGGCTCGACATCGGGAAAGAATTCGATGCCGCGGCCAAAGGTTCCATAAGACCAAAAGGCTGATGCTGCGATCAGGATGGCACCGATCAGCACTAAGACGGGGCGGCGCGAGAAGCCACGGAGCAGGCGTACATAAGAGCCGGTAAAACCTTTGAGCTTGGTGAGATCGCCCTTGTCAATCAGGGCAAGCGAAGCAGATGCCCCCTCATCCTTATTGGCGCGCCCGATCAACGCACCGATATTCGGCACGAAAACCAACGCCATTGCGAGTGAAGCAGTGAGCGTGGCGAGCAGTGTGATCGGCAGAAACTTCATGAATTCGCCGACGATGCCCGGCCAGAAAAGAAGCGGCATGAACGCCGCCAGTGTGGTCGCGGTGGATGCCGTGATCGGCCAGGCCATCCGTTTGGCCGCGGCCAGGTAAGCGTCCCTTGGTGATAAGCCTTCGATCATTTTTCGATCGGCATATTCCGTGACCACGATGGCGCCATCCACCAACATGCCGACCGCCAGGATCAAGGCGAACAGCACGACGATGTTGACGGTAAGACCAAGGCTATAGAGCACCAAGATACCAGTGAGAAAGGAACCTGGTACGGCGAGCCCGACCAGCCCTGCTGAGCGCAAGCCCAAGGCGGCAACGACGACGATCATCACCAGGATGATGGCGGACATTACATTGTTCTGCAGATCAAGCAGCATGTCCTCGATATTGTCGGACTTGTCCTGGAGAAAGCCGACATCGACATTGGCCGGCCAATTCGGCCGCTCAGCGGCCACCAGATCGCGAACCTGTTGCACCGTATCGATGATGTTGGCGCCAATGCGCTTTGACACTTCGAGCGCCAAAGCGGGACGTCCATCGGTCCTGGCAAATCCTTCCGCATCCTTGAACGTGCTGCGAACTTCGGCGACATCGCCGATCGTGACCACTTTGTCGCCTTCGATCTTGACCGGCAGCGCCAACAGATCGGCAGCGCTCTCGAAAACACCCGGCACCTTCACTGCAAAGCGGCCTTCGCCGGTATCCAGATTGCCGGCGGCCACAAGACGATTGTTGCGATCGACCAGGTTGAGGAGGTCCTGCAATTGAAGCCCGAAACTCTCGACCAAAAGCGGATCGATGATGATCTCAAGAAGCCGTTCCCGTTCGCCGCCGATTTCGACATCGAGTACGTTGGGCAGGGCTTCCAGGCGCTTCTCCAGATCACGGCCGATCTTGAGGAGACTGCGTTCCGGCAGGTCACCTGAAAGGGTCACCACGAGAACCGGAAACAGCGCAAGATTGACCTCATAGACCAGTGGCTCGTCGGTCTCTTCGGGCAGGTCGCCTTTGGCGATGTCAGCGCCTTCGCGAACATCGCCGATTGCCTCGTCGATGTCGATTCCTGCTTCGAATTCTAGGGTGACGGATGCGCTGCCTTCGCTGGCGGTCGCCGTCATCTCTTTGACGCCTTCGACCCGCCGCAATTGCTGCTCCATCGGGCGAACAAGAAGACGTTCCGCATCTTCCGGGGAGATCCCGTCATGGGTCATCAGCACATAAACGATCGGGATCGAGACATCGGGGTCAGCCTCTTTGGGGATCTCCCTATAAGCCTGAATACCTGCCACCAAGATCAGAACCAAGGCCAGCAGGACCGTCCGCGAACGGCTAAAGGAGGCCTGGATCAAGGTGTTCATTCGGCGATCTCCGAAACGACCTGCTCGGGCGTCGTGGATGTTGACAGGACAGGCCGAACCTCGCTGCCATCACGCACGAACCCTTGCCCGACCGTGATCAGACGAACTTCTTCCGGCAAGCCGCTAAGCCAGACCACGCCTTCGTCGGCATGGGCGATTTCGACGGGCATGAAAATGACCTTATTGGCTTGATCAACCGTTTTGACTCCCAAAGCCCCCTCATCGCTCAGGGAAAGCACCGAAGGCGACACCCGGTGTGCGAGGATCTCTTCAGCGCTGATGCTGAGCTCTGCACTGACACCGACGGCCCGGTAGCCATCATCATTGGGAACCTCCAGTTCGATCAGGAATGTTCTAGTTTGCTGATCGGACCGGCTTCCCACATAGCGAAGCTTGCCATTGACCGTTTGTCCGGTTGCCAGCCTGGCGACACCGGCCATGCCGGTCTTCAACTTGTCCACCTCGGTCTCAATCACTTCGCCGATGACCAAGAAAGGATTGATGTCGATTACCGTTGCGACAGGTCCGCCGATGTCGATGAAATCGCCAACTTCGACCGCGCGGTGATCCAGAACCCCATCGAAAGGAGCCCTTAGTTTGGTGTGATCGAGATCGAGCTCCGCACGCTTCAATGCGGCTTCGGCGATAGCGTAGTTCGCTTCCGCCTTGGCGACATTAGTCTCGGCTTGGAAGCCCTTTTCACCGAGCTTCTTGGCTGCATCCAGTTCGATCAGTCGCTGACGCAAGGTGGCCTGGGCCTGAAGTACAGCCACCTCACGATCGCGCGGATCCAGTACGACCAACACCTCGCCAGCTCTCACGGGCTCGCCTTCGTCGGGGCCGATCTCGATGACACGTCCCATCGTCTCACCGCGGAGCTCGACGACGCGATTGGCCGCGGTTTTGCCGTTCGCCAAGATATCGCGCCGGATCGTCTCGGCCACGAGATCCTTAACCTGAACCGCCATCGCCGCAGGCTCTTTCGCTTCGGCATTGCGATCATCGGCAGGCATGTCGGCGGCTTGGTCGCGATCGCCAATTTGTCCCGACCAAAGCCAGCCAGCTAGTGCCAGCGCAAGGACAGCAGCGATCACGTAAGATGTTTTCACTCTCATCATCAATCCGCAGCCTCGTCAGAGACTGCCCCCTTTCGGACATCGTCAATCAAAACGGTGCGATGTTGATCGACATACTGGCGTGCTGCGCCGATCACGGCCTGGCCATAGCCGGCGACAAAACGCATGCCTGGCGAAAGCTCTTCGCCCTCGTCGCAGGTACAAGTTCCGATTAAAGCAAGAACAGCATCCCATTGTGACATCATGTCTTCCGCAATCGCCGCCAAACGTTCTGGTGGCAGCAGATGGGCGAAGTACATTAGAGCTAAGAATTCGGAGCGTATTTTATGACGCGGTGGCGTCTTCATAAGTTCGTCGACGAGGGCAGCGCGTCCAAGCGGGGTAATGCAGTAGACTTTCTTATCGGGCCGCTTTTCTTGCGACACGCTGGTACAATCCACCAGGCCCCGCTTCGTGAGATCGGCAAGAGCCGGATAGATCGATCCGTAACCGGCGACAAAGAAATGGCTGAACGCCTCCTCGAAATGCTGCTTGATTTCATAGCCGGTCTGGTCACGCTCGGTGAGCACGCCGAGGCATAAGGTCTTTACATCCATCGTGTTCAACGCTCTCGACAGCTGCCAACGAAGGATATGGTGATCGTCGATTGCGCTCTCGACGGCCAGGGATCCAAAAGGCATGCAGTTACAGGTTGGTATATCGAGTTGATACGTATCGATTAGATATATGCGATGAGGGAAAAAACAAGATCTGCTGTCCGACAAAACCCGTCAGATCGTTTGCTGCAGACATTATATGTCGGCATGTGCCCCTTGGAGGGGGGCTGTGTCAGTCAGTTTCCTGATCGATCCGGCGCAATGTCCAGCTCACCAGGTCTTTTGTCGCCCGTCCGAAGGCCTCATCGAAAGCGATCACGATGTCGTTCATCTTTCTGCTCGTCGATTGAGCTAGCCCAACGACCGAGGTTGCTGCGATCGTCTTACGCCTCGGCATTTCGACCAGACGGACTTGAAATCGAATTTGAACATCCGGTGATCCGTCATCAGCATATTCCGCCTGAAATTCCCGGATATTGACCACAAGCCCGTAATCAGCACGCAGGCCATAGCTGCCGCGCTCAAGAACGTTAAGCTTTTCACTGTTATCGAAGGATTCCAACAACAGCGTTTGAGCCATCACCGGGACCACGTCGACCCAGCTAGCATTGGCAAAGTACTCGAACTGGGTTGGTGTTGGCTTGACGGCTATTCTGGCGGTGTTGAGACCGGTTGCCGCGGTTGGGACATCGATCGTCAACCGTGCCTCGGTATCGGGAAGGTCGGCGTCGAAGGTACTCTTCGGCGTGAGCTCGAACAGCCTTGGTGGGTCAACGGCGACGAGGTCGAGCGGGCTGACGCAGGCGCTGAGCAGCAAAGAGATGATGAAAATTAGGGATGGAAAGTATGCTCGGTTCCGGCAATTCATGTTTGTCTCATTCTGCTTCGAACCCATTTCGGCTTCCACCGATCAAGAAACCTGCCGGATCACGTTCGACTTCTTTGATGATACGGGTCAGTGCTGCAACCAAAGCCCGAGACTCGCCGACCAAATTCGTGAGTTCGTAGAGACCGGTCCCACTGAAATCGCTGAGCGGTACGCGCAGATCGGCGACCAGACCATCGAGCTGCTGAGCAGCGCCACCAAGAGAACCGGCAGCACCGCTTAGCTCGTCCAGTGTTCCTCCAACGTTGGTGCCAATACCATCGATCCCTTGGTCGAGTTTGCCGACAACACTCCTAAGGTCTGATGTGAGCTTACCGAAGTCGGCGGCGGCGACCTTGACTGCTTCTAACGTGCCTTCGGTATCCGACATCACCGCATCGACGCCATCGACCTTGGCGGCGAGGCCTTCAGATAGGCTCTCGAGGTTGCCAAGGGTTGTCGAAAGAGACCGGATATTATCATCACTTAACAGGCGTGAGAGCCGGTCGGCGACTTTAACGGCTTGAGCTAGAAGATCAGGCGTTGATTCGAAGACCCGTTCAATCGAAGAACGCCTAGCTGCGATCACGGGCAGGGTCTTGTCTTCTCGGTCAGTGATCAGTCTCGGGCTGTTATGTGTTCCGCCGAGTAGTTGAACAAAGACACCCCCGGTAATTCCTTGCAATTCCAAGGTTGCAATCGTGTCTTCGGTGATGGGTGTCTCCTGGTCGATCTCGGCGACCGTTCTCACGCGCTCGACATTCTCAGGATCGATCCCAATGGATTTTATGCGCCCCACAGGAATGCCGCGATAAAGCACCTTACTGCCTTCCTGCAGCCCGGTTACTGACCCTTCAAAATAGATCTCGTAACTTGTCAGCTGCCGATCGATATCGGATTTGACCAGCCAGACACTAAAGGCCGCAATCCCCGCGACCAATGCTAGGACCGTGGCGCCAACAAGCAGATAGCTGGCTCGCGTTTCCACTATGCTTTTCCATCTGTCATGGATGGACTTCCACTCGTTTCAGCGAAGACGGCACGTCCACGCGGACCACCGAAATAGTCTTGCAACCAAGGGTCTGACGACTGACGCAATTCAGCAAGCGTACCAACCATCGCCCGTTTGTCTACCAAGGCAGCAATGCGGTCACAGACGGTCACAATCGAATCCAGGTCATGGGTGACCATCACGACGGTCAAACCAAGGCTCTGCTGCAACCTGCGAATGAGGTGGTCAAAATCGGATGCGCCGATCGGGTCGAGACCAGCCGTCGGCTCATCGAGAAAGAGCATGTCGGGATCAAGCGCCAAGGCACGGGCAAGGCCCGCACGCTTGCGCATGCCGCCGGAAAGCTCTGCTGGGTACTTGTTGCACGCCCCCAGTGGAAGGCCGACCAGACCGAGTTTCATAGCGGCCAGTTCACGCAGCAATGGCTTTGGGATCTTGTGGTGTTCCATCATCGGCGCTTCGATATTCTGGATGACGGTAAGCGCGCTAAAGAGAGCGCCGTCCTGAAAAAGGACACCTTGCCGGGCACGGATCTTTTTCTTCGCTGCTGAGCCTAAATCGTTGAAGGTTTGGTCAAGAACTTCAATCTTTCCCGCAGCCGGTCGCAGCAAGCCCAGTATCTGACGAAGCAGGACCGATTTTCCGGATCCCGAAGCACCGATGACACCGAGCACTTCCCCTTTCCAGATATCGAGATCGAGGTGGTCATGAATAACAGCGCCACCGAGCACGGTGCGCAGATCGTTGATACGAATGGCTGCCGTCTTTTCCAAGGGAGTTATACACCGAGATAGGAAAAAAGGATTGAAAATAGAGCATTGAAAACGATCACGAGAAAGATGCTGGTCACGACGGATCGGGTCGTATTTTGACCAACACTATCGGCGCCGCCGGAAACCATAAGGCCGCGGTAACAGCCGACCAAGGCAATCAGGAACGCAAAGACCGGCGCCTTGATCATGCCGACGATAAAAGTTGCCGGTTCGATCGCTTCACTAAGCTGGGCTAGAAATGCCGCTGGCGTGATGTCGAGCGCGAGCCAGGCTATGCTACCCCCGCCCAGCAGGCCCATGATATCGGCGAAGAATGCCAGAAGCGGCAGAGCAATCATGAGGGCAATCATTCTCGGAACGACCAGAATCTCAATGGGATCGAGGCCAAGCGTACGGAGAGCGTCGATTTCTTCATTAACGGCCATCGCGCCGATTTCCGCGGTAAACGCACTGCCTGAACGGCCAGCGACCACGATCGCCGTCAACAAGATTCCGATTTCGCGTAGAATCGAAACGCCAACGAGATCGACGGTGAACAGCTCAGCGCCAAAACGTCTAAGCTGATCAGCTCCCTGGAAAGCAATGACAATACCGAGCAGAAAGGCAATCAACCCGACAATCGGCAGCGCATGTAAGCAGGTTTGCTCGAGATGATGGGTCAGCGATGTCAGGCGCAGGCGCCTTGGCCAAACCGCTGATCGGACAAGAGCCAAGACCGTTTGGCCAAAGAAGGAGAGGAGTTGTGTTGCATTGACCCCTTTACTGACAACATTCTTGCCCAGAGACTCGATCCAGCGAAGGACGCCCCTACTCTCGTCCTGCTCCGCAGGCAGCAGCATCGTGGCGCGTCTAACTTCATCGATGAGAGACTGATGTTTCGATCCAGAGTCGATGATCGTAACCTGCCAACCCTTGTCAACGAAGTGCCGCTCCATTCGACAGAGCAGCCAGGCACCGGCCGTATCCAGTCTCAGTTCGTCATCAAATCTGATGTCGACAGACTGGGGGGCTAGTCGTTCTGTGTCTTTGATGAAGGCCAGCAGGTCACGATCAAGAGCGGCGATCTTGTCCAGAAGCCAGCTCCCAGCCAATCGCAGTGACAATCTATCTTGTCGCCGCGTGCATTCGATCCAATTCGATTGGTAAGTTGTTTCTTTGCCGTGAGTGATATCGTTTTGATCAGGCGCAGCGTTGACTGCCGACTTGGTGATCGAAGATGTCATGACATGTCGGGTGAAACCGCCGGACCTCTACTCACGTTTTGATCCCTTTTAGCTTTTCTCGAAGTTGGTCTAGGCGCTCTTGCGAACCGCCGAGATGGGGGTTGATGGTCAACGCTGCTTCGAGACTTCTTATGGCGGCTGCCGGCTCTTCGAGGGCATCATAGATTAGAGCAAGACCTGATAGGGCACCGAAATGACGCGGTTCCAGCTTCAGTGTTTGACGAATATCGAGAACGGATTCATCCAGTCGTCCCATCAGATAAAGCACAGTCGCCCGCTTGTTCCAAGCCTCGGCGAACGCCGGCGCTTGGTCAATCATGTGATCAAATGCTTCAAGGGCATCGTCGTGATCACCTTGTGACATCGCCGTCATGCCGCGACGCATCAACTGATTGATCGAAAGATCTTCGAATTCAATCCAAATCTGCCAAATCTGCTGTTGTATGGCGGCAGCATCCGCGTTGTCGTCTGTGTCCTTCAAACGTTCGAACAGCTGATCAAGTCGGCCATCGCGCTGGTCTGCCCAGCTCGACGGCGGCAAAAGTGCTGGCAAAAGCAAAAAGATGGCTACCCAACAGCTAAGCCAGGATCGTCGCATCCCGTTCCCCCCAAAAACTGCTCTTAACAGATTTATAGCGTTTTGAGAGATTTACTACATGATCGAGGAGCGAAGGAAGTCGGAAAGGTCGACGATCGTTGAAGCTTTTGACGTTAATGGCGTCACTAATCAGCGCTTGGGGGCGCCGAGGTCGACTTCTTGTTCCAGCTTTGCAAGCTCCACAGCCGCCCGAACTTCGATATCATTCAGGGCTTGGTTGATCGTCGGATCATCAATAGCTGGGCGAGGCCGATCAAGAAGGCGAGTGACACGCTCTAAAGTCTCCTTTGGAAGCCATCCTTGGACAAGGCCAATTTGCAGGTCGGTCAGCTCATCCAACAAGGTATTACCCTGCAAGATAGCGCGCCTCCGATCGGAATCCTGGTCAGATGACTCCTGAATGGCAAGAAAGTTGCTCAGTGCTGTTAGCGGCTGTGTCGCAGTGGGGCCTGACGCAGCTGATGCTGCTTCATCCTGAACGTGGCTCTTGAAGGCCTCGGCTGCATTCTGATCAACGGCCTTGCCTGTCTTTCGACTGCCTTTTGCTGGAACACTGGATCCAGTTTGCGATATCTTCATCTTGTTCCCAACTTCTGTGCGATACCAAGCAGATCGCCCGTCTCGAATGCCGAAAGTGGCCGACTGTCTAGTCAAGGCCAGAACCAAGTCACCAATCGCTGCGATTATCAGCGGCCATGGTTAATTTTTTCCTAACGCACAGAGCATTCCAAGACATGTCGATTTCAACACATGTTCCCGCTTAATCATCACAAGAGTGGCACCCCGTTGGAAGGCTTGTCGCGGAAGCGGAGAGGTCATGCGCAACCCGCGATCAGTGCATACTGGAGGCGGGCACCTCAACTCTGTCAACGAACAGAAGGTCTAAAGGGCAACCTCGGCAAATTATGCCGGCCTGGTGCGGAAAACCTTGCCCACCGGGCGGTGTGTTGCGCAAATGGGTGATTCTGTCTTTCGTTTTTAAACAATAGCTTAGCGGGTATTTTTTTGTTGGCACGATCTTCGCAAGTGCTGGGGCAGACGATAATTGTGATGGGCTCCAAGCTTGATGATTAGACCTTTTTCCATGTTGATGACCGCAATTCTGTTCGGGGCATTCTCCTTGGTCAGCACAAGCGTCGATGCCCGCTCTCGCATTAAGGACATCGCCGACTTCGAGGGCGTCAGAGACAATATGTTGGTGGGTTATGGGCTAGTCGTCGGTCTGAATGGTACGGGCGACAGCCTCCGAAATTCGACCTTCACCGCGCAAAGCCTGGAGGCCATGCTCGAACGCCTTGGTGTCAGCACACGCGGTCAGAACATCAATACCAAGAATGTCGCAGCAGTGATGGTGACGGCGACCTTGCCGCCTTTTGCACGGCAGGGGTCTCGTGTCGACATCTCGGCCAGCGCTCTCGGTGATGCGAAATCGCTTCTGGGTGGCACACTCCTCGTGACGCCATTGCATGGAGCTGATGGCGAAATCTATGCCGTGGGCCAGGGTTCGCTGACGGTTGGCGGTTTTGCAGCCGAAGGCGATGCAGAAAGTGTCATCAAGGGGGTGCCTACATCGGCACGGATCGCAAGCGGGGCCATCGTCGAGCGCGAGATCGGATTTGAACTCGATGAACTCGAGCGAATTCGTATCGCACTCCACAATCCGGACTTTACCACTGCGGCGCGCATCGCCGATGCGGTCAATGGTCATCTCAAAGGGCGGATCGCCCGTGCCCTCGATTCGGCGACGGTCGAACTTCAGGTACCACCTGCCTACCAGCGGCAAATCTCTGCACTCATGACGGCGGTTGAGCAGCTTCCGGTCATCCCGGATCAGCCAGCGCGGGTCCTGATCGATGAACATTCGGGCATCATTGTGATGGGTGACGATGTCCGCATCGATCAGGTTGCCGTGGCCCAGGGCAATCTCACCGTTCGTATCACCGAGACGCCTGAGGTTGCTCAGCCAGCGCCGCTATCAGATGGGGAAACCGTCGTCGTGCCTCGCACAGAGGTCACCGTAACGGAGGATGGCGATAAGAAGATCGCTGTCCTGCCGAAAGGGGTCAGCCTCCAAGAGCTTGTTGCCGGTCTGAATGCCCTTGGCGTGAGCCCGCGCGATCTCATTACTATCCTTCAAGCCATCAAAGCAGCTGGTGCCCTGCAAGCAGAAATCGAGGTGATGTGATGAACAATCCCCTCCTTAATCCCGCGACGGCTACCACGCAGGGTGTTGCGCCGACGACTGGCAAGAACGGCCCCTCCGTCGATAAGGCTCGCGAGTCGGCTGAAGAATTCGAGGCCGTCTTTTTGAGCCAGATCTTGGCAACCATGACCCAGGAACTTGGTGGAGCCGGCAGTGTCGCTGGAGATGGCGGCGACGTCTACAAGGATATGTTTAACCAAGAAGTCGCCAAGATGATTAGCCGAAGCGGCGGTATCGGCGTCGCGGACATCGTTCTGCAGGAAATGCTCAAGACCCAGGAGATCGACTGATGGAGCCGCTTGAACAAGCTGCGATCTTAATGACGCTGATGAAGCGATTGGGACAGGTTATGGACCATGAGCGCGCGCTTCTTCGGAGCATGCGTCTTGATGACCTCAAAGATCTGCAAGAAGAAAAAGTCGCGCTCGCCGATGCTTATGAGGTCGAACTCAAACGCTTGCGCAAACAACCGGAAACCCTGGTCTCTCTCGATCAGTCCGTGCGTGAGCAGATAGAAGGTGGCATGAGACGCTTCCAGGAAGCGGCAACGGCGAATTTCGACGCCCTTAGTGCTGCCCATGAGGTTGTCGAGAAGGTGATCGGCAATATCGCCCATACGCTTGCTCAGAACCAAAGCCGACGTGGCTACGGGCCCAACACATCCTCGCCGAGCGGCGCATCGTCGGCCCAGGTTATCTCCGTTGCCTTTGACCGTAAACTGTGAGGAACGACGATGACCCTCACCGGTACGTTATCCAATGCTCTAACCGGGTTGAATGCCGCACAGGCCTCGATCAATTCGGTCGCGCACAATATCGTCAACGCCAATACCGAGGGCTTTGTCCGAAAGACCCTTTCCCAGGAATCGATCATTCTCCAGGATCGCGGCGCAGGCGTCCAAGTCGGCGTCGCGGAACGAACTGCTGACACATTCCTGATCGAGGAGGCACGACGGCAGGCAACACTGACCGGTAAATCCCTTGTGCTCGACAAATACCATAGCCTTGCCCAGGATTCCTTCGGTAATCCAGCATCGGGTTTCGATATCGGCAGCTTGATCGGTGGGCTCTCTGCCTCGATTGAGGCCTTCACCAGCGATCACCAGACGTCCGCCCTTGCGCGCGATGTGTTGAACAGCGCATCCGAACTGACCAGCACGATCGATCAGCTGACCGCATCGGTTCAGCGCATGCGCAGCGAAGCTGATAATGAAATCGAGAGCGTCACGAACGACATCAATGCCGACCTCGAAGCGATCCATTCGCTGAATGTCGAAATCGCCCGAGTGCAAAATTCCGGCGACGTTAATCCCGAGCTCTTTGACAAACGGGATCTGGCGATTAAGCAACTTTCCGAGAAGATCGAAATCGATACCTACACTCAAGATGACAACATCATCGCGATCTACACGGCTCGCGGTGAAGCATTGCTCGATTCCAGCCCGCGCATCCTGCATCACGCGTCGACTGGCTATATTGGTTCGGAGACGGTTTTTCCGGCGATCTCGATCTTTCGAGATGATCAAATCGATCCATCAAGCGGGTTACCCTTCGATCCTGATGTCGGGGTTGAGCTCGTTTCATCTGGTGTTCGGGCTATTTTGACGCCCGAACTCACGAACGATGGAACGCTTGATGACGATCAGATCATCGTCAGCAAGTTGAACGGTGGTCGCATCCAAGGTCTCGTCGAGATGCGAGATCAGGTCTTTCCCGAGTTGAATGATCAACTCCAGGAATTGGCAGATGGCCTTCGCTATGCTCTCAACAGCGCCCACAATGACAGCGTCGCCTGGCCACAGCCCAGTTCGTTGAGCGGCACGCGAACGGATTTATCCGACTTTGCTGCAGCGCCAAGAAGCGGCACGGCCACCATTGCCGTTACCGATGCGGCTGACGGAAGCACGCTCCTCGCTTTTGAAGTCGACATTGCCGGAGCGATCGACGAAACCGACCTGATTAATCAGATCAACACCAATCTGGGCGCTTTCGGATCCGCTGGTCTCGGTACGGATGGCGAATTGGCGATCAATCTGGCCTCCACCAGTCACGGCCTTGCGATCAGTGAGGGTGACAGCAATATCACGGTGACCGACGGTGCCGGCCGGGATCGTGACTATGGCTTTTCGCACTATTTCGGTCTGAACGACTTCTTCGTGCTGGACGGTCCGTTGGCTTCTGACTTGGTTGTCGATCCCGAAATCAGTGCCGACCCGGCAAGGATTGCCACCGCCAAACTCGACGTGACGACCGGACCACTGACGGCAACTCTAGGCGGCATAGGCGACAATCGCGGGGCCCGAGATCTCCTTGAAGGGCTTGGTGCCAACTATGACGTTCTTGCCCGTGGAGGTCTTCCCGCAAAAAACGTCGACCTTGCCAGTTATGCGGCTGAAATTGTTGCCATTACGGCGAGCAATGCCAACCGGGCTGAGGATCAAGCCCGCGTTGATCAATCTCTCAGCGATGCCGTCAATTTCCGCAATGACTCGGCGTCCTCCGTCAATCTTGATGAGGAACTTTCGTCCCTCATGACGTTGCAGCAAGCCTACGCTGTTGCCGCGCGCCTCATGTCGACGGTCAACGAAATGCTCGATGAACTCGTCGACGTGATGAGATAAGGAGATCTTCGATGTTAAATCGTATTGGCGATTTTGCGCAAGCGGACCGCATGACGTCGCTCTTGCTGCAGACCCAGACACGCACCCGATTGACCCAAGCCCAGATCAGCACCGGCAAAGTGTCGAACCGCTTCCAAGACATCGCGCCAAATGTGGAGCGCTTGATCGACGTTAAGGTCACGTTGCAAGCTAACCAGCAATTTCAAGAGAGCAATGACTATTCGAATCGGAAACTGACGGTCATGGAAGCCGCCGTTTCGGATTTGGTCGACACGGCGACCCGCGCTCAGACACTTGCGATCCAGCGGACCAATGATGGCTCGGCGTTTCCCGGCATGATTGGCCCGGAGTTCGAAGCACTTCTCGACCAGGCTGTCGCGTTGCTGAATACGGACATGGACGATCGTTATTTGTTCGGTGGCTCTCGGACCGATGAGCAGCCCATTGTCCTTGATCCGAACTTCGCAAACTTTGGCTTACCCGACGATACATATTATCAGGGTGACGAGCTCGACATAACCGTGCGCGCCGACCTCAACATCGACATTTCTCACAGCATGAGCGCCAATCGTGAAGGATTTCAAGAGCTTATCGGTGGCATCAGAGGCCTCATCAACGGTGATGTTCTCGACGATCCGGCCATTTTGGAGAGTTCACTAGGCCTTATTCACGATTCGTTAGGCAAGATCGCCGACTATCAAGCCGAGCTTGGTACGCGCCAAGCTCAGCTGGACCGTATCAATCAGCGTCACACGGATGCGGAGGTCTATCTGGAGAACCGAATTAGTGAGATCGAAGACGTGGATATTACAGAAGCCATTACGAGGCTTGCTGATGACCAGGTGCTGTTGGAAGGCGCCATGGCCACCATCGGCAGGCTTAATCAACTTAGCCTCGTCGACTTTCTCTAACCGCTTTAATGAACCGCGGAGATGACCATGAACCAGACTGCAGCGACGATCACCAATCCAGAGCCATTTGCCTCCCTTGAAAAGCCGGCCAAACCGACCATCACCACCAAGTTTGGTGACCTTGAGATCGACGAAAGCAAGATTGTAAACTTCGTCGACGGACTCTACGGCCTGGAACAGCATCATACGTTCGTTTTGACCAGCGTGCCGGATTGGCCAGATGTCTTTAAGCTTCTCCAGGCAATTGACGATCCCCAACTCAGCCTCATCGTTCTTCCCCTGGAAGGGATCGGTGGCCCCATCGATCCGGTAGATTTCAGTCAAGCCTGCCAAATGCTGGGGTTCAACGAAGAGCTGACAGCCGTGCTCGGTATCGTGACCATGCGCGCCCAGAGCAGCAACCAGGTCTTTACCGTCAATCTGAAGGCACCTGTCCTCATCGATACCGAAAGCCGGCAAGGTCGTCAGCACGTTTTCGCCAGTGAGAAATATGATCTGCGTCATCCGCTCCCGGTGGATGAGCGTCAAGGAGATTGAGGAGTTGAAGATGAACATTGCTGCCGCCGAAGCGACGATCGAACCATCTGGCTATTATCCGGACGTTGGTCAGGACCTCCTTAGCCTTTTTAATCAGGTGCAACGGCTCTTAGCAGCGAAGCAAGGAGGCGAGGCACTCCTGCCGATAAAAGAGATCCTTCGGATCAGCCCTCAACATCCAGATGCTTACAATCTCGCAAGCGTCGCCTTTGGCCAGATGGGCATGTTGAAGGAAGCTGAAGGCTCCAGCCGCCAAGCGATCGCCTTGAAACCGGATGACGCCGGCTTTCGCCTCAATCTCGCTAATAGGCTCAACGACCAAGGGCGTGGCGAGGACGCGATCGCTGCTTATGAAGAAGCGCTCACGCTTGAACCCGGCCATCCTGCAGCAGTGAAGAGTTATATCCGCTGTCTTGTGGGCCAGGAACGTTGGGTCGATGCACAGGATCTCATCAAGCGTGTTCTCGACGATCTTGAAGATGACCCGGAAACGCTGGTGGAATGCGCGGATATTTGCATCAAAGCGGGTGATCGACGGGACGCTCTTCAGCTTTTTCAAAAGGCTGCCGAACATGATCCGACACGAGTCGAATGGCAGCTCCAAATTACCCGTATCGCCATGGCTTTGCAGAAACTACAGCTTGCAATTGAGACTGCAGAAGGCGTTCTGGAGCACCAGGAAAACGCCGAAATGCGGGCGGTCCTCGCCTCATGCATGCATAGTACATCAAATCTCGACGCCATGACCAAACACCTTGATGCCATTCCCGAGGGCACCGACCAAGCCTCCAATGTCGCCAATCTGCGCGGCATGTTGTTGGCATCTCAAACTCGAATCAAGGAGAGTCTTACAGAATTGGCGAAGACGAGGGCCCTGTCGCCTGACGCCTTTCCCTTACAGGCCACGCGCATGATGTATGCGAATTACGACCCTGATCGGTCGCGCGAAGACCTTCGCCGCGAACATATCGACTTTGGCAACCTCTTCAACGACAGGCTCCCGCTTCTCTCGCAAGATTTCGCCGATCGTTCGTTCGATCCGGAAAGGAAGCTTCGGGTAGGCTTTGTCTCGCCGGATTATCGCGGACACTCCGTCGCCTATTTTGCACGCCCTTTCTTTGACGCCTTCAATCGGGACCGCTTCGATGTGATCGCTTATGCGCATGTCACCAGGCAGGACGCGGTGACCGCAGATCTTCGTGATTTGACGACCGATTGGCGCGATATCGTCGACTGGAGCGATCAGCGACTGGCCGATGAAATCAGAAAGGATCGAATTGACATTCTGATCGACCTCGCAGGCTTGACCAGAGATTCCCGCCTTTTGGCCTTTACCGCTCGACCCGCGCCGATACAGATGACCTATATCGGCTATCCCAACACCACCGGTTTGACCAAGATCGATTATCGCATCACGGATTGGGCTACAGATCCGGAAGGCGTTGACGACGACTATACCGAAACGCTGATACGATTGCCTGGCTGTTTTCTCTGCTATGCCATCCCCAGCCACGCCCCGGCTATCGAGCCCGGCCCCTGTGAGCATCGTGACTACGTCACGTTTGGTTCGTTCAATAACCTGGCCAAAGTTAACCCTGGCGTCTTTGATGTCTGGGCGGACGTTTTGTGTGCAGTCCCCCAATCCAAGCTGTTGTTGAAATCAACAAGCAGTAATCATGCGACGACACAAGAGATTGTTCGGGCCACCTTGGAGGAGCGCGGTGTCGATCCTAAGCGCGTAAATTTCGCCGATTATCGCGCGACACCGGCCAGCCATCTCGCCCTTTACAACGACGTCGACATCGCCCTCGATACCTTCCCTTACAATGGCACGACAACGACCTGCGAAGCTTTATGGATGGGCGTGCCGGTCATTACGCTTCGGGGAGATCGTCACGCTAGTCGCGTTGGCGCCAGTCTTCTGAGCGCGATAGGTTTTGAGGCCTGTATCGCTGATAGCCCTGAAGAGTATGTGACAACGGCAAAACTGATGGCCGAGCACCGTGGCATTTTGAAAACTACCAGAAGAACGCTACGCGACACCGTTTACCATTCGTCCCTTTGCGACAATCAAACCCACGCTCGAATATTGGAAGATGCCTTTCGAGCGACATGGCAAATCTGCTGCGAGCAGCACAACTAAATAGATCTAGGAGATTTGATGATGACCCAGAATACGGCTCGACGGCTCGACGAGCCAGGCGAAACCAAGACTTCCGATGCTCTTCGGGAAGCTGTTGCTGCACAGCCT
Source organism: Geminicoccales bacterium (assembly GCA_050633905.1). Classification (GTDB taxonomy): domain Bacteria; phylum Pseudomonadota; class Alphaproteobacteria; order Geminicoccales; family Geminicoccaceae; genus JANQPX01. Next base: position 83,537 of record JBOEHJ010000050.1, read on the forward strand.
TACTGGTACCACAAGATCGACTTGCCAGGCGGTATCGTCACACCGGGATGGGCGCCGTTAAATGCCAAGAGTTACGGTATCCCGGACGATCTCACCGGCAAGCGCGTGCTTGATGTCGGTGCCTGGGACGGTTTTTGGACGTTCGAAGCCCTTAAGCGTGGAGCTAGCCAAGCCGTCGCCATTGACGATTTCTCCGATTATCTCGGCTCTCTTGATAAGCGCGACCGCCCGGGATGGCAGACCTTCGATCTTTGTCGTGATGCGCTTGGCTATGATGATCAAGTTTGTCAGCGCCTCGAAATGTCAGTTTACGATCTAAGCGAAGAGCGCCTCGGCCGCTTTGATGTCGTCTTTTGCTTCGGCGTGCTCTATCACCTCCGTCACCCTCTCCTGGCGCTCGATTGCTTGGCCAGCGTCTGCGATGAGAGCTTGTACGTTGAAAGCGCTATACTCGATGATTTCAGCCCCTACCAAGGTGGCCTTGGAAGAGGCTATGCTGGCAGCCAGATGCTGATGGAATTTTACCCAGACGATCAATATGGTAACAATCATACGAACTGGTGGGCGCCGACGATCCATTGCCTCGGGCATATGGTGAGGAGCGCTGGTTTCCAATGTGTTGACGGTTGGAAACTGGTGGACCAGACACCGGAACACCTGGCACATTGCCGAGGCTTTGTAAGGGGCACGCAGCCGGTGACGTCGAGCAAGTAGGACTTCCAGGGCAACGTTCCAATCGGCCCTTTTGGTTTTCCAAGCGCCGATATCCGCTGGTTCCTCCAACCAAAGGAAGCGGATGTCGGCTATTTTCTATCGAAGAATGTGCCAAGGCATCGTCTCAACGAGCCAGGATTGTACCCGGTCATACAAAACAAGTGTTCTTCCCCGGCCAATCAGCCGATGTTATGAGATTCTCTGGGTGGTTGTGCGTGTGTGTGTTCTTGCATCGCGTAAGTCTGCCCCCAAAGGTGCTCAGGCCATTCTGTTCAAAGCACGTGATGCAATGCTGCAGCCTGCAGTTGTTGGCTATGAGGCCATATGACGGCACGAATTGCATAAGCCTTAAGCGATGTGCCATCTAAAAATATAGCCGAGCTTAGCGTTTCATTAACATCTTGCCGGTAATAATTGGGGAGACTGATGACAGGCCCGATAGGTCAATCATCAGCACTGGCGGCATGTAGCCGCTTTCATCACTATCCATGTAGGAGTTTGGCTCATGCCATTGAATGTAGTTTCCAATTACGCCGCCAACGTCGCCCACCGGAACCTGGCGATGACGGATACGCAAGCATCTAACTCACTGGCCAAACTGTCGATCGGTAAACGCGTGGTCTCGGCACGTGATGACGCCGCCTCGATGGCGGTTGGTCAGCGCCTCAATTCCGAGGTTCAAGGCCTGCGGCAGGCTACGGTCAATGCCGGCCAGGCGAATTCGATGCTGCAGATTGCCGACGGCGCCATGAGCACGACCTCCGATATCCTGACCCGGATGAAGGTCCTCTCAATTCAGTCGTCCTCGGGCAATCTCTCGTCCACGGAACGAGAGTTCCTCGACACAGAATTTCAAGCACTGGTGAGCGAAATCGACCGTGTTGCCGATGACACTGATTTTGCCGGCACGCAGCTTCTTGACGGCTCCATCGAAATCACAGCAGCCGCCGGCTTTGCAGCAACCAATGGCGTCTCCGCCATCACCGCGCAAGGACTGGGCGAAGTCGGCACAGCTGTGGCGGGCGAGTATTCGATTTCCTTTGCATCGGCTTCCTCGGGCGGCACGTTTACCGTCAACACAGCATCTGACGGCACAAATGTTGACGGCACTTATACCGGCACCATCGATTCGAGCACCGTCGATGGAGGATCGCAGGGGGCATTGTCCAGAGCGACCACGGTCAAACTCGATGGCTCGGGAACGTCGGCCGGGTCCTTCACCATTGCCTTGAATACCGGTTTTGCCGCAGGATCAGTTGCAGCGGTATCACAGAACTTTTCCGGAAACAGCACGCTCGACCTAAATTTCAAGCTCGGTACTGGTACAGCAACGCAGGATTCCCTGACCTTTACCCTGGATGCCATCAATACGTCAGCGCTTGGCTTGACGAGCCAGGGAATTACCACCGAATCGACAGCCAATTCAGCACTCGAATCCATCAACAACGCCATTGATACCCTCAATGAGTTCCGCGCCGATGTCGGTGCGGCACAGAACCGGCTGACATTCGCCTCGGATAACTTGAACGTTTCGATCGAAAATGCCGAGGCTGCGCGAAGCACACTGTTGGATTTAGATATCGCAGCCGAGATGACCAAGTTCTCCAGTAAACAGGTCCTGATGCAGTCCGGCGTTGCCATGCTGGCTCAGGCCAATCAGATGCCCCAGAACTTGCTCCGACTTCTCGGGTAATCGGCTAAGCTGGGGAGGGGGGCACCTCTCCCCAAAGCTTTCGGCTATTCATAAAAAAAGAAGAACCCATGGACGTGAATCCGGTCACAGCGCCAAGATCCTCAGGGCACGGTCAATCATCGACCGATGCAAGAAGATCTTCCGGCGATTCCAAACCTGCGCCCGTTGTCGAGCCAGCACAAAGGCTTGAAACGTCACAGGCAGCGAATTCAAACGTGTCCGGTAATCCAAAGACCGTCGCTGATATCAAACCGGCGGACACCGAAGATTTGAAGAAAGCGGAAACATTGAGAGCGCTGATTTCGAACAAGAACATGGAGTTGAAGACCTATCACGATGAAGCTTCTGGGCGCAGCGTGCTAGAGGTTAGTAACCAAGCGACTGGCGAGGTAGTCAGTCAATATCCTTCAGATGAGCTTCTTCGTATCTATGCAGCCCTACGTGAACCGTTGATCGACAAAAGCGCTTAAGCGGGCCATTTATCATGGCAACCAATCTCAATCTCGACAGTTTGAATGTCGATAGTAGTGGGCAAATTACCTTTTCAGGACTAAGCAGCGGTATCGATGCGCGTGGCGCCGTCGATGGCATCATCGCCGCCAAAAGAATTCCCATTGATAATCTGGAGCGGCGTATTTCGGATGATGAGGCACGCCTCGCTGTCCTGAACGACATCCAGACCCTGACCAGTAATCTTCGTGAAGCTGCTGATTCACTGCGTGGCAACGTCAGTTTTGACGGCTCAACGGATATTTTTGAAGCCAAAACAACGTTTGCCTCATCAACTCGCACTGATACGGAGTCACCGTCCGCAGCTGCCGAGGTTATCGGCTTGACAACAACTAATCGCGCTCAAGCGGGTACTCACACGATCGAAGTCCAGCAGGTCGCCTCCGCGCACAAGATTGCTAGTGGTGCCATTTCAGGGGCGACGACAGATGCTTTGGGTTTGAGTGGGGCTTTTGACATCGGCGGGACTTCGATCACGATTGATAGCAGCGACACCTTGCTTGACCTGAGAGATAAGATCAACGCGGCGAATACGGGCGATAGCGCGACCGGTATCACGGCAAGTTTTGTTTCAATCTCAGCCGCTGAACATGTCTTTACACTGACCGCCGACGAAAGCGGTGAGGATGCTGCAATCACAGTTGCCGACACCAGCGGATCGGTGCTGGAAACACTCGGTTTTGTTGACAGCGCTGCCAGCATCGTCAACGAGCTGCAACCAGCGAATAACGCTCAAATATCGGTTGATGGGTTAGATTCGATCAGTGGCGTCAGTATTATCGAGCGTCAATCAAATACCATCGACGATGTTTTCGATGGCGTTACGCTCAGCCTTTTCAAGGCTGAGCCCGGAACGACAATTAAAGTCGATATCGAACGTGATCTCAACCAAGTCAAATCAGCGATTATCGATGTGGTCGATTCTTATAATGAGCTTCGAACCTTCATCAACACGCAGGCTCAGTCCGAAATTCAGGACGAAGACGGCGAAATCAGTGAAGGATTGCTCGCCGGGTCCAGAGTTCTGTCCGAAATTAGATCAAGCCTGTCCGGAGCTATCGGAAGCTCAGTCGACGGTTCCAATACAACATTTTCCAGCCTGGCCGACATCGGCATTACCATCCAAGGATCTGGTAGTGTCGCCAGCGCTCTTTTCGCCAACACATTGGTGATTGATGAAACGAAGCTCGATGATGCTCTCCTCACACAATCCGATGATGTAAAAGAGCTCTTTTCGTTTGGCCTATCAAGTTCATCCAGTGATGTCCTTCTGGTCGGGTTTAACGAGCAGACAAACTTCGACAAGGATGGTTACAGCCTGAATGTTGCCTATTCCGGTGGTCAAATCGTTTCAGCCAATATCAATGGGCCCGCTGATGGTACTGACGATGGCAGCGTCACTGTCGACGGCCAGCGTCTGACGGTCAATAATGGCGGTGCCGAGGGGCTACAGTTACTTTATACGGGTAATAGCTCAGTAAGTGGAATTCAACTGGGTGTGTCGGTCGGCATTGGCGCGCAACTTCATGCTATAACAGAGCAACTTTTGGACAATGACAGCGGTGCGATCAACAGCAATATTGAGACACTAACGAATAAGAATGAACTCGCACAAACCAGAGTTGATACATTAGATGAGCGTCTGGAACGAGAACGAGAACACCTGCTCGAACGATTCGCCAATATGGAATCCGCGCTTGCCTCGATGAACAACCTTCTTGAGAGCATCCGTTCGCAAATCGATTCGGCATTTGGTTCTTAGCTAACCTGACCTAAGATGCTTCAGTTGCCAGGTCGTTTTTTCTCTGATTTTCGTGCTTAGCCAACGTTCAACATGTTCTTCAGGGCAATTCATATCTCATAAGAAAATATTATAGTCTGAGCACTATGTTCAGTGGAAGCCGATCGATGTTGGTGTTGAGATAAAGGCTTGTGTCTCGTGGAACGATATCTGGCCAGCAATCCAATACCTTTGCGATGATTGGGACGAACTAAACCTTCCGGACCTGCGGAGCAATTCAGATGACGGCAATGCAAAAGGCTATGAGTGCATATGGCCAGGCAACGGAGACGATCCCGCCTGCCCAGCAAATCGTCATGCTATATGACGGCGTCATCCGAAATCTCAAAGCAGCCCGTGCTGCGATTGAAGGGCGTCGCATCAACGATCGCTATGTTGCCGTGCAAAAGGCAACGCTCATCATCGAAGCTCTGCAGAGCTGCCTGGACCATGAGAATGGCGGCGATATTGCTCCTTTATTGGATCAGCTCTACACGCACTTTATCTTTCGCCTGCAAGCAATCAATATTGAAGATGATGTCGCCATTTGCGACGAATTGTTCGAAAGAATAAGTGAAATGCGCGCGTCGTGGACAGCGATTGCCTCGTCGGGACCGAGTACCACAGATCGATCGCAGCCGTCAGTAAACAACGATCCTCCAAAGGCAAACTCGAGCGTGCCAGCAGCAGTAACTGCTTAGCGCCTGTCTTCGGGTTGGATCGATCTGATCTCGAAATCCTAAAGCGAGGTGTGTTCGGATCGACGTTGGCATCGTCAGACTGGGCAGCTGGGCACTTCTATGAGATCAACGACTCCATCCAAGCGAACTTGATCGTCTGTCCGGTTGTCGGGGGCGGTTCTTTGTTCCGGTGGATTGAGAGCTTCTGCAATCGCGGGCGACTTCATACGGTTATGTCCGGCATCAACTCTGGTATCCGAGATGATGATCAAAGAAGCTCGACAGGCCTTCCCCCAAAACGGGGCAACGTTGTAAAGGCAAGAGCCTTGGTCTCCGCAGAAAGTCGATCTTCTGCCGTTGACTAAATCAATGCTGGATCGGGGAACGATCAATCATCTCTATCACGGGCGACTCGGCATGCATCGATGTCAAGAGAATCCGATCATAGCGTTTGGTTGAATGCAAAGCAGTCTCGGCCGCATCTCTGGCGAGGTCCAATAGCTCGGGTGAATCCACCATATTGATGATCGGTGTGACATGCGCTTGGCCGACGTGATGCAATGACCCTTCGTTACTGGTTAGGAGGCGCGCGATATGGTGGGGCTTAAGGCCATCGTCAGTATCTGCGCCGAGAATGGCCTGAAGCCTATCGGGGCGATGGGCAATTCGTGGGGATATCGGCTTACCAAACACTCTTGCTGATACGATTGGAATGATGGTCGTTGCCGCTTCCGGTATGACGGGTTCGTCCTCGTTAGGAGCCTTGATCCAGCGCATGCGTGCCCCATCAGCTTTGACCAACGTCACGTCGAAATGGCCTTCATTGTGCAGGTGATGAATGACGTTGCGCGGCATCCCTGATAACCGTCCCTCGGTCGTCGAGGGGGCCGCGATCAGGAAGCGGGCCTCGGTATTCGGGCTTGATCGAACAGCCAGCCGCACCTCGTCGATATCGCCAATGATCGATGACATGTCCAACGAGTGCGCCGCCTGCGCCGTCTTGACCGTGGCGGTCAAGGCAATGCGCTTGGTTCCCAGCACGCGATGGGCCTCTACTAATCGATGCAATGTGGATTTTTTCCCACCGGCACCGACGACCGCAATGATGCCGTGCCTTGCATGCAGCGCATCAATGAGTGCCTCTGCGGTCAGACGGTCCATCATGCTGACATGGCTACGCCGCCGATGTTCTGTTCATTGAGTTTGTATCGATCGACCCCAAGTCATCGAGGGCGGCAGCCACCCCACTGGCCCCCATGGCGAGACCGGAGGATTTCAGCCCCATTTCAATGCCAGAGAGTGTCCCCGCCAACATCAGGTCATTGAACCAGCCCAGATGGCCGATCCTGAACACACGCCCTTGCAGCCGGCCAAGGCCATTGCCAAGGGAGAGGTCGAAACGTTCGAGGATCAGGCGGCGCAGTTCGTCGGCATCCTGCCCATCGGGCAGCAGGACCGCGGTCAGCGATCCTGAATACTCTCTAGGATCGCTGGCCAAGACTTCCAACCCCCAGGTTTCGACGGCCCTCCTCGTCGCGCGGGCATGACGTTCATGACGAGAGAAAACCGCAGGCAACCCCTCCTCCATCAGCATCGAAATGGCTTCTTTCAGGCCGAAAAGAAGATTGGTCGCAGGCGTGTAGGGGAAAACGTTACGGTCATTGGCCTCGAGCATGGCGGACCAATCCCAATAGGCTTTGGGCAGCTTGGAGGTTTTGGCCGCCTCAAGCGCTTTTGCGCTGATGGCATTGAAACTCAAGCCGGGCGGCAGCATGAGGCCTTTCTGCGAGCCTGCCACAGTGACATCGACCCCCCATTCGTCATGGCGATAGTCGATCGAGGCCAGTGATGAGATGGTGTCCACCATGAAAAGTGCGGGATGCTCTGACCGATCAATCGCGCTGCGAATGGCTGGGATGCGGGAGGCCACGCCCGTCGACGTTTCATTATGCACCACGGCGACAGCTTTGATCCGATGGCCTTTGTCATCGTCGAGCGCCTGGCCAATCTGATCCGGATCAGCACCGTGGCGCCAATCTCCTGGCAGCAAGTGCACCTCCAGGCCGAGACGCTGGGCAAGCGTCACCCAGAGGGACGAAAACTGACCGGTTTCCGCCATCAGAACAACATCGCCGGGGGAAAGCGTATTGACCAAGGCTGCTTCCCAAGCGCCCGTGCCGGAAGCAGGATACGTCACGACGGGCCCTGTTGTCTGAAAGACCGGCTTCAGTCCCTCGAGAACTTCTCCAGCGAGATTGGCAAAGGTCGGCCCGCGATGATCGATCGTCGGAAAGTCCATGGCTCGCAAGATGCGATCGGGCACATTGGTCGGCCCGGGAATCTGTAGAAAGTGACGGCCGCTACGATAGTTGCTCGACATCCAGTTCGTCTCCAATTGCCATAGGACCATGGCCACTATGTCGCTATAGTCGTTTCGCCAACTGCGTTACCCTTCTTTATGTATGCTTTGGAAACTAGCGAAAGCCAATAACATCTCGCAGGATGAACGTATCATCGAGATGCGCAGGGAGATGGTGATTGCGACGATCGGGCGTTGACATATGATCCAGATCGAAGCCGGCGATCAGGCGCTGGCAACAAAGCTTCAACGTCAAATAGCCGGTGACGTTCTCTTCAGCGCGTTCGATCGCGGACGTTACAGCACTGACGCTTCCATGTATCAGGTTGAGCCGATGGGCGTTGTCTTGCCTCGCTCAGACGACGATCTGGAGGCGGCCTTGTCGATCAGCCACGAGGTTGGCGTTTCGCTCTTGCCCCGTGGCGGCGGTACGTCACAAGGTGGACAGACGGTTGGCAAGAGCCTCGTTCTCGATTTCTCTAAATACCGAAATGCTATTTCGGACTTCGACCCGGAAGAGCGGACCGTTTGGGTCGAGCCAGGCGTGGTTCTGGATCAACTCAATCGATGGCTGAGACCTAAGGGCCTCTTCTACCCGGTGGACATCTCCACCGGGTCCCGCGCCACACTTGGCGGGATGGCGGGCAATAATGCTTGCGGCGCCCGGTCCCTTCGTTACGGCATCATGGTGGACAATGTCCTCGCTATCGACGCTTTGCTGGCCAATGGCGATAAGGCTCGCTTCGCTGATGTGCCTGGCAACCTCGCAGGCCTGGAAGAGCGGGGAACCTATCCGGAATTGGTCCAGTCGATGCGGGCGCTTGCGCATCGCAACCGCGAGATCATCGATGCAGGGTTTCCAAAGGTTCAGCGTCGTGTGGGCGGTTATAACCTAGATCGCATTACGCCGTCCGGACACAATATGTCCTCTCTTCTGGTGGGATCTGAAGGCACGCTTGCAATTTTTCGCAGACTCAAGCTCCAGCTCCAGCCGCTTCCCGCCTGCAAGGTCCTCGGTGTCTGTCATTTTCCGAATTTTCGTGATGCCATGGTCGCGGCCAAGGCCCTTGTCGAGCTTGCGCCTAGTGCGGTCGAACTGGTCGACCGCAGCATCATCGATCTTGGGCGTAAAATTCCTGCCTACCGTCCGCTGATTGAGCGCTTTATCCGAGGCGAACCGGATGCCGTGCTCTTGGTTGAGTTTTCCGGTGACGACGAGGAACCGCTGCTCCGAAGCCTGAAGGAACTTGACCGGGTCATGGCCAGTATGGGCTTCCCGAATGCAGTTCTGGACGCAGTCAAGCCTGACCATCAAGCTCAGATATGGGATGTCAGGAAGGCTGGTCTCAACATCGTCATGTCGATGAAAGGGGACGGCAAGCCTGTTTCCTTCATCGAGGATTGCGCCGTGCCGCTGGAACATCTGGCCGATTACACAACGGCTCTCACCGACGTATTCGAGCGCCATGGCACGACGGCGACTTGGTATGCGCATGCATCGGTAGGGACGTTGCATGTCCGTCCCATTCTTAATTTGAAACAGGAAAAAGGCGCGGTCGCCCTGCGCGCCATTGCCGAAGAGGCGATGGACCTGGTCAAGCGCTACAAAGGCTCGCATTCGGGCGAACATGGCGATGGGCTGGTTCGCTCCGAGTTTCACGAAAAGATGTTCGGCCCCGAACTCGTCAGGGCATTTGAGGTCGTCAAAGAGACCTTCGATCCCGAAAAGACCCTCAATCCAGGCAAGATCGTGCATAGCACGAAGATGGATGATCGCAACCTGTTTCGCTTCAAGCCGGGCTACCAGCCGATCCAACTCGATACAGGCCTGGACTGGTCTGACTGGAATGGTTTTTCCGGTGCGGCGGAGATGTGCAACAACAACGGCGCTTGCCGAAAAGCGGATGGCGGTGTGATGTGCCCGTCTTTTCGCAGCACTGGCGACGAGCGCGATGTCACCAGAGGGCGAGCCAATACGCTTCGTCTTGCCTTGTCAGGTCAGCTTGGCCCGGATGCGCTTCACAGCGAGGAAATGGCTGCAAGTCTTGATCTCTGTGTGTCATGCAAGGCGTGCCGGCGGGAATGCCCGACCGGTGTCGATATGGCGCGCATGAAGATCGAAGTCCTTCATCAACGGCGACAGCGACGAGGTATCTCGCCTAAAGACTTCATGATCGGGCATCTGCCGCGTTATGCCCGTCATGCTCATCGTCTGCGCTGGCTGCTCCATGCTCGAGAGAGTATTCCAGGGCTGGCCTATCTCAGTGAAAAAGCGTTTGGTTTCAGTGCTAAACGCTCGCTTCCCCGCTGGCACGATCAGCCCTTTCGACCGGCGGCCGTCAACACAGCTTTGTCGGATGACAGACGGGATGTGGTGTTGTTTTCCGACACATTCACCACCTGGTTCGAGCCGGAGAATGCACGCGCGGCGGAGCGTGTTCTGAAGGCGGCAGGCTTTCGGGTTCATTCTCCCAAAGCTGGGGGACGCCCGCTTTGCTGTGGGAGGACCTATCTTGCATCGGGTATGATCGATGAGGCCAAGGCTGAAGCTCGGCGATTGATTGACGCGCTCACACCTTTTGTCGATCGAGATATCCCGATCATTGGCCTAGAGCCCTCTTGCCTTTTGACCCTGAAGGACGAGTTTGGTGTCTTGCTTGATCATCCCAAGCTTGGCGCTTTGTCTGAAGCGGCCCAACTCTTCGAGACCTTCCTGGTCAGGGCCAGAGACAACGGTCAACTCACGCTGCCACTTCAAGCAGCGCCTTGGAAACATGCTTTATTGCACGGCCATTGTCACCAAAAAGCGTTTGCAGCGATGGACGATGTCAAAACCTGCCTTAGCTGGGTTCCCGGGCTCGCCCATGAGATGATTAACTCAAGCTGCTGCGGCATGGCCGGTGCTTTTGGCTACGACGCTGATCACTATGAAGCGTCGATCGCCATGGCCGAGGATGCTCTTTTGCCGGCCGTCCGAGCTCGTAGGCCAGAAACCGTGATCATTGCCGATGGGACGAGCTGCCGCCATCAGATCAAGGATGGCACTGGCCAAGAAGCACTTCACGTTGCCAGATTGCTGGACCGTGCCTTGAGCCAGGATCCGTGATGTGTTGCGCCTATGCCGTCAAGCTGCCAGCCGCATGGGGATGGCAAGCTCAGCATCAATCTGATCGCGCAACACCCTAAATTCGGAAAGGGCGGAGGATTTTGGTGCTTGATCGCCGATCCACCGGCCCTTCTCGAACGCTTGAACATGGACTGACCGTTGCCGAATGATCGGACCGATGGTGAGGCCGAACTTAGCAAGTGATTGCTGAATTTCGCGACCAAAGGCAGTTCGACGATCAACCCGGCTCGGCACGAGCATGCAGGCGGGCTTGGCTGGACCACGCATCAAACGTGTCTGCTGTAGGACCTTAAGGGCCTGGCCGGTCGCCGCCAGATCAATTCCAGATGGTGTCACGGGAACCAAAAAAAGATCGGCGATCAAGAGTGCTGAAGCCAAGCCCGATCCCGCTTGGGGAGGGAGGTCCATGACCACACGATCGTAGCGCGCTTTGAGTTTCAGAATTTCAGCGACCCAATAGCCGGCGTCAAGATCGCGATTGACTGGAAGCTTGGTGAGATCAGCCGGCAGCTTTCCTTTGCTATGCCAGTCGCTGGCTGTTTGCTGAGCATCTGCATCCACGAGCATTGTCCGATGACCGGCTTCAGCGAGTGCGCAGGCGATATTGACGGAAATGGTACTCTTACCCGTACCACCTTTGAGATTGCCGACCGCTATCAAGTTGCCCATGGCTGCCCCTTTGCTCAATGCTATCGTCAGGGCGTATCAATGAACCATTAACGTTAACGCTGAGTTAATGAGGCGTCGATATCGTCAACCGATCGAGTGTCTCAGGGTCAGCTTTTTGCTTATTGAGTGCGGCCTCGGTGGCTTGTGCCTGATCAACCACGACTGGATGGGGGGAGATTTCATCGGGTGTCCAAAACCATCCGAATTTTCTTGCCACAGCGCCGACGGCTGGCTGGCTGGTGACCACCGCCAAGGGAACTGCCAAGAACAAGCCCACCAGGACTGGACTCATCCAGACGAGAAGAGTTGGCGCAAGCTGATAAGCCACCAAGGCCCAGACAACACCCATCAGCGATATGGCACCGTAATTGGCGGCGGCGTCACGCCAACCTTCCACGCCATCGCCGCGCCTTTGGCCTTTCCAGCTCACCTTGCGACCAAGCAGCGTGTTAAGGACGGCCTGCGTCTGCTGAAACATCATGATGGGGGCTAGCAAGACGGAAAAAAACATTTCAGTAAGAGTGCTCTTGATCAGGCGCCAAGGCCCGCCAAATCCCTTCCGTCTAGTCGGATTGGCAAGCGCCACGGCCATGGCCATGAACTTCGGCACAAAAAGCATGCCCATGGTGATGCTATATAATCCAAGCATTTCAAATGTCTTGGAGACCGGCCAGGTGGGAAAAAGACTGGCACTATCTGGAAAATAAACCCAAGCAGCCGATTGCAGCCAGGCAGCTTCAAGCGTCGCTAGAAGTAGCAGAACCAGCCAGAAGACCGAGGCCATGTACGACATCACGCCGAAAAGGAGATGCATCCGATTAACGGCACAGATGCCTTTCATGGGTAGCAATCGCGTATGCTGTAGATTGCCCTGACACCAGCGTTGATCACGTTGCGCATAGTCGGCAAGCGTGGGGGGGAGTTCTTCGTAACTTCCCTCGACCTCGGGGACCAGCCAAACCGACCAGCCGGATCGGGCGAGGAGAGCGGCCTCGACGAAATCGTGACTTAGAATTTCACCACCAAGCGGCGGCTTACCTGGCAATTTGGGCAGCCCGGCATCGGCCATGAAGGCCTCGGTCCGAATGATGGCGTTATGACCCCAATAATTGCTGCGGCCGGGATACCAAAAGGCGGTGCCAAGGGCGAAGAGAGGGTTGTAGAGAGCGGAAGCAAATTGCTGGATACGCGCAAACAGCGTCTTGCCGCCAATCGGCTGCGGTGATGTCTGGATTAAGCCAGCCTTAGGGTTGGCATCCATTAGCTGTGCTAGATAAACCAGCGTCTCTCCGGTCATCAAACTGTCTGCGTCGAGACAGATGAAATAGCTGTAGCGTTTGCCCCAGCGCCGACAGAATTCAGCAATATTCCCAGCTTTCCGCCCCTGATTATCGGTGCGGTTGCGATAGAAGATGCGGTCTTTGGCGCCAAGTTCGGCACAGAGCTTAGCCCACATCGTTTCTTCTTCGAACACGACGTCGGCATCCTGGCTGTCGCTAAGGATAAAGATGTCGAAGAATTGTTGCTGGCCTGTCTTTTGGAGCGAGCGGTCGATTGCCGCTAGACGGCGGCCAACTGCTTCGGGGTCTTCGTGATAGATGGGAACAGTGAGCGCTGTCTTGCCTTTGATGGGACCTTGAGAGGCCTCAACTAGCTGGCCTGCCCGCACCATTGACTGGCGACCGGTGAGATGAAGGACGAAGCCAGCGATGGCCGTCCAGAAGGCCATCGATATCCAGGCGAAGGTCAGGGCAAAAAGAACGAGGATACCGATCTCTGGAATCGACAGGCCGTCGGATGCAAGGACGCTTGCGAGCAACCGCACAGCCAACGCCGTCCCGAGCAGGACCAATATCGTCAGGCCAAGCCGCCGGAGTGGCCCGACAATGCGGGTTACTCGCGACATCATGTCCCCTTCACTCAAGGAGTTGAACTGCTATCGCGTCCAAGCAAGCTAAGGACCCTGCCGTCCCGCCGGAAGAGATCGCCAAAGGTCTGTGCGATACCCTTGTCGAAAGGTGCCACTTTGGGCAAGACGTTGCGCACTGACCAAGCTTCATAGGGTTGGTGGTGCATATCGCCTTCGATGCTGGGTGGCACCGCAGAGGGTGCACGTCTGCGCATCGCGGAGATGACGTCGTTTGGTAGATCCTCGACGGGCATGAGGAACAAATCAATGGAACGTTCCAAGCTGCCACACATCAGGAATGACGCCCTGCCAATCACCACTGAGGTGCGATCATGAGGGGGGGCGAGATCAAGAACGTCAGCGAACCAAGCGGTCACATCGATTTCTGCTTCTTCCAAAGCCAGTGATGCGAGATCAGCGCCGCCATGGGCCCGCCAGAACTGCTCAGCCCTTTTAATGAAGGGCGTGATGAGGCGCTCATGGGCCAACATGGCATCAATGCCGAAGCTCGCAAAAAAACGACAGAGTTTTCGTTCTGCTGCCTGCCGATCAGTAAGACTAGGATGATGCCGACTGACGACGTTGTTGTTATTATTCATGATGGTGTCCAACGATATGTCCAAATTTCCGTAACGTCTTCTTGATTAAGCTTGAGGATCGCACGCATCTCGCAAAGTGGCTCTCCTTGAGGAAACAAGTCAAAGGTGAGCCGCCACCCGCCAAGCTCACGGCTATGCTCAAGTCTCGAAGGCCCTAGATCTCCCTGATGGGTTTTGACCAGTGCTTCAAGTTTGGCATCAGGCGCCAATTCATCGAGACGACCTCCTTTGAAGTCGACAAAGAACCGGCGTCCGTCTCTCTCCCCCGAAGGCCCGATGCGCGTGGCCTCCACGCGTCCAAGAGGTGGACGACGCGGCTGATCCAGCTGTGAATGCAGGCGATAGGAAAGATTGATCGGCCTGCCAACTTCCGCTGGCGCATCGGGAACCCAAAAGGCAACGACATTGTCGTTATCTTGATGATCGCTTGGGATCTCAATCAGTTCGACATGTCCCGGTCCCCAGGGAGATGTCGGCTCGACCCAAGTGCTCGGCCGCTTTTGATATCGCTCGTTAAGGTCCTGGTAACTCTCAAAATTTAGATCGCGCTGGAAAAGACCAAATCCCCGAGGGTTCTCATCCAGAAAGGCGCTGATCTGAAGCGTATTATGATTGGACAAGGGGCGCCAAAGCCACTCACCTCGACCGTTGTTGATCAAGAGACCATCGGAGTCGTGTAACTCAGGGCGAAAATCGTCGAATTGCCTGCCCCTATTCTCGCCATACATGAACATGCTGGTCAGCGGCGCCAAGCCGAGCTTCTCGATGGCCTGCCTCGGATAAAGGACAGCCTTGACCTCTGCGACGGCTACGACCCCCGGATGCAGAACAAATTCATAGGCGCCGGTGATGCTTGGACTGTCCAGGAGTGCGTACACCCTGATCTCATCGGCAACGCCTGCAGGCTTGTCGAGCCAGAATTCTCGAAAGAGCGGGAACTCCTCACCTTTAGGCAAGGCAGTATCGACGGCCAAACCACGCGCCGAGAGGCCATATTGTTGATCCCGTCCGAGTAGCCGAAAATAGGAGGCTCCGTGAAACGTTGCAATTTCCGGAAAATGGACGGGGCCATCTTCCGCATAATGCAACGTCAGACCTGCAAAGCCGAGATCGGGTGGCAAATCCTTGGAAAAACCATTCGTGCCATAGTCGAACAGATCCCGTCGATAAGGAACCTCGACCACATGTCCCTGTTCGATGACGTTGATCTTGATCGGCTTTTGATAATAAGAGCCGAGATGCCGAAACACGACGCGAAACCGAGAATGGTCGTCTCGCCATAGAGCCTCTTCGTCCCGATATTTGATCTGTTGATAGGTCGGAACGTCCAGTGATCGAAGCGGTTCGGGGAGAACGAAATCGTCGGCTTGATAAGGGCGCGTCGCCAATTCCTCGGCAAGGACCCTCACGCGTTCGAAGCTGAAGGACGCGTTGCCATTCACGGCACCGTTTGCTGTGCCATTCAGGGCGCCGTCGTCAGCCCATACGGGAGCAGGTGCAAGAGCGCCGAGCGCCGCACCTGCTGATGTCATCATAAAATGCCGTCGATGCAGCGACATCGCTTAAACTCGTACCTTTTTCTGTTCACATCGACACGCAATTGCCAATCGCCGCACAACCATATGCGGTCTGATCCCAACGGCGTTTGATCGTTTTTTATTTGCAGCCTTCATTTCCAACGAACCGTGATTTAGGTACTCAGCGAACCGCTCTCAAGCCTGTCCTCGAGATTCAACGGCACAGTTCAAGGAAATTTTGGCCGGACACTGATGTAAACGCTAAAACAATGATTTAAATCCATGACCCGCAACAAAAATTAGAGCTATTTTCCTGAGCAGATGACGTAGGTGTTCATCAGGCCTGCAACTTCACAAAACATCGGTTCAAAATGCAGGCTTTCTCTATCAATTTAGCGGTCACAATTGCCAGGTTTGATCGGCACGGCATGTCGATTTCACCAAGACCTTATGATGAAAGATCGCATATCATTCCGATATCAGAATTCCATCCACCTTCGGCAGAGATGCGACAATGAGACGCATTCAAATGCCTTGCTTCGACAAAACAACCCTCAAGTGGACGTCTGATCGATCGAATTTAGCCTTTAGTAGATTTGACTTGACGCAGCGAAAGCACACGACATGATCAGGGTTTCAAAATAGCAGATTGGCCCTTTAGTCAGTCGAGGGCGTTTTGTGGGATTCTGAGTGATGTTTGAACCGCGTCATGTTCTGGGTCTGCCAAGCTTGCTGGCAATTGCCATCGTTCTTGGTTCAACGCCTGGAGGCAGTGAAGCCAGGGCTGAAAGTCTGACTTCGGCATTGAACGCTTTATCGCCGAGAGTTCTCGGGCAGGTTGAAAGTGATCCGCCTTCTGAGCTCGCCCAGGATCAAGAGAGCGAACTAGCAGATGGTGATGTGCCGTTTTCGGAGCTGAACGAGGCTTTGTCGGCAGCTCGGGCTCGTTTGACCGAACTTACTAAAGCTGCGGAGATTGCCAAAGTCGCAAGTCAGTTGAGAGAAGAACTGGAAGCAGCGAAAGCTGAAAACCTCGAGCTGAAGGCCACGTTGAAGAAAGCGGAAGCCACAAATTCGGCGCTCGTGAGTGAAAATCAAGCGGCCCTCGAGCGGGTGTCAGAAACTGAAGTGGCCTCATCTGAAGCGACGGCGGAGGCTCGACGGTTGGATGAGGAGCTGGTGGCGCTGCGTTGGCAAAACAGCCAGCTCAGCACGAGCCTTGCGCGCGCGGAAGCGTCGGCCAGCGACGCTGGCGATAAGCTCGAGACTATCAAGACCCAAACTGCCGCGGAGATCGAGGCGCTTACCAAGTCATTGGAAGGCTCAGCAGCGGAAATGGCCAGCTTGAAGATCGAGCTTGATGCAACAAGAGAAAGTGCCTTGATCGCTGAACAGCGGGGTGCTGATCTTGATGCACAGCTTGCGCAGCTCAGCGTCGGGTCGAGCGAAACCCAGGCCAAAGCAGCGAAGCTGGCCGAAGATCTCGATGTAACCATCACGGAATTGGGGGAAACGCGTACCGAACTCACCACAGTCCGGCAGACGCTTGATGATGCTAATCTCTCGCTTACTGCGGCTAACCAGGAAGCTGCGGTGCTGCGCGAGCAATCTGTGACCAATCGCGAGATCACGGACAAGCTTCGTCAGGATCTTGAAAAGGCTGAGGCTGAGCTCCAGCTCGCTAGCGCCAGCAATGTAGACCTTAGAGAGCAGGTCAAAATCTTGCGAGTAGCAGCCGGTGAGGCGACTGATGCAGCCCGGCTCAATCTCCTCGCTGTTGAAAATCAGATTGACGAAATCAACGCTGCACTCGCGACGGTAAAAGGTGATGAGGGCGGCTCGTCGGATGAGAGTTCGAGGATATCGGCGGCTGAAGAGGGGGCTGCTAGCGACAACGCCGTTGACGAGGTCAAAGTTGCCGCCGCCACACCGCCCGAGGTTGCATCGGCCGCTGCGGCCGTTTGGGTGCCTAAGTTGACCCCGGCGAGGTCAACCGCCGCGGGGCAGCAGCAACTCATTGCTGCAAACTCGCCAGCGCCGTCCCCATCCTTTGTTGCCAACAATCCACCGGCGGCCAGCAGTCCGCTTGCTAATCGGGTCATCAATACGAACATAGAGGCGCAAAGTGATGCGACTGTTGATCCAATAAGAACAGCTTCCCTTGTCACCGACTTGCCTGATGAGCGCCGCCAAAAAGCGGCGGCATTGCTCGAGGATCTTAATGCCAGCTTGAGTGATCGTGGTCTGACCATGACGGTGCCGGGTACGATCCTGTTCGCCGTTAACAGCGATGAGATAGGGCAAGGCGCCCATGAAACGCTCGCAAAGGTGGCGGAAATGGTCGATCTCTACGCGGACCGAGACGTTCTCATCGTTGGCCATACCGATGCCGTGGGCGATGATGACTACAATCAAGAGCTATCGGAACGCCGAGCCGAGTTGGTGAAGACCTATTTCGTTGACGAGCTGGATATTGCGAAGAATCGCCTTTCGGTCGAAGGCGAAGGAGAAAGGCGTCCCATCACATCGAATGCAACGGCGGAGGGACGGGATGCCAACCGCAGGGTCGAAGTGATTGTTTTGAACTGAACGCGTATCGATCAGGAGTGGGTCGCCCGGGCCTTAGCCCATCGATCGGCTATTGGCTTCCTGCTGCGTCAGCAAAGCAAGGAAGCTCTCGGCCGGCAAAGGTGGGCTGATCAGGTCGCCCTGAACCTCGTCGCATCCCAAAGCCTTTAGCTGCTCAAGCTGCTCGCTGGTCTCGACACCTTCGGCCGTAATCTTCAGATCAAGGTCGTGGCCAAGATCGATGATGGCACGAATGGTTGCCTCATTCTGACCGTCTCGTCCCAATCGATGGACAAAGCTCTGATCGATCTTCAAGCGTTGGACGGGCAAACGATGGATGTAAGACAGTGACGAATAGCCGGTNNCCGAAGTCATCAAGAGAAAATGTAACGCCCAGGTTATTGAGGCGATTCAGACTGTCGATCGCGACGCGGCTATTTTCCAGCATCACGCCCTCGGTAAGTTCGATCTCGAGGGTCTCAGGCGCAATCCCAGTACGGGTGATCATCGACTTTACCAGATCGACGACAGCTTCATCACGAAATTGAATAGGCGAGAAATTGACCGCGAGCTGAAGTGCCGGCAAGCCTTTCTCCGTCCAGGACAGGGCATGTCGGCAGGCTTGTTCGAGAACATTCTCCGTAATTGGATTGATCAAGCCGATGGTCTCAGCTAGCGCAATAAACTCGCTCGGCCTTACAACACCCCGCCTCGGATGCTGCCAGCGCAGCAGCGCTTCCATGCCGATAATTTGATCATTATCAATCGCTTGTCGAGGCTGGTAGTAGACGGTGAATTCATGCGCGGCGACGGCTCGGCGGAGTTCTCTCTCCAGCAGGCCTTGGCGTCTCGCGGTCATATTCATCTGTGGTGAGGA
The DNA here is from genome assembly GCA_050633905.1 of Geminicoccales bacterium. Taxonomy (GTDB): domain Bacteria; phylum Pseudomonadota; class Alphaproteobacteria; order Geminicoccales; family Geminicoccaceae; genus JANQPX01. The sequence goes on from JBOEHJ010000050.1 coordinate 102,539, forward strand.
GAAGCAGGCTGTATTGCGGCCGAGCGCCTTAGCGCGGCATTTGGCAAGTTCCGCATTTCTCAACAATTGATCCGATCCGCACCCATCTCTTGGGAACATACTCATGCCAATGCTAGCGGTCAGGCGAAGTTCTTCACCTCTGATAAGGAATGGTTCGTAAAGGCTCTTGTTGAGGCGCGCTGCAAAGGTTCGGGCTGCTGTTCTGTCGTTGATTTCCTGTTGCAAAATGACAAAATCGTCATTGCCAAAACGGCCAACCATGTCATCAGAACCGACCAGACCCCGAAGCCGCTTCGCCACATTCTTCAACACGTGGTCACCAAATGTCAGGCCGAATGCATCATTCACGCCCTTGAAACGATCGAGATTGATCAGAAATAAGGCGCATGTAGCTTCCCGTCTGTAGGCACGGGCCAGCATGGCATCAAGATATTGCCGGTAAGCATCGCGGGCTGGAAGCTTGGTGATGGGGTCCAACTCAGCTAGGCGCCCCCGTGCGGCATCACGTTGTTCCAACTCGTTGATGTCTGGAGACGTCATCACGACCTGGATAACCCAACGCTGCTCATGGTCTAAGGAGACTGCTGTGCGATCGAGCGAGATGGCTGCGAGGCGGAAGGTCGGGTGCGGTCATTCTTCGGACCTTTCCTGATCCAGGCCCGATTCAAAGGCGATGGTGATCTGATAATCGATACCGGTCGCAGCAGCCATCATTTCAGGAGGTCATCCCCAGACAAAGCACACGAACGTTGTTCGACAATATGGATGCCGTGATCGTCAGTATCGCACGTCATTGTATTTTGAAGATAAAATTTTATCGACTGCTCTGCCTTATATGTAAAATTTATCTATCAAATAGGAGTTGATTTGACAATTATTAAATATACATTTTCTTTTTGAGATTGCGTATCTAAGAATGCAACTAAATAGAAGAAAATTTTAGGCAATATTAGCCAGTTTATTTGACTTTATCGTCAGTAACAATGACAGGTCAGCTGGCTGGTCCGCTGCGAGATACCCGGATTGGAAAAAAGCATCGTATGCGCTAGTGGTGAAACCGTACCGTTCGATCCCATCATGGTTAAGCTACAATTTCCGCGGTCAATATCCTCGACCCTGTGCTTTGCGATCTCTTCGACATAATCGGGCCGCCTGAAAAAGAGTACTTCATGACAGAATTCCGAGCTGCGTCAGGAACCGGGCCAGACTGGATAACCGCCTGTGACGCCTGCATTACCAAGATCCGTAAAGCGCCCTTGAGCGCCAATTTGGGTTTCGTCTATGCGAGCGACCCGTTCGCTCATGCATTGGATATGATTGCAGAGCGATTGCGGGAAGCAACGGGTATTAAGCTCTGGGTCGGAACCGGTGGCCGGGGAGTTTGCACTACAGGGCATAGCGCCTTTGAACAAGGGATGATCGTTGTCTTGGCAGCAGCGTTGCAGCCGGGCTCGTTTCAGGTCTTCGACGGCGTTCTGACGCGGGATGGCAATCGACAACATGTGACGATCAACGGTCATCCAGCGAATTTCGGTATCGTCCACGGCGATCCCCGGCATATCAAGACCCCCTTGATGATTGAACAATTAGGCCTTGAGAGTGATGCTTTTCTGATCGGTGGTTTGACGTCGGCTATCAGCAATGGTGCCATGCAAATCGCGGGGCATCCGACTGAAGGAGGTCTCTCCGGTGTCTTCATGTCCGCCGATGTGCCCTTGGTCACGGGGTTATCTCAGGGATGCACGCCCATTGGCCCGGCACGCGAAATCACGGCAACCGATGGTCCCTGGATCGAAGCTTTTGACCATGAACCAGCACTTCAGGTCTTGAAGCGCGATATAGGCCCACTTCTCGCTAAGAACTTGGACCGAACAGCCGGCTTTATTCTGGCGGCAAGATCGCAACCCAATAGCGAGCAAAACGATTATCTGGTTCGAGAAATTGTTGAGATCGATCCGTTTCGTCAGTCGATTATGGTCGGCGACGACCTCAGGCGCGGTGATCGCTTAGGTTTCGTCAAACGCGATCCAGAGGCGGCACAGGCCGATCTTCGACGACTGGCAGGCGATCTTCGACGACGCGCCGAAGGCAGGCCTATTCTTGGCGCTCTCTATCATAGTTGTTTGGAGCGTGGCCGGCATATGTTTGGGACGGATTCGATGGAATTGCGCATGATCGAAGAAGAGTTGGGAAAGATACCGCTTGCCGGGTTTTTCACCAATGGTGAGATCTATCGCAACCAACTTTATGGTTACTCTGCCATTTTGACCCTTTTTCTCGGTTAGGCTGTTGCTCGATCGGGTCTGCCAACATCATTCTTTCTTGGGAAGCGTGAGAAGCCCAAGCTGGAACAACGGGGATCCTCCTGCCGTTTTTGACGCGATGGAATGATATGAGCCGAAGCTATCCAGACCAGCCGATCGTTGGCGTTGGCGTCGTTGTTTGGCGTGAAAGTCAGGTCCTCTTGATCAAACGGGGAAAGGCGCCAAGGGTTGGTCAATGGAGCCTTCCTGGCGGTGCTCAAAATCTTGGCGAGACGCTTGCTGAGGCGGCCCGGCGTGAAGTTCGAGAAGAGACCGGTATTGATATCGAGCTCGGGGAGATTATCGCCACGCTTGATCTCATCGATCGTGACGACGACGGACGTGTTCGTTATCACTATACGCTCGTTGATTTTACCGCCGAATCCTTATCGTCAGACCTTTGCCCCGGTGATGACGCGGCAGACGCCAGATGGTTCGACCGCAACGCCTTGAGCGAGCTCGGGCTGTGGTCCGAGACGATCCGGATCATCGATCTCGCCGCGACCAAACGGTCTGGCCGTTAATTCAAGTCGTTCAACGCCGCGACTCGCTATCGCTCAAAACGCGCGCCAAATGGCAAAGGGCTTCTTGGTGTTTTCGGCTCTTGATCGCCGCAAAATTGCGTGCGAGTTCCAGAAGCATTCTTTGTTGTGGCATCAATTCTTGCGCTCGAGACTGCGCGCCACCGCCTGGATCAACGTCTTCGAAGAAGTAGCTGATCTCAACGCCCAATGCGCGTGCAATTTGATAGAGACGGCCAGCTGAAATACGGTTGATCCCGGTTTCGTATTTGTGGGCCTGCTGATAGGTCACACCAATAAGCTCGGCCATCTGCTGTTGTGTCAGCCCGAGCATGATCCGCCTTTGGCGAATGCGTAAACTAACATACCGATCAACATCAAGAGCTCGGCTTCTGCCGGCAGCACTGGTTGTAGCAACTTTATTTACAAGTTGATTCATCTTTCCAATAACTCCACCTCACGATGAGTAGACGCTCCCGTCTGACGTGAGTTTCTTACGGACTTAGACCACGACGGGTAACGTAAGCGGACTGAAACCATCGCGCTAGTAAAAAATGTGGAAAAAATTGAATAGCATTCGCAAAAAAGTACAGAGAAAACGTCTAAAATTTGATATAAATACGTTGTTAATATCTCCAACCTATTGATTTAATTGATAACTTATAATCAACATTTGACAATCCTATAGGTTGGGTAATGAATTTGAATGGAATTGAAAAGCCAACTTTGGCGAGAAAAATTTAACTATAACAAATCGATAATTTGTATCGATCCATCAATGCGCGAACGACTTTTGTCGGAAATTTGTCGAAAACACGACGGAGTTCTGCCGTCGAGCCATTTGGCCGTCCTTGCGCTGTGTTATGGCTTAAGGATCAGTCGCCGCTTTGTGGATTGGCCATCCTCTTCGGGGGCCGGCTGCGCGATACGGACAGTCTTCCCCTCAGCCCATAGGGCCGTCAAATCGCGATAATGGGACGAAAGTGGATGGCCGGACTGGCCGGTTGCGGCAACGAAGCGAGAGCGGCTCAGATCTGCAAGGTCGTAGAGACCGCGATAGCTCGCTGCCTGCACGGTAGCGAAGGGATGTCGATCGTTCCAAAGGACGTAATGACCGACATTGACAGTCACGCTATCGCCGCCGACCGGCGTCTCGATATTGAAAATGTCCTCGATGATCGGCTGCCCTTTGAGGATAGGATGTTCCATGCGCGCCCGATGGGCTTCGCCCCATCGCCAATCTGCGGGGTCGGCGCCGTAGCGGGCTTCCAGGTCCTCCAGCGCCAGATCCAAGGCTCTTGATAGGAGATCGCTGCATTGTTCGATCGGCTCTGTTGACTGATCGTCACACCAAATGGGTTTGTCGGTCAGGATAAGATCGACGAATTGCGGGCGAATGTTCCAATAGGATCCAAAGAGGGGGCCGAGCTCATCGGCATAGGCCAACCGGGTGAAGGCGCGGTACCAAGCGGCAAAGATCAAAGGCTCCGCTCTGTCGGCAACCATGACCTGGTCCCAGGACCTGAGATCCTCCAGTGCCTTTTCCGCCGCATCGCTGCCAGCTCTGATCTCGAGCATGATCGGCAGGAGATCAGAGGCAAGGAGAGAGAGCTGGTCCAGCTGCATGGCGGCAAAGCTCTCAAGGGAGTGCGTTTGCTCATCGAGCAGGCTCTTAATGCGTCGGGCACGATAAGGCGGCTCCCAAATCGCGGTCAACAAATGTGGGTACTCTGGAGGAACAATCCGGTTATTGCCGTTTAAAAATGCGTTGTCATCAGGGTCATTGTCCTTTGGCAAGGCCTCGAAGGGAACGACATCCACCCAATCGTAATCGCCGCTCCAGCCCGGAACCGGCCAGAGCCCATCGCCCTGTTTTCGAACAGGCACTCTGCCCGGTGCTACAAAGCCTATACGGCCGCGCTTGTCAGCGTAGAAGACATTCTGCTGCGGGACATTGTGATGGCGGACCGCATCAAGAAAACCGTTCCAGTCCAAGGCCTTGGTCAGGTCAAACAGCGTTTCGATGCTGGTGTCGTCTTCCGCCAGTGCCGTCCAGGCAAGTGCTAGCACCTGATCAGCCTCAAGCACCTCGGATGCACTCTCGACGAGATCGGAAATCACGGGGCCGTGGCGTGTCGTTCGGACCGTTAGGGTCACCGGGTCGCCACCCTTGATCTTGATCACTTCATCCCGCTTCAAAAATGGCGCTGTGCCCGAAGGCGTCAGATACTGTTCAGGATCAGCCGGATCAAGCCGCTCAACAAACAAGTCCTGGCTATCCGGCCCGGTATTGGTCATCCCCCAGGCAATCGCGCCATTATGACCGAGAACGATGCCGGGAACGCCGGGCAAGCCGGCGCCGATCAGTTCAAGCTGGGGCGTGTCGAGGTGGACCAGATACCAGGTGCCAGGTGTCCGAAGACCGAGATGGGGATCATTGGCGAGCAAGGGAGCGCCGGTTTCGCTGCGATCGCCTGAGACGACCCAGGCATTCGATCCCATGCCTGGCGGTGGTGTCGGTGGTAAAGCCTCCGCCAGGGTTTCAAGGTCGAGGCTGCGTGCAAGGCCGACCAAGGTGACCGGGGCTTGCTCGGGATAGCTTGGCCAGAGATCGGCGATTTGCTCATCAGTGAGCCTTTTGGTCAGTCTTGCTCTCAGCAGCTCGTTTCGCCAATTGCGACTGAGATCCAGCGCCATCAACTTGATCCAGACCACGCTGTCAGCAGGCGTCCAAGGTTCAATTTCGTGATGCCCGAGGAGCAGGAATTCAGGCGGTAACGGCCCGGATCGCTGAGCGAGATAGGCGTTCACGCCAGCGGCATAAGCGTTCAGCCAACCCAGACTGTCCTCCGAGAGATGAGCAAGCGAAGCCTCTGCTAAGCGATAGAAACCCAGCAAGCGCATGAAACGATCTGTCGGTAGGGCCTGTGCTCCAACGATTTCGGCGAGCCGGCCCGCGCCTACGCGTCGCTGAAACTCCATTTGCCAAAGGCGATCTTGGGCATGGGCAAAGCCTTGCGCGAAGATCGCTTCCTCAAGGCTATTCGCCTCGATATGGGGAATGCCATGCTGATCACGGAGGATGGTGACGGGGTCATCCAGCCCCTCCACGACGATCTCGCCTTCGAGCTTTGGCAAGGATTGAAGGAGCCACCAATAGCCGCCGACCGCGGCGAGAAGCGCCAAGGAAACGAGGCCAAGGCCCCCCCAACCTAACCAGCGAAGAAGGCGTCTCACATCCAAACTCCTACGATCTTTCCAGCCGAAAGGTATCTGGACATCACCGTCCAACCCAGCACGTGCATCATCCCTTTGCTCGCCTGCGTCAAGCGCTCTTGGATTTGTCGGTGATCACTTTACACTCGGGGCCTGATCGCATTTGTACCCAACGCAATCTGGAACCCATGGGCTTGGAAGAAGGTCAATCATGAGCTCCTGGCTGGTTCCCAGCATCGACGCTCTGCGCCGCCCCACCATCCTCTTGAGAAGCGGTATCTTCTGGATGTTGGTGACGGCGTTTTTCTTCGTTTGCGTCCACGCGACCGGCAAGTTTCTCACGGCAAGCTATCCCATTGTCCAGGTAGTTTGGGGCCGTTACATCTTTCATCTTCTCCTGGCACTGCTCATCCTGGCCCCTCAATTGCGAAGGCTACTGCGAACATCCAATTTGAAACTACAATTGCTACGATCCAGCTTCATGCTTGGATCGACGACATTCTATTTTGCAGGCGTGCAGTCTTTGCCCCTGACCGAAGCGAATGCGATCAACTTTCTAACGCCCATCCTTGTGGTGATCTTCGCGCAGCCGGTGCTGGGCGAGCAGGTCGGTCTTCGGCGCTGGATTGGTGTCGGGGTTGGCTTCATCGGCGCGATGATCGTTATTCGCCCAGGCTCCGGCCTCATGGACGTCGCAGCAGGCATCCTCATCATGAGCGCGCTTTGCAACGCCTGCTATCAATTGTCGACACGAAAGCTGGGTGCAATCGACGATCCGCTGACCACGCTTTTGTTCACGGCCATCGTTGGTTCCATCGCTGCAAGTATCGCCGTTCCATTTTACTGGGAGCCGATGGACCTCAACGGCTGGCTCTTGATGGTCGCGATCGGTACCTTTGCGGTCATTGGTCATTTCGCACTGATCAACGCCTATCGTCTGTCCGCAGCATCGAGTGTGGCCCCCTTCAGTTACAGCATGCTCCTGTGGTCGACCCTCTTCGGCTTTCTGATTTTCGACCAATTGCCGGACCTCTGGGCAGTCCTGGGCGCCCTCGTCATCGTGATCAGTGGCATCATCATTCTACGCGGCGATCGAGGCAGCACTGGTGTTTCGAAGTCTTAAGCCGTGGTGACAATTCGTCAGAAGTTGGCTTTCCCAGAACTAACGAAACCTTAACTGTCGAGTGATAACCTTTGCGCCCTGGTCCATGCGACTGTGGGAATCCGCCCGCTCGCGAAGAAGGAGGCGAGGCTCGGATTTCTAGTGTCGCATGGACCAGATCGATGAGCCTAGAGACAGTGTGTCAACACTTACTTTCCGCAACGAGTGGCCTGAGATGACATTGTCACCATGGCCTGGAAACCCGTTTTAGAAATACCCATCAAGCAGCCGTCTCAGTGAGAAAGGCTCGTGTGTCCTTGACGCTTGCCAGGGGGCGGCCCATCAAGCTAGCGCCGTCCTTGACCTGCTTGACCAAGGTCTCATTACCTTCGGCAAGCTGGCCATCAGCGCGCCATAGATTGTTTTCGAAACCCACCCGAACATGACCACCCAAGGCTGCCGCTGCCAGGGATGCAGCGCTTTCAACGGGGCCGAACGCGCAGATCGACCATGGGCAGGTCTGATCATGGTCGCGCAAGAAGGGCAGCAGATCATTGGCGCTGACCTCGGTGGGATCGACGTAACGACCGAGAACAAACAGGGCGAACGGCTTCTCCTGGGGGATGATGCCCCTCGTTCGAAACATCTCGTATCGCCGGACATCGTCAGTCGTATAGAGAATAAAATGGGGCGCGATGCCTTCTTCGCGTAACCATCGAAAGAAACTCTGGCCTCGTTCGATGTCCGTGTCGTCCTCGCTTGGGATGAGTTCACGGAGTGCAAGAGAGACTGATTGCGGGCGCAAGGCGCGAACGACGTCGATCTGCTCATCCGGGCCATAGCGGCCAACAGCCTCCGTGGTGATCTGGATCACCATGCGCTCGCCGATGGCGCTTTTGATGGCCTCGATCGCCGCTTGGTAGCGATCAGGGTCGAGGGAATGGCCGTCCTCATCGTCACGCACATGGAGATGCAGCAGCGTCGCGCCTTGATCGGCGACGCGCAAGGCCTCGGCGGCGAGTTCATCGGGTGTTAAAGGTAGCTTAGGATGATCCGCTTTGGTCCGCCTAGCGCCATTTGGGGCCGACATCAAGATAAGGGGGCTCATGGCATTCCTCTCCATTATTGATCCCACCATCCATAAGTCATTGACACCGCCGGCGCCAAGTCGGCAACTTCGCGCAGGGCGCCCTCGATATCAGCACCTTCTTGTTCCGAAAGCAGCGTAGATGAAACACTCGGCATCAACGTCACCGAAACGCCGCTGCCGCCTCCTTGAGACGATCCCAGCCTGCAGGTGGTCAGGCAGGACCGCCTGGTACAACGACGCCCGCTCGTGACGGCAAAAAACCCAAAAATATGGTCGCCGATCCTTGCTGGCTGCTGTGCAACCCTGCTGGGCATCGGTCTGCAGCGCTTTGCCTATGGACCGATCCTACCTGCCATGGTGGAGGAAGGCTGGCTCGCCGCCGCGCCGGCTGGGATGCTGGGTGCGGCGAACCTTGCCGGCTATCTAGTCGGTGCCTTTACTGCTGGCATGGTGGCACGCGCTTTTGGCGTGGTCTGGGCCCTTCGCCTCAGCATGATCGCTGCGGTGATCGGTTTTGCCCTTTGTGCCATCGATGGCGGTTTTTTTTGGTTCTTGCCCTGGCGCATTCTTGCAGGGCTGACGGGGGGCGTGTTGATGGTCCTTGCAGGACCTTCCGTGCAGTCGGTGGTGGCGCCCGAGAAGCGGAACCTGGCTTCCGGCCTGGTGATTACCGGCGTCGGTCTCGGCATCATCGTCAGTTCCTTGCTGGTGCCCGCCATCCTTCCCCTTGGCCTCACTGCGACCTGGCTCGCCTTGGCTCTCGTAGCTCTTTTCTTGACGTTGCTGACTTGGAGAATCTGGCCGGATGTGCCGGCGCCGAAACCCGCCACGCGTAGCGGGCCACCTTTGCCCAACGGCGGTAGGATGATGTTGACCATCTATGGATTCGCTGGCTTTGCTGGCACGGCGCATATGGTCTTCTGGCCGGATTTTGTCGCGCGCGGCCTTGGTCTCGGCACCGAAGCGGGCGCATTCTCCTGGCTGGTCTATGGTGTTGCCGCTGCTCTGGGCGGCGTCATCTTCAGCCGTCTTGCAGATTGGTTCGGTGCAGGCCATGCGATCACGTTTGCTTTGGCGATCCAGGCTGCATCGCTGATCTTGCCGTTGCTATGGACCAGCCCGCTCGCCCTTGGGATTTCCGGTGCCGGCGCTGGAGTCACGGTGCTGGGCATCACGGCCCTTGGCCTGGTACGCTCGCGTGAGCTTGGCGGCGACGGGGCATCGCGCCTTTGGCGCCTTGCAACCGCGATCTGGGGTGTGACGACGGCAGTCGCGGGATTCTTGCTGTCCGCATTGTTGGCGATGACGGACAGTCACCTGCCCATGTTTGTCGTTGGCCTAACAGCCGCCCTTATCGCTTTAGCTTTGGCGTGTTGGCCGAAAGGACAGCGATTCTCGGTCTCAAATAGCGGCTAAGGCGTCCTTAGCCGGCTTCGTGCTCTCTCAATCTTGGGATCAGCTCGGCAAAATTGCACGGACGATGGCGGCTATCGAGCTGCGCCTTCAAAATCTCGTCCCAGCCGTCTTTGCAGGCGCCGGTCGATCCGGGTAGTGCAAAGAGATAGGTTCCTTTGGCAACACCTGCCGTGGCTCTTGATTGCAGTGCCGAGGTGCCGATTTTTTGAAAGCTGACCATGCGAAACATCTCGCCGAAGCCTGGGATCATTTTTTCTGCAGCCCTCTCCAAGGCCTCCGGCGTGATGTCGCGTCCAGTGACGCCAGTCCCGCCGGTACTGATCACGACTTCGATGCCCGGGTTGTTAATCCAGTCGGTCAATTGCCCTGCGATTTGTTCGGGATCATCTTTGACAAGGCTCCGGTCTGCCAGATCGTGGCCTGCTTGGGTCAGTCGGTCGACCAGAAGATCGCCCGAACGGTCATCATCAAGACTACGGCTATCGGAAACGGTGAGCACCGCGATCCGAAGTGGCTGGAACGGCAGGCTTTCATCAATTCCAGCCATGATGAACCCGGCGCTTCAGGACCTTAAAGAATAAGTAGCCCCCGGGAATGGCCAGTCCCCTAGCCTTGAGCGCGGTCGGTATCGGCATAGAGAAGGGGCTCCTCGTCGAAGGCTTGGTAGCCGGGCCAGTCATTCCCAGCCATCGCCTCTAGTGACGGCAGCGGCTGACCGAGTCGGGCACGGTAGTTCCAAAGGTTAGCCAAAACCTTCTTCACGTAAACCCTGGTCTCGGTAAAAGGGATCATTTCTAGAAACATCATCGGGTCGCGATCGAGATTGAAGGCGTCACGCCACTGGGAGACACGGCCAGGACCCGCATTGTAGCCAGCCGCGATAAACATCAGATTGTCGTTGATGCCATCCCTGTTCAAGAGTTCCTGAAGATAGGCCTGGCCAAAGGTGATCGCGGTTTCCGGATCGAACAGATGCTTGGTGCTCTTGAGCGTCAGATTAGTCCGTTTAGCAATGTATTTGGCCGTGCCTGGCATGACCTGCATGAGACCAAGCGCACCCACATAGCTTTCTGCGGAGGGATCGAAGCCGCTTTCGGCACGGATGATCGAGAAAACCAACGCGCGATCGACACGATAGCCTTTATGGGGTTCCCAGCTCGGCATCGGGTAGAAGGCGTCGAGATGGACATCGCCCTTATAGCCTAGCCGATGGGCTAGCCGCATTTCGACGGACGGCAGGTGTAAGTTCTGCGCAAGTTTCAAAAGTCCGGCGGTGAGGGTCGACTTGGCACTCGCTGCGAGCGTGCGCAGCTCTTTCTCAGCGAGATCATGGCGGTCGATTTGTGCAAGAGCGGTCGCACGCTGTGCTGCGGGATAGCGCACCAGGATCTCGGCGACATCGTCCTGGACCTTGGTGGCCCTCTTATGGTCGATCGGCATGCCTAAGCGCTGGCGGGCGAGCAGGCCGTAGAAATGTCGGGGATATCTAGCCGCAATGGTCAAAAAATGCTGCGCACGCCTGGTCTTGAAGCCCACGGCACGGGCGGTCCAATAGGCAGCACGGGCTCGTTCGCCTTGATCAGCCTTAGTCGCCTCGGCAAGCTTGGCGAGATGCGCCGATGCCGTGTTGATATCACCGATCCGCCAAGCGCTGATGCCGACAGTCCAATGCATCTCTGGAACGATATGGCCGGAACGGTGGGCAGCCTTCCTCGCTTGATTGAAAGCTGCCCTGAACTGCCGCTTTCTGAAGTAAGCGCGCGACACAGCCCAGCGAGCGATGTCCGCTTCGACCGTATCGATGATGTCATGTAGATCCTGCTGGCCGAAAAGGCGTTTGGCTTCGTCAATGCGCCCACGATCGCCCATACGATCGAGGTCGCGGAGCCACGCCTGAACGACGGTTTCCCTCGCCTCCGAGCGGCGTAGCGAGGAGCGATAGCGCACACGGATCAATTCCTGAGATTGCTGCCCGCTGCCTGTCATATATCCCTTGGCAGGCTTGGTGGGTGAGTTGGCACCTCTTGGGCGACGTTTGAGCGCTAACTTATAGATCTTGTTTGCACCGGGATGATCGCTGTAGCGATCCAGCCAGCCCGCCAGTTCCTTGTAGGAGGAACGATAGGCGGTGGGGTGCATGTAGCGTTGATACTGGACATGTCCGAGAAGGGTTTCGCTGTTCAAGCGGCCCAGAAGGGCGTCCGCTGCTTTCCAGGCACCGACCCGCTGAAGATCAAAAATCTCTTTATAGAGAAGCACGTCACGCTGACTAAGTGGCGTCCTCGGTGCGCTTTCGGCACGATAGGCTGGATCTGCGGTTCCTAATCCGGCGATTTGTATGCCTTCGGATGCGTCGGCGACAGGAGTCGCACCAAGTAATGCTGAAGCAATCAGAGCGAAAATTCGTAAAGACCTGATCATCTGGGCAATCCGTTTTTTGCTTGTTGTCCCAGACACTAATTGAGAATTCGCTCAATTGAAAGTTAATGAAGTGAATTTATTTATTTTGTTGTTAACAGTAAATGTTTATCATTCATTAATATATTTGTGAATCGTAAGAAGATCCCGCCAGGAAAATCGTTTTTGTGCTGGCTGGCGCAGTAAATACGCTGGGTGAAACATCACGATGGCCGGAATGTCGCCATCTTGGCGGGTGCTATAGGTAAACGGACGGCCACGTAATTTCGTAACGCCTTGGGTCATGCCGAGGAGCGCACGAGCAGCGATGCCGCCGACAAACACCAGGAGCTTGGGCCGGATCAGCTCGATCTGGCGCTCCAGAAACGGCTGGCAAATCGCGATTTCGGCCGCCGTCGGGCTGCGATTGCCGGGCGGGCGCCAATAAATGACATTGGTGATGTAGACCTTGGTGCGATCGAGCCCGATGGTTGCCAGCATGCGATCCAGAAGCTGGCCGCTGGGTCCGACGAAGGGCTTTCCCTGTCGATCCTCCTGCGCACCTGGCGCTTCGCCAATCAGCATGGTGTCAGCTTCGGGATTACCATCGGCAAAGCAAAGATTGATGGCGGTTTCTTTGAGAGGGCATCCATCAAAACCGTGGAGTGCTTCTTCAAGCTCTTTCAAGCTGTTGCAAGACGCTGCTAGTGCTCTTGCGGTATCGGCCATGCCACCAAGGTCAAGGGTTGGCGACGAGGTTCCTGATGACGCTTCTGCAGCAATTGGCCGTGGCACCTCATGGGCTTCGTCGTGATCAAGAACCCAGCTTGGCGGCCCTTCAGTTGTGGGTTGGCTGGTTGTTGTTGCCACAGAAGGGCCGGTGATCCCTTGGGTTTGTCGTCGGACGCTAACGCTGTCGGAAACGCTCTCTTCAGCGAGGCCAAAGCGATCGGTCGCTTGCTCGTCAACGAGATCCGCAACCCCCATCATCGCATACCATTCAAGCCAGGCGACGATGTCCGGATGTTTTTTCACGATTGGGGTCGAGGCGTCTTTCATTGTTTTATGACCAGTTATTCCATGTTCTTGGCCGTCCACAGGGCGTCATGTCGCAGACGTGACCTTCCCTTGAGCCCAACAAGGGGTTTCTTGTTAACATTCACCAGCTAAATTGCCAGGTGGATGTCAGTCATCCCTTCTGGCTCTTTACCCTTAGTTAAGGATCAGTGAAAGGGATTTGCGATTTCTGGTAAGCGATATTGAGGGCGCGATGGAACGAGAGAGCATGGAATTTGATGTGGTGATCGTTGGGGGCGGACCTGCGGGTCTGGCTGCTGCGATCAGGTTGCGTCAGCTCGGAGCCGAGCAAGATCGAGAAATATCGGTCTGCGTCGTCGAAAAAGCGGCGGAACTCGGTGCCCACACTCTCTCAGGTGCTGTCCTCGAACCTCGAGCGCTCAATGAGCTTATTCCTGACTGGAAGGAAAAGGGAGCACCGCTTAATACCCCAGTGACCGAAGATCGCTTTCTATTCTTGACCGAGAAGCGTGCGATCAAGATGCCGACGCCGCCGCAAATGCATAATGACGGTAATTACATCGTCAGCATGGGACGTGTGGTGAAATGGCTGGGCGAACAGGCGGAGGCGTTGGGCGCTGAAGTCTATCCAGGTTTCGCCGCTGCTGAAGTGCTCTACAACGACGATGGTAGCGTCAAAGGAATTGCAACCGGTGATATGGGGTTGGACCGGGACGGCAAGCCTAAAGATAACCACGAGCCAGGCATGGAGTTACATGGCCGTTACACGTTGTTTGCCGAGGGATGCCGTGGCTCGCTGACCAAGCAAGTCGAGGAAAAATTCAGCCTTCGCGACGGCGATCCGCAAACCTATGCCATTGGCATCAAGGAACTTTGGGAGGTTGATCCCGCCAAGCACCAACCTGGTCGGACGGTGCATTCGGTCGGCTGGCCGATGGATATGCAAACCTATGGCGGTTCCTTTCTCTATCACCTCGAGGATAACCAAGTCGCCGTCGGCTTCGTCGTCGCCCTCGACTATCAGAATCCCTATCTCTCACCGTTCGAGGAATTTCAGCGCTTCAAGGCCCACCCCGCCATCAAAGATCTCTTCGAAGGGGGGCGTCGGGTCTGCTATGGCGCACGCGCCCTGAATGAAGGAGGGTTGCAATCCCTGCCCAAGCTCATTTTCCCGGGCGGTGCCTTGATCGGCTGCTCGGCGGGCTTCTTGAACGTGCCGAAGATCAAGGGCAACCATCTGGCGATGAAATCCGGAATGCTGGCCGCGGAAGCTGTTGCCAGTGCTCTCGTGCTTGAAACGCCGCCGCCTCAGTTAGATGCTTATCCCGAGGCGTTCAAATCATCTTGGGCCCATGAGGAGCTTCATCGCGCGAGGAACATTCGCCCGAGCTTCCACAAGGGCCTTTGGGCCGGGCTCGCCTATAGTGCGCTCGATACCTACCTGTTGCGCGGTAAGGCGCCTTGGACTTTCAAAAACCATGCTGATCACACAGCGCTCAAGCCCAAAGATGACGTCAAGCCCATCGATTATCCGAAACCCGATGGTAAGCTAACCTTTGATCGCTTGTCCTCAGTCTATATCTCCAACACCAATCACGACGAGAATCAGCCCTGTCATCTGACGCTGAAAGATCAGTCTGTGCCGATCGAGACCAATCTCAGCCTCTATGATGCGCCCGAACAGCGCTATTGTCCGGCTGGGGTCTACGAGATCGTGCAGGATGATGATGGCAGTAACCCGCGTCTGCAGATCAATTATCAAAATTGTGTTCACTGCAAGACCTGTGACATCAAGGACCCATCACAGAACATCACCTGGGTCGTGCCCCAAGGAGGTGACGGTCCAAGCTATACAGGCATGTAGGACGCAGCTCATCGTCGCAGGCAGGACTTTGGTCCCTGCCTCGCCGATTTGATCTGGTGAATGCTCGATTTTGAAAGAGGGCCCGATAGGCCGACAGAAGAGAGCTTGATAGAGAGAATGAAGAATGAAGCGGGCGCAAAGCGCCCAGCAACGCCGCCTCAGTTAACCAGCTTAGATATCACCGAATGCAATCGGCTTGCCATCTTGTGCCATGATCATCTTGCCGCCCTCATCTTGGGCAGCTATGTAACGCCCATGACCAACCGCGGTGCCGACATACAAAACGGGTTTGACCTTCTTGCCTTCAAACGTCTTGCCCTCGCCACCGCTACCGCGAGCGGTCGGGTCGTTCTTACTCTTATTCGTCTGCAGCATCGTTCACTCCATATTATGTTGGCTAAGGTTCAGCGATGATCACGCAAGGAGACCATTTTGGCAGCTAACAGTTCCATGCCGTCTTCGGCATTAACCGTCAAGACCATTCCGCCTTACCAGGCCCCCGCAGGGCTTTCTCCTGCGCGAGACATGGTCATGACGGGCGTTGTCCGCAAGACTGAGCTGGCAATTGCTGCATTTTTGGCTGGCTCATTGGTCCTTGCCGTTGATGCGCTGGACGTCAAGGCAGCCAATGTGGAAGCGTCGTCGTCGATGGTGGCTGGGCCGGGTATCGTCGATCTTCCTAAGGAAGTTGAGCCAGCGCCCGAATCGACGCTAGGTGATTATTTGGCCGGAAGCTTTGCGCTGGATAGCGGCAAGATCAAAGATGCTGTCGGCTATTTTCAAAAAGCGCTTGCCGACGATCCGGACAATATCGAGCTGCGCCGGCAGGTCTTTTTGCTCGATCTCGCTGATGGCCGTTACCAGGATGCTCTGGCCGAGGCAAAAGTTCTAAGAGAGCGTGATACTGAAGAGATCAATGAGGATGCGCAGCTCTTACTGGCCCTTGAGCAGGCAACATCTGGTTCATTTGATGATGTCCCGGATGCCCTTAGGGACGTGAGCGATCGAGGTATCGTTGCCTTGGCAGCACCGTTCGTTCAGTCATGGGCGCTCTTTGCTGGACAGGGCTCGGATGCCCTGGATAGCGCTATTTCCTTGCTGCATGGCGGCGAATCGCTTGGGCCGCTCAATGACTTTCATGAGGCTATGCTGCTGGCCCGTGGCGACCGTCTGGATGATGCGCTCGCAAAATTGGGAACCATCCTGCCGGAAACCGGACCAGCCCCGGTGCGTGTCGCTCATGCTTATGCGGAACTTCTTGTCCGACGCGGTGATAAAGAGGACGCGGCGACATTTCTGCGCGAGCAAATCGGATCGGCGGAGCGACCGGCCCTGACGCAAGCACTCGCAGATCTTGAGGCCGGCGGAACGCCCGGCTTTCCTTTCGAGAGTGAACTTGGCGGGATGGCCGATGCCTTGCTTGGTATCGCCGAGGCTCTGCAACAGGAGCGTGGCAGCGCCCGTGCCGTGCTCTACGCGCGCATGGCCCTCTATCTGCAGCCGGATTTGGCTGAGGGGCAAATTCTGATCGGGGACACACTCGCGGGTCAGGAAAACCTTGATGCTGCCATCGAGGCCTACGAAACCATTCCTGCACAATCCCCGCTTGCCTTCGCCGCCAAGATACGTAAGGCGCAAACCCTACATGATAAGGAAGACAAAGAGGCGGCCTTCGGTCTGTTGGAGCAACTCGCCAGTGATGCACCAGACAGGACGGATGCTCTCATCGAGCTCGGCAATCTACTCCGACGTGATGAACAATACGAACGCGCCGAAGCGGCCTATACGCGGGCGATCGACCGTCTCGGCGAGCCTCGCGATGAGCACTGGACCCTCTATTATTCACGTGGCATTTCGTTTGAGCGAACGAAACGCTGGCCCGAGGCAGAGGCGGACTTCCTCTTTGCTTTGGAGCTGCAGCCTGAACAGCCCTTCGTCCTGAACTATCTCGGCTATAGTTGGGTCGACCAGGGACTCAACCTGGATCAAGCCAAGGACATGCTGCACCGTGCTGTCGATGCCAGACCGGATGATGGCTTCATCGTGGACAGCCTGGGCTGGGTTTACTATCGCCTGAAAGAATATGAAAAGGCGGTGGAGAGCCTCGAGCAGGCCGTGGTCTTGCAGCCAGGCGATCCCGTGATCAACGATCATCTGGGCGACGCCTATTGGCAGGTCGGTCGAGAACGGGAAGCCATTTTTCAATGGCAACGCGCGCTGACCCTCGAGCCTGAAGACGATGTGATGGCCAAGATCAAGGAAAAGCTGAGTTCCGGACTGGACGACGATAAATCCTAATCGTTTTCCTGTTCACCGATATTGTCGCACTCAAGTGATGACAGTCCGAGAAACGGCCAAAGCTAAGATCAATCTCGATCTGCGCGTTTGTGGTCGCCGGGCAGATGGCTATCACGATCTCGACAGCATAGTCGTGTTTACCGATTTTGGTGATCAGCTCTTTTTTACTGGAGCTGACGAGCTGGCATTGTCGGTTGAAGGGCCATTTGCCGATGCCCTTCTGCAAGAACAGGATAATCTAATCTTGAGAGCGGCAAGGCGCCTCGCATCGTCATGTCAGCGATCTCCAAATGTCCATGTCACCTTGGAAAAGCACCTGCCGGTGGCAGCCGGTATCGGCGGTGGTTCGGCAGATGCGGCTGCTGCGTTGCGCGGATTGCTGCGATTTTGGGACCTTCCCATGAACATCGGCGATCTCAACGCCATCGCTGTCGATCTTGGGGCGGATGTCCCAGCCTGTCTTGGCTCGCATGCCGTCCTGATGACGGGTATCGGCGACGGCTTGACGCCCTTCGATTTGCCCCAACCCCAGCTGATCCTCCTGGTCAATCCGGGCGAGCCGGTTGAGACGCGGGCCATCTTCAGCAATCTCGATAAGATGTCAGGGGAGCGGCCTAAAGCGGTGGCCACGCAGACCGCCGACGCTCTTTTAGGGTATCTCGGCAACAGCGTGAATGATCTCGAAGTTCCGGCGAAGCAGGTCGCCCCGATCATCGACAAGGTCCTGCAAGCGCTGTCCCAGCAGACTGGTTGCAAGCTTGCCCGGATGTCCGGAAGCGGTGCGACTTGCTTTGGTCTATTCCGCGATCCTCAAGACCTTGCTGATGCAGAAAAGCGCTTGGGCGAGGCGTATCCAGGCTGGTGGATCGTACAAAGCACCTGTCGCTAAGCAGGCAATCGCGGTTTGTCCAGGGAATTGATGTCTCGACAATAAGCAATTGACGACGCGCCGCCTATGGCGCTAACGTCTTTTTTCGTGGTGATTTGGGCCGGCTGGCTTGCAGACCACGTTAAAGAAACTGCTAAAAAGTCGGGTCGCTTTGACGAAGCCCTGGCTTGCAGCTGGGGTTTTTTTGTTGGCGAGACAAGGGAATGAGTGATCAAGGCTCCGATCGGGCCTCCCTGGAGCGGGGCGATGCTACGCAGGCCACGGCTTCGATTGATAGTGAAACAATTGTTGGCATTGATGCAGCTGAGTTGCCCGGCCACCATATTCGCTTGGCTGCCACGCCCTTAGAGCTTGATTGTGGCTCGAAGCTTGACCAGATCAACGTTGCCTATCAGACCTATGGCAACCTGAATGCTGAGCGCAGCAATGCGGTGCTGGTTTGTCATGCGCTCACCGGTGACCAATTCGCGGCCAACACCCATCCGATCACCGGGAAAAGGGGATGGTGGGATCTCATGATCGGCCCTGGCAAACCGATCGATACCAATCGGTATTTTGTTCTTTGCGCCAATATCTTGGGTGGATGCCTCGGGACCACGGGCCCGATGGAGGTGGCACCCGACACCGGCAAACCTCATGGTCTTAACTTTCCGGTGATCACGATCGGCGACATGGTCCGGGTGCAGGCCTGCCTGTTGGATCAACTCGGCATCGAGCGATTGTTCGCGGTGGTTGGCGGATCGATGGGGGGGATGCAAGTGCTCGAATGGGCCGCGCGCTACCCTGAGCGTGTGTTCAGCGCTATTCCGATTGCCACGGCTGCTCGCCACTCGGCGCAAAATATCGCGTTTCACGAGGTAGGACGCCAAGCCATCATGGCTGATCCCGATTGGCAAGGTGGCAATTATTACGGATCCGGCAAGCGCCCGGTACGTGGTCTCTCCGTCGCACGCATGGCAGCCCACATCACCTATCTCTCGGAACCAGCGCTCCATCGGAAATTCGGACGTACCCTGCAAGACCGAAATGAGCTGACCTACGGTTTCGAGGCCGACTTCCAGGTTGAAAGCTACCTTCGCCATCAGGGCATAACCTTTGTCGATCGTTTCGATGCTAATTCCTACCTCTACATCACCCGCGCCATGGACTATTTCGACCTGGCCTCGTCGTTCGGCGGCGGATTGGCCAATGCCTTTCGGGGGTCAAGCACGCGATTCTGTGTTCTTTCCTTCAGCTCGGATTGGCTATTTCCCACCAGCGAGAGCCGGGAGGTCGTTCAGGCATTGACCGCCGTCGCGGCTAATGTTTCCTCATGCGCGTTTCAGACCGATCGCGGTCACGACTCGTTCCTCCTCGACGTACCGGAATTTCATCGCGTGCTGGGTGGCTTTCTCGATGGCGCCGCGTCAGCGGCAGGACTGAGCTGACATGTCGACAGCAACCCGATGCGCCCCACTTGACCGTGAACAGGCATTCAGTGTTGAGGCGAGTGATAAAAAACCGCTTCGTCGCGATCTTCGGCTGATTGCCGATTTGGTTAGTGTCGAAGCGCGGGTGCTGGATGTCGGCTGTGACGACGGTGCCTTGCTCGCTTTTCTCTCCGAGACCAAGCAGGCTGATGCGCGCGGCATCGAACTCTCACAGGCCGGTGTACAGGATTGCGTTAGCCGAGGTCTCGCCGTGGTCCAAGGCGATGCCGAGAAGGATCTGCATCTGTATCCCGACAACGCCTTCGATTACGTTATTCTCAGTCAAACAATCCAGGCCATGCTGCAGCCGCGAGATGTTCTAGACAACATGTTACGGATTGGCCGATTCGGCATCATTTCCTTCAACAACTACGCCCATTGGCGTGCGCGATGGCATCTTTTGCGCGGGCGGATGCCGAAGGCCAGCGGTTCGGCGGAGCCTTGGTACATGACCCCCAATATCCGACCCTGCACGCTCGAAGACTTCGAGCATCTATGCGCCGAATCGGGCTTGGTTATCGAACAGCGACTTTGTCTCGCCCGCAACGGCCAGGTTAGTCGCCTTGCAAGCGCCAAATGGTTCGACAACCTCCTAAGCGAACAAGCCCTCTTCGTCCTCAGCCGCCCCTAGGTGGTGGCGTGGCCACCTCATTGACTCGGACCGATATCGCCTGGATCGATGTATGCGGCCGAGCTTGCAAGGCTGGTGTTTGGTCTCAACTGGATTCAGGTTCGATCCAAACACCACCTCTATGGCTGGATTCGACCGCTGCGCTGATGAAGGCCATTCCCTCAAACCCATCCCGAACCCCCGGCACCAGCAAAGCCTCCGGATGGGGATCTCGCCCCTCGACGCGGGCACTGATAAGCTCGGCCACATCTGCATAGATGTTGGCAAATCCCTCGAGATAGCCTTCGGGGTGGCCAGGAGGAATGCGGGTGACACGGCCTGCACTGTCGCCTGAGCCAGCGCCACCACGGGTGATCAGCTTCGGCGGCTCGCCAAGCGGGGTGAGATGCAGGTGGTTTGGATGCTCTTGCTGCCAAGTAAGCCCGGCCTTGGTACCAAAAATCCTGATCTTCAGGCCGTTCTCATTGCCGGGTGCCACCTGGCTTGCCCAGAGCATGCCACGGGCACCGCCCTCATAGCGGAGCAGCAGATGGCAGTTGTCATCGAGGCGCCGCCCATCGACAAAAGTCTGCATATCCGCACAAAGGCTGTGCAGCCTCAGGCCCGATATAAACGCCGCCAGATTGTGGGCGTGGGTCCCAATATCACCGATACTCCCCCCCGCACCCGACCGTGTCGGATCGGTGCGCCAGCCGGCTTGTTTTTGGCCGCTTTCTTCGAGCTTGGTCGATAGCCAGTCCTGCGGATATTCGACCTGGATGACCCTGATCTCTCCGATCTCACCGGCCTGGATCATTTCACGCATCTGCCGGACCATCGGGTAGCCGGTGTAATTATGGGTGAGCGCGAAGATTTTTCCTGTTCGCTCCACCGCCGTCACAAGTTGCCGCGCCTCGTCGAGCGAGGTGCAAAGGGGTTTGTCGCAGATCACATGAATGCCCGCTTCCAGAAACGCCATGGCGGGGCTGTGATGCATGTGATTGGGTGTCACAATCGCGACAACATCGATCCCATCTTCTCGCGTGGCTTCGGCGCTAGCCATCTCGGCAAACGTTGCGTAGGCCCGGTCATCGGCAATGTGAAGCTCGACCGCAGACGCCTTGGCGCGTTCTGGATCGGAGGAGAGCGCCCCCGCCACCAGCTCATATCGATCGTCCAGGCGAGCTGCGATCCGATGCACACCGCCAATAAACGCCCCCTGACCGCCCCCCACCATCCCCAGGCGCCAGCGTCGCCGAGCGTTACTTGCCTTTGCTCTATTCTCGTTGCTCATTGTTCTTTCTCCGGCAAGTTCAGGAAATTCCTAGCATCCGGTGGTTGGCAGCTTGGTCGGTGTCACCGGCGGCAAAGTCGTCGAAGGCGCTTTCGGCTGGGCGGATCATGTGGTCGGCGATGAATTTGGCACCTTCGCGGGCACCGTCTTCGGGATGCTTAAGGCAGCACTCCCACTCCATCACCGCCCAGCTGTCATAGCCATATGCCTGCAGCTTCGAAAAGATTCCCCTAAAGTCTACCTGCCCATCTCCTAGTGACCGAAATCGCGCGGCGCGATCGGTCCAGGATTGGAAGCCGGAGTAGACGCCTTGTTTGGGGCTGGGGTTGAACTCGGCGTCTTTCACATGGAAGGCGCTGATGCGCTCGTGATAGACGTCGATGAAGCCGAGATAGTCCATCTGTTGCAGGAGGAAATGGCTTGGGTCGTAGTTGATGCAGCAGCGTGGATGGTTGCCCAGGCGCTCCAGGAACATCTCGAAAGTGATCCCGTCATGGATGTCCTCCCCCGGATGGATCTCATAGCCGACATCGACACCTGCCTCATCAAAGGCATCAAGGATTGGCTTCCAGCGCCGCGCAAGCTCATCGAACGCCGCCTCGATCAGGCCAGCGGGGCGGGGCGGCCAGGGATAAAGAAAGGGCCAGGCAAGAGCACCTGGGAAGGAAACATGGCTGGTCAGGCCCAAACGTTTCGAGGCACTGGCTGCTTTCAGCATCTGATCGACAGCCCATTTCTGTCGCGCCTCAGGGTTTTTATGAACCGATGGTGGGGCAAAGGCATCGAAGCTTTCGTCATAGGCTGGATGTACAGCAACGAGCTGACCCTGCAAATGGCTGGAAAGATCAGTGATCTCGACGCCTGCATCAGCGCAAATGCCTTTAACCTCATCACAATAGGCATCGCTCTCGGCGGCTTTCGCTAGATCGAATAATCGCCCATCCCAGCTCGGAATCTGGATCCCCTTGAAACCCAAGTCCGCTGCCCATTTAGTCATGTTGCCGAGTGTGTTGAACGGTGCTTCGTCGCCTGCGAATTGGGCGAGGAAAATAGCAGGCCCCTTGATCATGCCCATTCGAAATCTCCCTGATTTAACCGGTTGCTTGTGCGGAGTTTAGAAGAGAGAGTGCGCTTTGGAAAAGAGCTTGGGGCATTTATTCGACAGGTGGTTCAGCCATGACGCTTTGGATCAAGGATCCGCTTGCCATTTTCGTGGATGACGACGTAGATGCTGGTGGCGGCATTGTGGTCAAAGACGACTCGATCCACGAACTCGTCCCGGCAGGACACCAGCCTAAGACCAATATCCTCCGGCAAGTCAATGCCGACCATCATGTGGTCATGCCGGGGTTGGTGAATACGCATCATCACTATTATCAGACGCTGACGCGCGCTTTCGGGCCGGCCCTCAATAAAGAACTCTTCCCTTGGCTGAAGACGCTCTATCCGGTTTGGGCGAGGTTAACGCCTGACCATCTTCGCGTCGCTGCGAAGCTGGCAATGTCGGAGCTTTTACTGTCCGGTTGCACCACCAGCGTCGATCACCACTATGTTTTTCCAAAGGGTCTGGAAAAGGCGATCGATATCGAGATTGAGGTGGCGACAGAACTCGGCATGCGCGCGATCTTGACCCGTGGCTCGATGAACCTCTCGGAGGAAGAGGGCGGCTTGCCGCCTAAATCGGTGATTCAGGACGAGTGGACGATCCTCACCGACAGCGAGCGTTTGCTGCGCAAGCACAATCCCATCGGTGACAAGGCCGGCGCGATGATCGAGATCGCCCTTGCGCCATGCTCGCCATTTTCTGTCACGACCGATTTGATGAAGGCGACGGCCGTTATGGCCGAGCATCTAGATTGCAGGCTGCACACGCATATCGCCGAGACAGAGGACGAGAACGCCTTCTGTCTGGAAAGGTTCGGCTGCCGGCCGCTCGACTATCTGGAAGAGCAGGGATGGTTGAACGATAAAACCTGGCTCGCGCACGGTGTCTTTTTCGATGATCACGACATCGCCCGCCTGGCTAAAGCCGGGACAGGAATCGCCCATTGCCCTGCTGCGAACATGATTCTTGGCTCCGGCACCTGCCGCGCCTCTGATCTTCATGCTGCGGGCGTCCCGCTGGGTCTGGCGGTTGATGGGTCGGCGTCAAACGATGCCGGCAATCTGATGCAGGATCTACGTCTAGCCTTTCTGTTGCAGCGGGTTACCCATGGCCTGGGCGCTTCCGATCATCGCCGCGTGATCAGGATGGCAACCGAGGGCTCGGCCAGATGTCTGGGACGCGATGATATCGGCAAGATCGAGGTTGGTAGGCAGGCCGATCTTGCACTTTTCAGGCTGGATGAGCTGCGTTTTTCCGGCCATGGCGATCCTTTGGCCGCCCTCATCCTTTGTGGTGCTCACCATGCGGATCGGGTGATGGTCGCTGGCCGCTGGCTGGTGGAAGATGGCAGGCTGACCGATGTTGACTTACCCCAATTGCTGGAGGATCACCAAAAAGCCGCCGTTTCACTGCAAGGCTTATGATCCCCGTGAAAAGTCTCACTTGTTCCGTTGTGTTTAAGCTGCTTGCGCCTTTATGTTTGGGACGGTTCTCCATGACATCATTGCATCTCTAGAGGAGTAGATTGCGCATCATGACGGGTTTTCCAAGCAACCTTCTCGACGGTTATCGCTTCTTCAAAGAGGGACGCTTTGCCCATGAAAGCGAGCGTTATCGGGAACTTGCCGAGAAAGGGCAAAAGCCATCGACCCTGGTGATTGCGTGTTGTGATTCGCGCGTGGCGCCAGAGACCATTTTTAACGCAGCGCCGGGTGATGTGTTCGTGGTGCGCAATGTCGCCAACCTCGTGCCCCCCTATGAGCCGGACGGTCAGTTCCATTCAACCTCGGCAGCGCTCGAATTTGCCGTTCAAAGCCTGAAAATTCGGCAAATTCTGGTGCTCGGTCATGGTCGGTGCGGCGGTGTCCATGCAGCCTTGAACCCTGGTGGGGAGCCGCTTTCACCCGGCGATTTCATCGGCAAATGGATGGAACTTCTTGGTCCCCCCGCCGAGGCCGTCTATAGCAACAAATGGATGACTGATGCGGAGCGCCAAAAGGCGCTTGAGCGCATTTCGATCCGCTATTCGATCAGCAACCTGCTCACATTTCCCTGTGTTTCCATTCTCGCCGAGAAGAAACGTCTGACCTTGCATGGGGCCTGGTTCGACATTGCCGAGGGCGAACTCTGGTTGATGGATGAAGAAACCGGCGATTTCAGTCTGGCTTGATCGATTAGGTCCATTTTCGCCTGCTCCTCCAGCCAACTACCTTGACGCTAGGTCTGACATCCCCAATACAGCGCTATGGCCAACTCGATCAGCGGCCGTTAGCGGTTCAATGAAAAGGCAATGATGATGAAGGGGCGGATTTTCTCAGGCATCCAGCCAAGTGGCAGCTTGCATCTCGGGAATTATCTCGGGGCTATTCGAAACTGGGTGCAGCTGCAGGGTGACTATGAAGCGATCTATTGCGTTGTCGATCTCCATGCGATCACCGTACTTAAGGATCCGGCCTTACTGCGCCAGCGGACCATCGAGGTCGCAGCGAGCTTTATCGCGGCCGGGCTGGACGTCGAAAAGACAACGATTTTCGCGCAAAGCCATGTCGCGGCGCATACGCAGCTTGCCTGGGTCTTCAATTGCGTCACGCCGCTTGGTTGGCTGAATCGCATGACCCAGTTCAAGGACAAAGCAGGCAAGAAGAAGGATCAGGCCCTCGCTGGCCTCTATACCTATCCGGTGCTGATGGCCGCCGATATTCTATTGTACAAAGCGACCCATGTGCCGGTGGGCGAAGACCAAAAGCAGCATGTGGAGCTTGCGCGTGACATCGCAGGCGCCTTCAATCGGACTTATGATGGTGAGTTCTTTCCGCTGCCCGAGCCTGTGATCCAGGATGAGGCGGCTCGGATCATGTCGCTGCGTGACGGCACCAAAAAGATGAGCAGCTCTGATCCTTCCGATCAAAGCCGGATCAATCTTGTCGATGACGCGGAGACGATCGCCCAGAAAATCCGCCGAGCGAAGTCTGACAGCGAGCTCGGTCTTTCCTTTGATCAGGAAAATCGACCGGAAGCCTCGAATTTGCTACAGATCTACGCAGCACTCGCCGAAGAGCCGAGGGCCAAGATCGAAGCTGAATTCGCCGAAAGTTCGTTTTCCGAATTCAAGAGCAAGCTCGCCGATTTAGCCGTTTCGAGGCTTGAACCAATCACAGGCGAGATGCGTCGTCTCATGGCGGATCCCGGTGAGATTGAGGGTATTCTTACGCGGGGGGCTGAGAAAGCTGAGGCGATTGCTCTTGATAATGTCGCCAAGGTTTACGACATCGTCGGTTTCCTGCCGCGCTGAATCAAGTCTTCAAGTCTTAAGGACAGATCATGGCCGAGCCGACGGTACCATCGAATAGCTCCGGTTCAAACGAGAAACCAGCCATCCAGCCTGGGTCGGCTGCGGATATGTTTGACGATCCGACCCCATCTGGACAAGGGACGAGACGGTTCAGCTGGGTTCCTTCCCTTCGTGTAATCGGCCTTGCGCCTTTGGCACTCATCCTCCTGCTGCTGGTCTACTATATCGGTGGCATGATCTGGATCACGAAGGTCGATGACGACATCGCCTTTGGCCAACCGAGTTCGGCGCCAGAGGGCGGTAGTCTGACGGTTGCGTTGATTGCCGATTTGATCGAGCGCGAAATCGAAACCCATAGCTGGGTCGCCAATGATCCGTTCTTCATGCCGGGGTCGCTACTCGACAATATGCCGAACTTCCAGCAAGGCGTCGTCACGGCTGCATCGCGGTTTGCTATTGAATTGCGTGATCAGATCGCGCGTACCCGAGGCTCAAGCCCGGTCGACAAGAACGTCGAGAAAGCATCGGGCTTTCTCGTCTATCCCGGCGATGTCTGGATCTTCAACCCGAAGGAATCCTGGGCGCCGACGGCCAGTTCGGAGAAGCAATATCGACAAGCGGTCGAGGCGCTGCGGATTTACAATCAAGACGTTGCCGATGGCAGTGCTGTCTTTGCGCCGAGGGCCGACAATCTCCTGACCACGATCGATCGGGTAACCTCGGATATCGGGAGTGCGTCCGCTGGCATCAGCCGTCACATCCGGGAGAATTCTGGCTGGTGGCTGGATTTTCAGGCGGATGATCTTTTCTACGCCAATAAGGGACGCCTTTACGCTTATTACCAACTAATGCGTGCGATGCAGGAAGACTTTTCCAATGTGATCGCCGAAAAGGGCCTCCAGAATGCTTGGCGCTTGACGATGATCAGTCTTGAGGAAGCGGCGACGCTTCAGCCCTGGGTGATTACCAATGGGGCACCCGATAGCCAATTCAGACCAAGTCACCTTGCCGCCCAAGGTTTCTATCTGTTGCGAGCACGGACGCAATTGAAAGAGATCTCCAATATCCTCCTGAAATAGTCGACCTAGGACGAAGATTGCTCGTCTTCTTCTTGAACACCGCGGTCGTATGGGCCATCTTTGCAGCAGTGGTCCCGACATCTGATGAACGAATGGCAACATCCTAGCCATTGGTCATATCTGGATGATCGAACGAGATACTTGAGAGGTCGGACGATGTTCATACAGACCGAGCAAACCCCAAACCCGGCCACGTTGAAGTTTCTGCCGGGGCAGGACGTCATGAGTGACGGTGTTGCCGACTTCACTGATGTGGAAGCCAGCGAGAGCTCACCGCTTGCCAAGCGGGTCTTTGCGGTGGAAGGCGTTACCGGCGTGTTTCTGGGCAGCGACTTCGTCACCGTGACGAAAGCGGCGGGTGAAGATTGGTATGCCTTGAAGCCAGCGGTTCTTGGCGCGCTGATGGAGCACTACAAATCAGGTGATCCCGTGATTGCGCCTGATGCCGAACTTGCCAAGGAAACCGGTGCGGCGAGCGAAGACGATGACGAAATCGTCAAGCAGATCAAGGAACTTATCGATACTCGCGTACGCCCCGCCGTGGCGCAGGATGGCGGCGATATCATCTTTCACGGGTTTGAGCGTGGGATCGTCTATCTCCATATGCGCGGCGCTTGTGCTGGATGCCCAAGCTCGACCATCACGCTCAAGAATGGCATCGAGAACCTTCTTCGCTATTATGTTCCCGAGGTCTCCGAAGTCAGGCCGATCGACTGATCGGCGCGATCGTTCGTGCTTGGTCTCGCCCTCGATAGCGCAGGCGGCATGGCCTCAGCTGCACTTTGGCGCGATCGGGCAGGCAGCGAGGATAGCAGCGCAAACCAAGCATTTGACATGCTCGCCTATCGGGAATTGCCGCCGGAAAGCGGCAAGGCAGACCAGCTTATCTTGGTGGTCGAGCAGCTTCTCCAATCCCGATCATTGAGCTACGGCGATCTCGACGTCATCGCTGTCAATCGTGGACCCGGGAGTTTTACCGGCATCCGCAGCGCCGTTGCGCTATGTCGCGGGCTGGCGCTTGCAACGCAACGCCCCGTCATCGGCGTGACCACCCACGAAGCGCTTGCGCTGTCTCTTGTGGGCGATGACGTGATCGGCTTGAGCCGGCCAAGGCCGCTGATGATCGCTGAGGATGCGCGCCGGAGCCAGGTCTACGTTCAAAGTTTCGATGTCGATCTCCAGCCGTTAGGCGATGTCAGGGCCTGTTCGCCGGAGATTGCGGCAGAAGAGCTTGGTTTCGGCCCCTGGGACTTGGGCGGGAGTGGTGCCGCTTTGGTCCGGGAACATCTTGATGATCATTCGGTCGTCACCATTGTTGATGAAATCGGACTGGATGCGAGAGCAGTCGCCTTGGCAGCCAGCACGCGCTTGATCGCCGGCGAAAAACCGATGCCCGGCTTTGATCTCCTGCCGCTTTACATCCGGGCACCCGATGCCGTTCGCCCCAAGCCCCTTGTTGGAGAGCTGATCTGACATGCTGGCTTTGAACCGCCTGCCATCGATTAGCATTAAGACGGTTGGCCCGTTCGATCTTGGCCGGCTGGCAAGGCTGCATCAATCCTGTTTTGACGACCCCTGGAGTCGGACTGACCTCGCCCATCTTTTAGCATTGCCGGGCGGCTTCGGCATTCTTGGCCGCTTGTTCGAAGGTAATCTTTCTGGGCTGGATGGTATGCGCGGCGTCGGTTTCGCTCTATGCCGCGTGATTCGCGATGAAGCGGAGCTGCTCTCGATCGGTGTCGGTCCCAATTATCGCCGACGCTCAATCGGTGCCGTCTTGTTGCGTGACAGCATGGAGCGCAGTCAGAAGATGGGCGCCCAGGCGATGTTCCTGGAGGTCGCCACCGACAACAAATCAGCGCAGCGTCTCTATCAATCCTTTGGGTTCGTCGAGGTCGGCAAACGCGAAGGGTATTACTCAAGGCCTGATGGAACGCGCATGAGCGCCTTTACCATGCGTTGCGATCTCAACAACACAGAGTTGCCAACACCTCGTCTACAAAGCTGTCGCTGAACAGACTTCATCATCTCGATGAGGACAAGGCTTAAGCCAAACGGTCGGCAGCCCTGCTGACCTACCAGCTGGTGATGTCCTGATCCTCGCCCTCGCCGCCTTCCGCTTGGTCCGAACCCAGGGAATAGAGATCGTACTCGCCATGCTCGCCCGGATGGCGATAGCCGTAGAGCTGCCCCCACGGATCGATCAGCGCATCCCGCTTCTTGACGTAAGGTCCGTTCCAACGCGGTGCATCGCCCGGCGCCTCGATCAGGGCTTCAAGCCCATCAGCTTCTGAAGGATAACGGCCAACCTCGAGACGGTAGAGGTCGAGGATTGAGGCAATATTCTGGATTTGCGCATGGGCAGCATCGCTTTTCGCCGAGCCAAGATATTTCAGAACCTGGGGGGCCGCGAAAGCGGCAAGCAGCCCGAGAATGACCAGGACGACCAGGAGTTCGATCAGCGTAAAGCCGCTTTCGGACCGACGCTGGCGTTCTAGGGGAGGCGTTTCAGTCATTGTCTCGAAATTTTTCCGGAGGCGACCATGCAGCGTCATTGCCAAGAATCGTTCTAGACCAACAGGTCTGACGCCTCAAGCTAGCTTCTCTCTCCACAATGGCATAGGCCTCGCGCAAAGCTAACAGGCTGGCCAGGATTACCAGGAGGAAGATCAGCTCGCCTGGTCAGAGGCCAGTTAGTGTTTTCATGACAACATCAGGCGAAAACAACCGGCCCCGTGGCGTAATAAGGGGCCGATCATCGCTAGAAGCCAATGCCCTGTTTTGTGCGTCAGCCAACAACCAGGTGAATTTTCCAGTTGTATTTCAGCGAATGTCAGAGGAGGTGCGACGGCGACCTTGAATGGCGCGTTCAGTCAGTGGCTGTCTGGATGGGTTCGGGCGTCGACCAACATCATTGTGGCATGTATGATCGGGGCCGTCCCATCGACGAAATACCGCCGACAGGAAAACATGGTTGAATCTCATAGGGATGAGATCATTCTCTTCCCCGCGTCGGGTGGTGGTGAGCCGATCTATGTCTGGGGCCACCCTTTCAGCATCGCAACCGCATATAAAATGTTCGATGCCTATTCAATCACAGAGCCATCGGCATGGCATCAGGTCGCCGTCGAATGATCCCATTTTCGAACGTCAATATCAGGTCTTGAAGCCATGACCGAAGACCGTCTCTCCCAACAGTTCGCCTTCTTGACCGAAGCGGACAAGCTGAAATCTGTTCTTCGCGCGAATAGGCTTTGCGACGGATCCAGGCGGGAAAATTCAGGGGAACATAGCTGGCATATCGCGCTCTATGCTCTGATTCTCGCCGAACACGCCAACCGTCCCATTCTCATCGACCGCGTCATCAAGATGTTGCTGATCCACGATCTCGTCGAGATCGAAGTCGGCGACACCCCCATTCATGGCGATCATGACGTAGCCGCTGTCGAGGAGATCGAACGCGCGGCGGCAGATCGTATTTTTGGTCTTCTGCCATCGGGGCAGGCTGACGAGTATCGTCGTCTCTGGCAGGAGTTCGAAGATGCCGAGAGCGATGATGCGATTTTCGCAAAGTCCATCGATCGCGTACAGCCGGTCGTCAGCAATCTCGAAACCGGCGGTGGCACCTGGCACGATTTTAAGGTCACGCGAGAGCAATTGGAACAGCGCGTCGGTGTGAAGGTCGAGCGCGGCGCTCCCGCCCTATGGCATTATCTAAAGGCGCGCATTTCCGCCTATTTCGATCGGTGATGAGGCTCTTTTCTAACAAGCGCACAAAGCTGGTGAACAGATTATTCTTTGAGAAAAGGGGGCAAAGAACACCCCAATAGTCGAGATGCAGCTACAAGTAACTTTTGCCACGCCTCAGATAATTAATAGGGGGGTTAACGTTTTCTCAATCAACGCATGGCAGCCTGGTGTTCTGGCCCATGCCATCCTGGAAATCTGCCCGCCCGCCGGCAAAAGTAAGGCTGAGCTCAAACTCCCAGGAACGCACGGACCGACATAAGAACCCCTGTCGCATGAATACGTAGCGGAAAGGTTAACATGGCCTTCCCTTTGGAGAACCAAACGTTCGTTGGCGGACAAGTGGCTGGTGGAATGTCCACAGCATCGACTTTCCTTTTCCAAGACACGCCCATGTTTAGTCATTTCTTTGATCAATATGACCTTGGTGTTCCGGTTATCTGGCAATCAAATGTTATGGACACTCATCCGTGACATTTGCGCATGTCGGTTGATATGGGGTCATTTGGGCAACGAAGGCAGATCGCATATGGGTCTGTGGCCGGGTGCGTGAGACTTCTTCGGCAGCCTATCTAAGCAAGCGCCCTGATCACCTCGTCGGTCGTTGTCACCACGGCAACATTCTGTTGGGCGTAGTTGATCGAGGCGTTGTGCCATTCCGCATTCATGGTGGAGCAGCAGTCCTCTGGCGTGATGATGTGGTAGCCCTTGTCGGCGCCGGTGCGTGCGGTGTGCTCGACCGACATGTTGGTCCAAGCCCCGGTATTGATGATGGTGTCGCGGCCGCCACTTTTCAGCACGGTTTCAAGAGATGTGCCCTCCCAGGCGCTCATGCGCATCTTCGTGACCACATGATCCCCAGTTTTCGGCTCGAGCCCTGGAACAGGTGAGCCACCCCAGCTGTCTCGAACCAGCGCATTCGCTTCCCAAAGTCCCTTGAAAAGCGGCGCGTTCATGGTGAGGCCGGGAGCCCCTGGCTCCACCAGAAACCATACATGAACAACCATCACCCCTTTGGCGCGACACACCTCGGCAAGCCGCATTAGATTGGCGATATTATTCTGCTCCTGGCAATGCGCAGGCGACCCCGATGACGCAAAAGCCCCCCCCTCCATCACCACATCATTCTGCATATCCTGAACAATCAACGCGGTGCGCCCCGCATCGATCGACAGGGCCGATCCGCCCCCGGACGAACTTTGGTCCGGCGCAGATTCGGCGGTCACCATCTGAACCGAACCTGCTATCGCAGTCCCCGGCGCAGCCGCTGGTCGCCGTGCGGTCATGAAGGGTTCGTTGCGGGGCCCGACTTTGGTTTGGATGGTGTAGAGGGAGTGGGTGGCGCAGACGAAGAGGGTGCGCCAGTCTTCGCCGCCCCAATGGAGGTTGGCGGCGAGTTCGGGGATGTCGACTTTGCCAATGAGGCGCATGTCCGGGGCATAGACCCAAAGGCCGCCGGGTGCGGTGACCCAGACATTGCCAAGCGCGTCGCATTTCATGCCGTCGGGCACGCCCGGTTTCAGGCTGTCCTTCAGCCCTTCGGCGAACAGGCGGCCATTGGCGAGCGAGCCGTCGGGCTGGACGTCATAGACCCGGATCAGCGCTTTTTCCGTGTCGTTGATATAGAGCAGCCGCTCATCCGGCGAGAAACACAAGCCGTTGGGTTGACCGAAGAGATAGCGGTCAACCAACAGCTCTGGCTCTTGACCGGGGCGATCAGCCCGAATCTTGTAGACACCTTGAAAGCCGAGATCCCGCGGGCGTTTGATGCCGAAGCCCGGCATCCGACCGAACCAGGGATCCGTGAAGTAGATGTCGCCGTTGGATTTGACGATCACATCATTCGGGCTGTTGAGTTCGCGCCCTTCGAAGTGGGACGCCAGTACGGTCCTAGAGCCGTCGGCTCCGAGCCTGATCAGAGACGAGGTCGAATGCTCGCAGATAATCAGGTTCAGGTCCCGATCATAGGTGAGGCCGTTGCCCTTGTTGGAGGGCTTCGCCACCTCGCGCACGCCGCTTCGACGATCCCAGCGCCTGCGGACATCGCCGGGCATATCCGAGAACAGGAGATAGTGCTCGACCGGATGCCAGATCGGCCCCTCAGTAAAGGTGAAGCCGGAGCCGAGCTGAACGACCGGCGCATACTCGTCAACGAGCTGTCGAAACGCCGGATCGAGTGCTTCATGGGCCATGCGCCGCTCCCCCTTTTCCTAATTAAACCGGGAACCAGTCACGCTTCGGCACGGACTGGCTGACCGGGCCTGGGACTTGGCTTTCCAGGCGGCCGACCACCTGCTGGTTCTCGATCAACGCCGGCTTGTCATGGATCGGGAGGAGATAACGGAAATTGCTCAAGAGCTTCTTGATCGCCGCCTTTTCCGCCCGCTTGGAACCTGCGTGGTTGCCGGTCACATGCGGCTCCATGTCACCGACCTGGTAGACAGGGTCAATGATCTGATCCTGAAAGTCGTAGATCACATCACCGCAGATATTGGCGAGCCCATCGGCGGTCTCGACCACCACATTCATCGATCCTTCGGTGTGCGCATTGGCAGGTTCACACCAGACGCCGGGGCAGATCTCTTCGGCCTCAGTCAATTCGAGATCCATGAGGCGCAAGGCATTCTTGGTATGGAGCCGTTCGATCAGATGCTGGATATCGGGCTTCGGATATTGTGGATGCATCAAGCCTGAGACCGAGCATTCCAGCTCGCGCCGATTGATCACCGATGTGGTGTTCATCGGGAAGTGATCATCCTTGCCGGCGTGATCGATATGCAGATGGGTGTGCAGGATATAGCGCACGTCGCCCGGCTTGACGTCGAAGCGCGCGAGTTGGTTCTCGATCATGTTTTCATGGAACTGCAGCCCGCGCATACCCAGGCTTTCCATGATCGCATTGTCGCGATAGCCGGTATCCACCAGGATCGGCCAGGGGCCACCCAGGATCAAAAACCCGTAAACCGGGACGCGGCGCGTCCGGCCGCAATTGTGCCCCAGCACCAAAAAACTGTTCTCGAGTTCGATATCGCCGTAGTCGAGGATCTTGATTTCCAACGCCATCCTTGTTCTCCCTTGGTCTTGGGCGTCGTCGCCCTCTTGTTCGTGGTTCGGCTCAGAGCCGGTAAACGCGGGTTGCGGTATCAGCGAAAATCGCCTGCGCCGCCCTCTGATCGAGATCGGACAAGGCTTGGCGATAGGCGTCTATGAGAGGGCCGTAGCCCGTCCAGAGTTTCTCGATCGGAAAGTTCGAGCCGAACAAACATCGCTCCACCCCAAACCAGGCGACCGCCTGGAGGGTGATGTTTTTGATGTGGTCGGGGTTGTTTCGATGGATGAAGGTGCCGAGTCCGGAGAGCTTGCAAACGACGTTCGGCTGAGCAGCGAGGCGCTGCATCCCGTCTTGCCAGCGGGCTTGGCCCGCTTCGGTGACATCTTCCAGCATCCCGGCATGTTGAAGCACGAAGGTGACGTCAGGGCAGGACGCGGCGAGCGTCGCTGCTGCCTTCATCTGCGGTGCAAAGACTTGGAGGTCAAAGCTCCAGCCGTAATCGGCAAGTCTCGCGATATTCCGTTGCAACGTTGGATCACTGACCTGCTCGGGTGAGCTTGCGAAGCGATACATCTCGTTGTCATGCCAGTGCAGCTGTTGGCGGACACCGCGCATCAACGGGTATTGTCGCAGCCTCTCCAGATCCCCTCGAGCATCGGCCTGCAGGAGATCGACATAGCCGACGATCCCGTGGGGCCAGCCGGCAAGGTCAGCCACCGACTGCACCCAGGCTACCTCATCCTCAAACCGGTCCACCGCCCAGTTAGCCTGGACATAGACCGATTTTTCGATACCGGCCGTTTTGATGTCGTCGAGATATTCGTCGATCAGGTAATCTCGTCGGATCGCCTCATAAGGCCCGAAAATACGCGGTTGCATTGGCCCCATCAGCCAGGGCAGGTTTATCTGCCGCCAGATATGATGATGCGCATCAACGGTCCCAGTCATCATCTGGCCTCACGCGCGACATGCATAAGACGGTCCGCAACAGCAGCAACCGAACTGCCATCTCCCAAGTGATCGACATGTGGCAGGATCGATAACAACGCCGCCGTCCGTGGCTCAAAGTCAACGCTGTCCGCGTCCGGGCTGAGCCATTCGAGGCGCCAGGCTAGGCGGGCCAGTTTTTGGGTGGCTGATGTCATAGCGTCGTGGTTGCCGCGCTCGAGGCCGTCGGAGAGCACGATCACCAGGGCGCCGCGAGCGAAACCTGCAAAGCGCGGCACGGCGAGAAAGGCTTGGAGCGCATCGCCGATGCGTGTGCCACCATCCCAGTCCGTCACCAGCCCAGACGCCATCGCCAAGGCCTGGTCGCGCTGCTGCCTGCGGATCGCTCGGGTGATGCGGGTGAGACGTGTGCCTAAGGTGAAGACCTCCAGCCTTTCGGCAGCGCGACCAAGGCTATGCGCCAGTCGCAGCAACCCGTCTGTTGCCGCCTTCATTGAGCCGGAAACGTCGATCAGCAGAAGAATGCGGCGCTGGGTGAGCTTGCGGCGCATTTTCGGCAAGACTAGCAGCTCGCCATCGCGGCGCACGGCCTCGCGCAACGCAAGCCGAAGGTTCCAGTGATCCCCACG
The DNA here is from genome assembly GCA_050633905.1 of Geminicoccales bacterium. Lineage (GTDB taxonomy): Bacteria > Pseudomonadota > Alphaproteobacteria > Geminicoccales > Geminicoccaceae > JANQPX01. The sequence continues at coordinate 137,898 of JBOEHJ010000050.1, forward strand.
GCGGGCGGCGGTCCGCCGATAGGCGCGTCGCTTCGGCAAGGCGGCAGGGGCCGCGCGTCTGAACCGGCGCAGGATCGTGGCTTCGTCCGTTGGTGCAAACTGCCTGAGACTTAAAAGTTCGGCCGGGGTCGCTTGACCCCCGCTTTCTTGGAGGTCGCCGACTTCGGGCTCAAAAATGCTGTCGCCATCGTCCTGAATGCGAAGCTCGTCATCCTCATCATTGCTATGGGCCGGAGACTGCAAGGTTTGGCCAAAGAAGAACGCCCGAAACAGCGCATCGAATTCATCGAGCCGCTCTGGCTGCGGGCCGAGCAGCGCGCGTGCGGCCTGATAAACATCGTCCATGCTCTTCGGACCCAGCAAGCCGACGGCCTCGACAAAGCTCATCGTCTGCTCAGGCGCGATTGCAAAACCCTGCTCGCGCAGCAGCGCCGGAAAGTCGACGAATGGTTTGACGGCCTGGGGCAGAGGTGTCGCTTGGGTCAGGAGAGAGGTCATGCCGCCGTGCCATGAATGATCGCATCGAGACGATCGTCGATGTAGGCGAGATCATCCTGATCCTTGAGCGCCACGCCGATTGAGCGCCGAAACGCCGTCGGCCATTCCGCCCCCTGCCGGTTCAACAAGGTCGCCGCTTCCGCCCACTCCACCGTCTCAGCGACCCCCGGTGGTTTGGCGAGTGCCTCGGCACGAAGGCCGCTTACGGCAGCGACCACAGCCTGCGCCGTCGCTTCTGCAACAGAGCTCGCCCGCATCATCACGATCTGCGCTTCCCGCGCGGGATCGGGGTAATCGATCCAATGGTAAACGCAGCGCCTGCGAAGCGCCTCATGCAGCTCACGCGTACGGTTGGACGTCAGCACTACCACGGGATGCTCATGCGCCCGGATCGTGCCACGCTCGGGAATGGAAATCTGGAAGTCGGATAGAAACTCCAGCAGCAGCGCTTCGAATTCGTGATCAGAGCGGTCGATTTCGTCGATCAGGAGCAGCGTGCTCTCTGGTTTTTGCAGGGCTTCAAGCATCGGCCGCGCAATCAGGAAATCGTCCCGATAGATATTCACATACTCATCGCCTGCTTGGCGGATCGCGAGCATCTGGCGCGGATAGTTCCACTCATAGAGCGCTGTTGCCGAATCGATGCCTTCATAACACTGCAACCGCACCAGCTTCCGCGCGAGCACCGCCGAAATCGCCTTCGCCGCCTCAGTCTTGCCAACACCAGGAGCTCCCTCCAACAGCAATGGCTTGCCGAGCGCCAGCGCTAGATACGCCGCCGTCGCCAGCCCCTCGTCCGGCAGGTATTGCGCCGAACCCAGAGCCTGGCTCAGTGTTTCCGGGCTGTCGATCCCAACGATGGTGGAGCGGACAGGCATGGGCGCTAGTCTCTTCCCCTTTCCAAGCTTGGCATACCTTTTCCCTCAAACTTGGGCGCAAAGCGTCGACCCCGGTTGTGACTGTGTGACGTCAATGAAGTGGTCATACCACTAACTAGCGCCGTGTCTGCGGTTGGGGGCCGCCTTGCGCCTTGATCGCGCGAAGAACTTTTTCGGGCGTGATGGGTAGGTCGTTGATGCGTACACCGACTGCGTTGAACACCGCATTGGCAACAGCAGGTAGCACCGGATTGGCGCACATCTCGCCTGGACCCTTGCCGCCAAACGGCCCATCCGGTGCCGGTCGCTCCAGTACCGCAATGTCATGCGGACAGACATCGCCCGGACCCGGCATGAAATACTCATTGAAGTCGACAGGACCATGTCCCCGATCGGGATAATAAGGCTCCGTCGTCTCATAAAGCGCGTGGCTGACACCCATCCAGGCCCCACCCACAAGCTGTTGCTCGACCAGCTTCGGATTAAGCGCCCGGCCGACCTCGTAAGCGCTATCCATCTTGATCATCGAGACCTCGCCGGTCTCGTCATCCACTTCGACCTCGGCCACGAGGGCGGCATGCGCATAGCAGGAAACCGGCGTCATCTCACCGGTCTCGGGATTGACGTCCGACAGCGGGATCAGAAAAATCCCACGTCCCGAGATCGTCTTCCCTTGCTTGAACTGTGCCGCGATCGCCACATCCTGGGTCGAGATTGAGCGCCCCGGCGCACCCTTCACATGAATATTGCCCTTGCCGTCGGTCTCGAGATCATCAGCATTGACCTCCAGCTCCTCTGCCGCCGCCTCCATCATCACACCGCGTGCTTCATTGGCTGCTGCAATGACCGCATTGCCTACACGATGGGTCCCGCGAGACGCAAAACTTCCCATGCAGTGGGGCCCGGTATCACTATCCGCCGTGTCGACATAAACATCCTCGACCGGCACCCCCAACGTCTCCGCCGCAATCTGCCGCGTGACGGACTTCATGCCCTGACCAAGATCGATCGAGGACAGCGCCACGGTAAACTTCCCCGTCGGATTTGAATGCACCAACGCCTGGCTGGGATCACCACCAAGGTTCATCCCAATCGGATAATTAATCGTCGCAAACCCGCGCCCACGATGCTTAGCCATCAGCGCCTCCTCATTCCAGAGAGTCGCGAAAAGCGGCTGACGCCAGGTCGTCCCGGGGCGAGGCGGCCTTGACTTGGTGTCTCAGGCGGCGGCGAGGTTTGCGGGCTTGTTGTGGGGGACGATGATTCTTGGGTGGTTGATGGGGTGCTTGGACGTGGGGGCGGTGGGGCAGGGGGTGGTGTTCTTGGTCGTGGTGCCGCTCCGATAGGTGGCCTTGTTGGATCCGGCTTGGTCGGCATTGGCCTGGCTTGCGGTGCCGTTGCAAGGCCGTCGCGGCCGTAGGAGTTCATGCGCTTAAACTCGTCGCGGATAGGCCAGTTGGCTTTCTCGGCTGCGACTTGCGCGCACTCGACCAGCGCACAATTATGCGCCTCACGCCTGTGAGCCTTCATGTCGCCATCGCGATACGCATTCAAAATCCGAAACTCCACCGGATCCATACCGATCAAACTGGCCAGTTTGTCCATCTGGCATTCGAGTGAGAAGTCGGCGCCCGTCACCCCGAAGCCGCGCATCGCTGTCGCCGGCGTGCGGTTGGTGAACACGCAATAGACGTCCGATGAGACGTTGGGGATCGTGTAAGGGCCTGGGATATGCGCGGTGCATTTGACGACGGCGTAGCTTGACAAGCGCGTGTAAGCGCCGGCGTCGAAATAACCGGTCATCTGCCGGGCGACGATGCGGCCATCATTCATCACACCGTCCTTGATGATCCAGCGCTCAGCCCCACGCGGCGGTCCGACCTGCATTTCCTCCTGGCGATCGAACACGTGACGGACCGGCTTGCCAGTCAGCATCGCACCCAGGATCGCAAGCGGCTCGACAATGCTGTCCACCTTGCCACCAAACCCACCGCCGACCGTTCCGCCAATGAAATGCAGCTGATTCGAGGGGACGTTCAGAATCTTCGCCGACGTGTCGAGGGAGAAGAACAACGCTTGCGTCGAGGTATAACAGACAAAGCGGCCATTACTTTCGGGGGCTGCAATCGCACCATTGGTCTCTGTGGGCGCATGTTCGATCGGGGACATCTGGTAGCGCTCTTCGAGCACATGGTCCGCCCCACGAAAGCCAGCCTCGACATCGCCATAGCGAAGCTGCTGGCGGTTATAGGTCTCGTGATACGTAAACGTGTTCTCGGGATAAGTCGGATTGACCGGCATCGCCCCCGGCTTGATCGCGTCTTCGACATCGAGGATATGCTGCAGCACCTCGTAATCGACGCGGACGAGAGCAAGTGCGGCGCGAGCCTCACGCTCGCTATCGGCAATCACCGCTATGACAGGCTCGCCGATGTAACGGACTTCATCATCAGCAAGTGAAGGCTCATCGTCCTTGCCGAACTGCAAGAGGCTCAAGAGTGTGTTCAAGTTCACTGGCACGTCGGCGGCGCGAACGATCCTGCGAACACCTGACGCGCGCTCAGCAGCCGATGTATCGATCGATCGGATGCGCGCATGGTGATGCGGGCTGCGCAGGCATTTCAGATGTAGCAGACCCTCAAACGCATGGTCGTCGAAATAACGCGTGCGGCCTGTGACATGGCCGATCATGTCCTGACGTTGGGTCGGTTGACCGATCTCGATTAGATTGTCGTCGCGCTCGTCGGCAAAAAGATCTTTTCTGAATTCGAGCACTATCGTCGCCCTCCAGCAGCATCGAGGATCGCATTGATAATCGGCTCATAGCCGGTGCAGCGGCAGATATTGCCGGAGATCGCTTCCACGACCTCTTCGCGCGTTGGCGACGGGTTCTTGTCGAGCAACGCTTTTGCCGCCATCAACATACCTGGCGTGCAGAACCCGCATTGTGCTGCGAAATGCTCCATGAATTTTTTTTGGAGCGGATGCATGTCGGGTCCATTCGCCATCCCGCTAGTGGTCTCCACACGCCGACCCGCGGCTGTTTCTGCAAGCATCAGGCAAGAGAGATGTGGCTCACCGTCGATCAGCACGGTGCACACACCGCAGGTCCCCTGACCGCAGCCATATTTCGGCGTGAAGTCACCGACGTCGCGTCGAAGCGTTTCCAGAAGGTTCTGCCCGCCCTCGACGAACACCGCCTTCTCGTTGCCGTTCAAACGAAACTGCATCGGCGTCTTGCTCATGCCATTTCTCCGAGCAGCAGGCGTTTCAAATGCACCGGCAACACCTCACGCCGATACCAGGCGGACGCCATCGCATCATCAGCAGGCGACGTGCCTTCAGCAGCAACTGCGAGAGCAGCGGCGATGCCCGCGGCATCCAACGCCTTTCCCTCCAGCGCCCGCTCCACCGCAAGCGCCCGCATCGGCACTGGACCCATCCCATTATAAGCTACTCTAATCGACCGCCCGCCTGCGGCGGCGGCAGAGGCGATGCTGAGGATGGAGATGCCTTTGGGTTTGACACGTGTAACCTTGAGGAAGCGAAGATTGGCCGGGTCTCGGGGGCGCTGGACGGTGATGGAGGCCACAAGCTGTGCGGGCTGACGTTCGCGATCGCGCAGTAGGTCTTGAAGCGGCATATCTCGCGTACTGTAGCCGCCGGCCATTGCGACGGTGGCCTCGGCGACCAGGAGCGCTGCTGTCAAATCACCATAAGGATGCGGCGCGAAAAGATTACCGCCGATGGTCGCCATCGTGCGTATGGCGGGGCCGCCGACCAGTCGGGCGACGGGATGCAGAAACTCCAGCTCCCGGCTGGCGAGGATTTGGCTCATGGTGACGCCGGCGCCGATGGTCACCCGATCACCCTGACTATGGATCGAGTGAAATGCTGGATCGGAGGTCCTGACGATCGTCTCGATCGATTGGTCGCCTTCATTGAGCGCGCGCATTACCAGCGTGCCGCCCGCGAGGAACCGTGCCCCGCGATTGGCGGATAGTGCTCCCGCTGCATCGGTAAGACTGTCGAAGGTTCTGACATCGACCATCACGCCAGCCCCATATGCTGCTTGATAGCGTTGAAGCCGGCTTCATAGATTTGCTCGCTGACAAGCTTGCTCATCATGTCAGCTTCGCCCGTGCGTGCGTCGAAGCGGCTTTCCCATTGCCAGAATGTGCGATTGCTGTCGGTGACCGGAATGAGGCGGACATGAGCGACGTAATTGAAGAGCGGCACGGGCGTTTCCAGGAGGCAATAGGAAAAGCAGGTTTCAAGATCGGAGAGCGTCAAAAGCTGTTCGCGTAGTTCCGATCCGTCAACGAGATGAAAGCGCCTGACACAACCAACCCTGTCATGGGCATGACCGCGCTCGATCTGACTGTCCTTGATCGCGGGATGCCAGATTTCATGACCGTTGAAATCGCGCAGCACCTCCCAGGCCGCATCGATCGGCGCATCGAGAATGGTGCTTTTGACGACCTTGGGCATGATCTGCTCAGCTGCCGAAATGCCGTTTCAGGGAGTCGAACCCACCCTGAAAAACGCCGCTGCCGATGAGGTCCACGAGCTCGCCTTCGCGCGCAGGATCACAATCGAATTCTGCTGACCATTCGGCAAAGGTCCGGTCACCATCGGTGATCGGGGTCAGCCTGAGCGTTGCAATGTAGTTCTCCACACCCATCGGACTTTCCAAGATCGAATAGGTGCAAAACAGATCGTGATCGGAAAGGCCAAGCAGCCGTTCCCGGATGCGATCGCCATTCTGCAAATAGAAGTCCCGGACACATCCGACCTTGTCAGCGGGCTCCCCATCCTCAATCCGGCTTTCACGAATGGCGGGATGCCAGCTGGGCAGCCCATTAAAATCCCGAATGCGCCCCCAGACCTTGTCCGCTGGTGCCTCAATCACACTGGATGTAAAAACCCGCGCCATGCTCTGCCCCCCTATTTCTTACTTCTCGAACGACTGCCGCGGGCAGATCGTTCACGTGTTCCACCGCCGCCTGAAGAAGGCTGATCACTTCCGGGTTCGGGTGAGGCGCCACCGCCTTCGCTGCCACCGCCGCTCCCCGAGTCACCGCTGCCGCCGCCCTTCCGGCGGGCTTCTTCCGCTTTAGCTTCGGCTTGGGCGATCGAGTGAATGTCGCGAGCCTCGCGCACAAGGCCGCCCATATTGGCGAGCTTGCCGCCCTCGATGCCGAGATCGGCCATGAGGCTGTCGACCATCGGTGCTTGCACGCGGTAGCGAAGGGCGCTGTCGATCACCTCGTCGGTGGCGTTCTTGGCACTGCCGCCCTCGCCGTGACCATTCAGGCCATCGAGCTGCATGATGCGGATATCCTGGATCTTCTCCATCGGTTTGACCGAGGCTGAAACGATGCCTTCAATACGATCCAGGAGATTACGCCTGAAGAGGCCGTAGCGTGCGGCGTCGGTAAGCACGTTCTCGGCTTCGTTCAAGAGCTTCTTGGCTTCGGCTTCAACAGCCAGGCGCACCTGCTCGGCATGAGCTGCGATACGCTGTTCTTCTGCAGCCTTCTCGGCGAGCTCGACATCGACGGCTTTCCTGCGCCTAGCAATCTCGCTCTCGCGTACGGTCTGCACCTGCTCCTCGGCGACTGCAGCTTTCGCGCGGGCAATCTCGGCTTCGGCTTGCGCTGCACTCTCTTCGAGCGATTTTTCGTAGAGCGCGATCGCCTTTTCCATCATCGCCGTTTCGATCGCCTGCTCGCGATTGACTTCAAGCGTGCGGCGATCCTTCTCACGGCCGATACGGGCTTCATCCAGCCCGCGTTCGGAAGCAATCTGTGCTCGCTCTACCTCCTCGCGTGAGCCGATCTCAGCTTCGCGCAGCGCCTGAACGCGAGCGACTTCGAGCTGCTCGATCGACCGCCTGCGCTCCAGCCGCGCGGCTTCCAGCGCCTGTTCGCGGGCGACATCGGAGGTCTCGATACTCGTCTGTGCGGCAATCTCCGCCTGCTTCACCTTGGCGTCGGCATCGGCGCGCTCGGCCTTCTTCGAGGCAAGCTCGATGATGCGCTCTTCCTCCGCAGCCTCGACGAGACGCTTCTTGCCGATATCGCGAATCTCTCTCTCTTCAGCCGACGCGATCCGCTCCTTTTCGAGTTCCAGTTCGGTTGCAATCCGATCGCGCTCGACCTTGTCACGTCGCTTGATGTCGGCCGCCTCGATTGCACCTTCCCTAGCGATTTCGCGATTACGCGTGTCCTGTTCGGCGGCAATGCGCTCTGCGGCCAGCGCTTTGTCGCTCGCAATCTTAGCGGCATCGACGGCTTCCTTCGCCGCAACTTCCGCCTCGTCCACCGCCTTGTTTCTGGCAATCTCCAGCGACCGGACACGTTCTTCCTGGGCAATGCGATGGGTCTGCACGGTTTCTCGAGCAGCAATGTCGGCTTCTTCGACCGTCTGCTGACGCTCGATCTCGCGCTCACGCGTTGCTTGCTCGGAGGCAATGCGCTCGGCAGTCAGATATTTTTCCCGAGCAATGCGCGCAGCATCGGTCGCCTGCTGCGCTGCGATGTCGGCCTCGTCCAGCATCTTGGTGCGCTGGATCTCAAGCTCGCGAATGGAACGATCGGATTCGATCTTCTCGGCACTGACCGTCCTTTCATGACTAATCCTGAGCTTCTCGACTGCCTCGCGCGATGTGATTTCCGCCTCGTCGATCGCGCGGTTGCGCGCGATCTCGCGCTGACGTGTCAGCTCCTCGTTGGAGATGCGCGCGTCGGTGACTGCACGCTCCTGAGCGATACGCGCCTTCTCGGTTTCCTCACGTGCGGCAATGTCCGTCTGCTCGACACTCTTCGCACGTTCGATTTCGAGTTGCTGGGTTTCTTTGTCCTTAATGATCTGCGCTTCGGTGACTATGCGCTCCTGCTCGATGCGCGCTTTCTCGACGGCCTCGCGCGACGAAATCTCAGCCTCCTGAATGGCGCGCTGACGCGCGATCTCTTTCGCCTGCGTTGTCTGTTCGTTTGAGATCCGTGCTTCCTGGATAGCGCGCTCCTGCGTAATCCGCGCTTTTTCCACGGCCTCACGCGATGTGATCTCGGCGGCTTCGACCGTCTGCTGACGTTCGATTTCCTTTTGCCGAATTTCCCGCTCGGAGGCGATGCGCGCCTCGGAGATCGCATGCTCATTGGCGATCCGCGCTTTCTCGATTTCCTCACGCGCGATGATCTGCGCGTTCTCGGCATCGGTCTCCCGTTCGGCCCGTTCACGCGCAAGCTCGGCGCGCTGCGCTGCGCGTCGGAACTCGACCTCGCGCTCCTGATCCAGACGCGCGGTCTCGCTCTCCCGCTCGATCTCAAGCGCTTGTTTCTCCGCCTCCAAATTTCTTGTGCGGATCTTGATCATCGAGTCCTGCTCGATATCGTTCCGCAGTTTCCGCCGATCCTCGATGTCTTCGATCAGCTTGGTCAGGCCCTCGGCATCAAAGCGGTTGGAGGGATTGAAAAATTCGAGGTCGGTTTGATCAATGTCGGTGATCGCGACCGATTCCAGCTCCAGCCCGTTTTGCGCCAATGCCTCCTGCGCCGCATTCTTGACGCGCGAAACATAGTCGCCTCGCTGCTCGTGAATTTCCTCGATCGACATTTGCGCCGCGGTCGAACGAAGGGCCGAGACGAATTTACCAGACATCAGCGCGTGCAGCCGCTCCTGCTCCAACGTCCGCCGTCCCAACGTCGCCGCTGCGATTGACACGGCCTCCCGATTGGGCGCAACCCGCACATAAAATTCCGCCTCGACGTCGACACGCATGCGATCCTTGGTGATCAGCGCGTCATCCTTCTCGCGGATCACTTCCAGCTGTAGCGTGTTCATGTTCACTGGCGTGATATCGTGGATGATCGGCCAGACAAACGCTCCGCCGTCGATCACGACTTTCTCACCGAGAAAACCCGTCCTGACGAACGCCACTTCCTTAGTGGACCGGCGATAAAGCCAGTTCATCACCCAGTAGATGATCGCAATGACGATGACCGCTGCGATCAGCCAGAGGATGAGATTACCGATCAACTGACCCGACATTTTCTAACCTCCCAGGGGCCCGAGACGGGCCTGCCTTGACTTTGTTATTGGTCTTCGCCGATGCGTTTGAATTCTTTTGTCTGTTCGGTAAGCGCGACTTCGGTCGGCAGGCGTTCCATTGAGGACGCGCCGTAGAAGCCGTTGCAGTGTTCGGTGTTATCGAGGATGTAGCGCGCGTCATCCGGCATGCTGATCGGACCGCCGTGAGAAAGCACGATGATATCCGGTCGCACCGACTTTGCCGCTGCCGCCCAGGCATCAATCAGGGGCGGGCAGTCCGCAAGTTTCAGCGCCGTATCCGCACCGATTGCGCCGCCGGTAGTGAGGCCCATATGCGGCACGATGATATCCGCGCCGGCTGCAGCCATCGCCCGCGCGTCATTCTCGGAGAAGACATAAGGCGTCGTCAGCATGTCCAATTCGTGCGCTGCTCGGATCATGTCGACCTCAAGGCCGAAACCCATGCCGGTTTCTTCGAGATTGGAGCGGAAGGTTCCATCGATCAGCCCGACCGTCGGGAAGTTCTGCACGCCAGAAAAACCGATATCCTTCAGCTGCTGCAAAAAGACGTCCTGGATCATGAAAGGGTCCGTGCCATTCACGCCGGCAAGTACTGGTGTTGTCTTTACGACTGGCAGCACTTCCTTGGCCATGTCGACAACGATTTCATTGGCATTGCCATACGCCAGTAAGCCAGCGAGCGATCCGCGCCCCGCCATGCGATAACGGCCGGAGTTGTAGATCACGATGAGATCGATACCGCCGGCCTCCTCGCATTTGGCGGATAAGCCCGTGCCGGCGCCACCGCCGACGATCGGTTCATTGCGCTCGATCATGTCGCGGAACTTTTCGAGGATCTGGCTGCGTTCAAAACGTGGCATGGATTAGTGTCTCATCATTCTGGAGGGTGTCGGCCGTCCGTGGAGTGCTCGGAACGCGTCCACAAGGGCAGCGGCGAAAGGGGCGTCGTTGATATTGTGCGGCAGGCGAATGAGCTGACGGTTGGAGGTCTGCCGCACCGTCTGTTCCAGCGCCGTGAACAAGGCGGCATCAGCTTCCGGATCATGGAACGCCATGCCCGGCGCATCGAGGGCGGAAACACCGTCTTCGGGAAGAAAGAAACGCACCGGCGCATCCATCTGGTTCAGCCGTTCACCAATCCACTGACCCATGCGTGTGTTCTCTTCCGGCGTCGTGCGCATCAGCGTGATTTGTGGGTTATGCTCATAGAGATTGCGATCGCGAAAACGCTCGGGCACCGTGTCGGGCGCTGCAAAATTCACCATATCAAGCGCGCCGCAAGCGCCGACATAAGGCATCCCCGTTCGGATGACAGACCCGAAACGATCCTCGGTCGCCGGAAACACGCCGCCCATCATCATGTCGCAGATTTCGGTGGTGGTGATGTCGAGCACGCCGGACATCAGTCCGCTATCCACCAGCTTCTCCATCGACTGCCCACCAATGCCGGTTGCATGAAACACCAGACAGTCGTAATCAACCTCCAGTGACTGCGTTACCTGCTGCACACAAGCCGTCGTCACGCCGAACATCGTAAGCCCAATCGGCGGTAGCGTGCCGCTGCTGGCTGCACTTGGCACCGAGTCTCTCTGAACCTGTCGGCGTCTGACCATGCCGGTCATCGCGTTGGCGCCGTTGGTCAAGACTTGGGTGGTGATGGAATTCAGACCCTGCACATCGGCGACCGAATGCAGCATCATGATGTCAGCCGGTCCGACATATTGCCGAACGTCACCCGACGCGATCGTCGAGATCATCACTTTTGGCACACCGACGGGCAGCGCTCGCATTGCTGGCGTGACCAACGCAGTTCCCCCAGAACCACCAGCGCCGATGATCCCGGCAATGCCGCTCTGATGGCGTATCCAGCCTTCGAACGCCTCTGTCATCGCCGCGACCGACTTGCCGCGATCATCGGTGAACACTGCATTTGCGCCGTGACGATGATGAGCCGCAACCTGCAATGGCGGAATCTCCGCACTGGACGGCTTGCCCGACGTCGATAGATCCACAAGCCGCGTACGCACGCCAGCGTCCTTTATAAGGTCGCGTATAAACCGCAGTTCAACCCCTTTCGTATCCAACGTCCCCGCTACCAACACCACCCCGTCGAGTGCCCTCGACACGGTTGACACGGTCGCGGTGTTTGGACCTGACGTTATCGTTCGGCCGTTGGCCGATGAGGTGCGGGCGGAGGCTTCGATGCGGGCGACGGGGACGGGTGGAGTCCAGCGCGTCGGAACCGTGGGATTGGAGAGATAAATCTTCGTCGGCCCACGCTGCGCCTCGACCTCCCGCCCAGCGGTCTCCCCCGCTGCCGCGCCCACCGCGACAGCATCCAGCTCGGGGTCGCCCGACCCCCTGCCTACGCCTAGGAGGCTTTGTTGGAGGGTGCGGTCCGCGGCGAGCTGACGGCTGTCCATGAGGCGGCTGATGCGGCCATTGACCATGATCGCGGTCTGCTCGGAGATCTCAGTGGCCACCCCCATATTCTGCTCGATGATTAGAACTTCGATGTCGCCTTCATCGGCAAGCCGGATCAGCATCTCCTCGACCTGGGCGACGATGACGGGCGCCAGCCCTTCGGTCGGCTCATCCATGATCAGGAGTGTCGGATTTTGCAGCAAGGCGCGGGAGATCGCTAGCATCTGCTGCTCGCCACCGGAGAGCTGGCCGCCGCCATTGTTGCGGCGCTCGGCGAGGCGGGGGAAGGTGCTGTAGATGCGATCGATCGACCAGACGCCCTCGCTTGCCACCATCTGGAGATGTTCATGCACGCTCAGCGATTGCCAAAGGCGACGTCCCTGGGGCACATAGCCGATTCCCTGACGGGCGATCTCGGCCGGCGTTTTGCCAATCAGGCTCTGGCCGTCAAAAGTAATCGACCCGCTCGAAGCGGGCACCAGCCCCATGATGGTCTTGCAGAGCGTGGTCTTGCCCATGCCATTTCGACCGACGACCGATAAGACGCCATGATCAAGCGTCAGGTCGACTCCCTGCAGAGCATGCGAGGCACCATAATAGACATTGAGCCCCTGAATTTGCAGTGTGGGCGTGGAGGCCCGCCGGCCACCGGCGCTAGGCATGACCGCCTCCGAGGTAGAGTTCCTGGACCTCGGGGTCGTTCTCGATCTCGTCGGGACTGCCTTCTTTGAAGATGCGACCGTTATGCATCATGGTCACGCTCTCGACCACGCGAAGCGCCACGTCCATGTCATGCTCGATGATGATGTAGCCCATATGGGACGGCAGCGAGGTCAGTATTTCGACCAGCTCGCTGCGCTCCGCGGGGGACAATCCAGCGGCAGGTTCATCGAACAGGATAAACCGCGGAGCGCCTGCGAGGGCCAGCGCGATTTCGAGCTGGCGCTGCTGGCCGTAGGCAAGGGTTGCGACTTTGGTATCTTTGACGTCTTCGAGGTGAACAGCCGTCACCAGATCTTCGGCGCTGGTCATCAGGGCCTCGTTGCGGCGAGGTCGGAGCAACGAAAACCGCCCGCGAGAAACGCCACGGCAGGCGAGGTAGACATTGTCCAGCACCGACAACCCGCCGAACAACAGCGAGATCTGATAGGTGCGTCTCAAACCGCGTCGTATGCGTTCATGTGCGGGAAAGCCAGTCACATCCTCCCCGAAAAAACGGATCGTGCCCGAGGTCGCCGGAAAGTCGCCGGTGATGCAGTTGAACAGCGTCGTTTTGCCGGCCCCATTCGAGCCAAGCACGCCGCGGCGCTCGCCCGGGCGAATGCTGAGCGTGACATCCGAAAGAGCGGCAAGTGCTCCAAACATCCGGGTCACGCCCCGAAGCTCTAAGGCGTTGCCAGTGCCCGCGGCCGACAACCGATCCGCGACAGTGCCGCCGGCACCTGGGTTACTTGCGGCCAAGGCGTTCATCGATCTCCCCCCGTGATGTCGCGGCCAGCAGGTCGGCGCAAGTCAGCGCTGTCGCGCACCCACGACCGCCAGCGGTCCCAGAGGCCTAGGACTCCGTCGGGCGACCAGAAGACGATGACGAGAAAGCCGAGACCGATCAGGAGCTGGAAACGTTCGGGCGGCAGGCCGACGCTGTCCAGGACGTCGAGGGCGAAGGTGCGGAGAAGGACGTAGATGAATGCGCCGATGAAGGGGCCGATGGGGCGGCCGATTCCGCCGACCACGGCGATCACCAGGATGTCGATCACCGGGCCGATGCCGGCGGTGCCGGGCGAGATCTGGGCGTTGCTCCAGACCAGGAGAATGCCGCCGATACCGGCGATGATCGAGGCGAATGTATAGGCTGCGATGCGGTGAGCGGTGACGTTGAAGCCAAGGGCCGCCATCCGTCTTGGATTGTCGCGCACGCCTTGAAGGGCAAGGCCAAAGGGGGAACGCGAGACGTAGAGGACGGCGAGATAGCTGACGAAAGCCCAAAACAGCGTCAGGTAGTAAAACGCATTGGCGCCCCGCCAATTGACGCCGAAGAGTTCAGGCGGCAGCACGCCGTTGAAGCCGGCAAAGCCGTTGAAGACCACGTAATTCTGGCGGGTGAAGTAGAAGAAGGCCGCCGCAATCGCGAGCGTGATCATGATGGTGTAGATTCCATCGGTGCGCACAGCGAGCGCGCCGCAGAGCGTGCCGAAGATCGTGGCGATGATGAGCGCAATCGGAATGTTGAGCCACCAGGGCCAGTTCAGGCTGATGGTGTCGATCCCGCTATCCCCGAAGATCGCGACCATATATCCAGCAAGGCCAGCGATGGTCATTTGCGCCAGGCTCACCATGCCGCCATAGCCCGCCAGAAACATCAGGCTGAGCGCGATCATGCCGAGAATGAAGGCCCAGCCAAAAATCTGGAACAACACGAAATCGCTAGCGATCAGCGGCATGATCAGGAGGAGAAAGGCTACCAGCCAAACCATCGGATGGATGCGGCGAAACCACTCCTGTTCAAACAGCGGCGTCGGCGGCGTACCCGCCGCGGGGGGGGCTTGGACTTGTGTCTCTTCCCGGGCAATGGCCATTGATCAAGCTCGCCCCAGCAAGCCTTGCGGGCGAAATGCCAGCACGACGACCATGATCAGGAAGGTGAGGACCACGGCGTAGGTCGGCGCATAGACCGAGCCGAATTGTTCGGCGAGACCGATCAGAAGCGCACCAAGGGCGGCGCCGGGGATGGAGCCCATGCCGCCGACGATCACCACCACCAATGAGGCCAGCAAAAAGCGAATGTCCTCGCCGGGGGCGAGCGACTGGAAGGTGCCGCCGACCACACCGGCAACACCGGCAAGACCCGCACCAAAGGCGAACACGCCGACGAACACCAGCTGGATCGGCACGCCGGTCGCAGACAGCATTTCACGATCGTCGACTCCGGCTCTGATCAGCATGCCGATGCGCGTGCGGTTCAAGGTCAGCCACATGCCGATGCCAATCACGACAGCGGCGAGCAGGATCACTAAGCGAACGATCGGGTACTTCAGGTAGACGATATCGCCATTGGATTTGATCGCTGTGATGAACGGCAGCGTCATCGGGCCATTCAGCCAATCCGGCGGCAGGATCTGATAAAAATCGCCGCCCCAGATCCAGAGCATAAGATCGGCAACCACGATCGAGATGCCGATGGTCACCAAGGTCTGGCGAAGATCCTGGCCTTCCATGCGCCTGAAGACGACGATCTGCAGAACGACCCCAAGGAGACCGATGAGGACGAAGGCAACGATGAAGCTCAGGAACCACCAACCCGTGGCATCGGCGACCTCGTAGCCGATATAGCCGCCGAGAAGGTAGAGCGAACCATGGGCGAGATTGACATTTCTCATCAGTCCGAAAATCAGGGTGAAGCCGCTGGCGACGAGAAAATACAGACCGCCCAAGGTGATGCCGTTGAAGAGCGCGTTCAGAAAAACCTTTTTTCGACCGATAACGTCGACTAACCCTTTCGGCCAGACCGCAAAAATCGCCCAGATCAGGATGATCCCCGCCAGAAAAATGATGAGCGACCAGATAGGGTGACGCTGGACGAAGCGCTTGATGCGCCCATCGTCAGCCCCTCCCCCCTGTCTGATCTCATTGATCATCGAACGGTCTTGTTCCTCTGTTTCGCATTGTTCCGGGGCAAGACATCCCAGCGTTGCAAAAGACGGTACCCGGTCGATGGCATCGACCTCATATCTCTCAGTCTCTTCACTTGCCGGTCCATCGCCAAATGGCCAGTCGCCAGCCGGTTTTGCCTTAGCTCAAAGCGAGATGGGCGACCCGTCGGTAATCGGAAGGCGCAATGCCGACATTCGAGGTGAAGAAGCGCGTGAAACTTGCTTGCGAGGAGAAGCCGAGATCGAGGCCGATATGGGTCACCGACTTTTCGCTGCTGGTTAGATTCTCGATGGCGCGTTCCATGCGGAGCGTGTTGAGAAACAAATTGGGGGTGATGCCAGTCTGCTTACGAAAGAGCTTATAGAAGTGGGGCCGTGAGAGGCCGGCCTCCCGCGCAACGTCGTCCAGCTCAAACTCGTCGCCGAGTTTTTCCGACATCAGCTTCATGGATTTCCGCACGCGAAAATCGGTAAAGGGCGAAGCGCAGTCGACGCGTGGTGCTCCATCCGGCGTCCATTGCCAGGATTGATCGAAGCATTCACGTGTCAATTCATAGAGATAGCCGTCGAACAGCCCGGTCTCCTCACCTTCCAGAAGGAGAGAGACCAGGACATGAACCGAGCGCCGGATCTGGCTGGTTATCTCGATCTGATTACGGCCAAAACGGAGCCAGCTTTGTGCGTTGCGCGCACTCTCTAAAAACCAGATTGGCTTGATGTAGAGCACTAGAAAAAGGCTGCCATGCTCCTTGTCGCCGGCGTGAAACGCATGGGGTTCCCAGGGGTTGATCGCAACCGCTGTCGCCAGATCCAACGCATAGCCGTCATCATGGACGGTCATCGATGAAGGCTGGCCCTGGACATAAAATGTCAGATGGCCTTCACGATGGGCATGGACTGCGAGGTCATGGTTCAAATTGTAGAGCGTCGCTCTACCGAAACGGCCATGGTAGACGGCAACTGCATCACTCATGAAGCTGCTTCCCCCAAGAATTTTTCAAGCTTAACTGCTTGTTATGACTGTAAAGCAGCATCGGCTAGCCGACGGCCAAAGGCAAGTCATCAGTGCCCTGTATGAGACTTTGAGGTACGCCTTGCCCTCTTTTGCCAAGGGATAGCTTCCTTGGAGACAGGCTGATCGCTCGCTAAATGCCAGGTTTTCTCCGGTATCAGGCAGGAATTTCCCATACTGAGTCGCATCCCGACGGTCCATACCGTCTGATCATTCCTTCGTCAGAATCGCATGAACCCAAAATAGCCCTAGCAGGCCAGGGCTAATGCAATCAGGAAGTGATGATCAAGCCGGAGAAACCATTCGTCGGGCAGGCCGTAGACGCACCTGCTCAGAGTGCATCCTGCATCAGGGCTCGATAATCGTCAGCGCCGGCGCGGCGGGGGTTGGTGCCGTTGGTGTGGTCTTTCTCCGCCATAGGCGCTGCCCGTTCGATCGCCGGCTCATCCACCCCCATATCTGCCAGGCGAGAGGGGAGGCCAAGGCGCTCGTTCAGCCTGCCGATGCTGTCCGGAAGATCGGCTGAGGCTTCCAGCGCCATGGCGCGGTTGAGATCGGCATAGCGGTGACCGACAGCAGGCGCGTTGAACGCCAGCATATGGGGAAGGAGCACGGCATTCAGCATGCCGTGATGGAGGCGATAATCAGCCTGAGCGCCGAGCCCGTGGCTCATCGCATGCACACCGCCAAGACCCTTTTGGAAGGCGAGTGCTCCGTTCATGGCGGCCGCCATCATCTCGCGTCTGGCCTCGAGATCACTGCCCTTCTCCACCGCGCGCTCGATATGGGTGGCGGCGCGTCTCAATCCGTCGATCGCGATACCGTCAGCTGGTGGGTTGTAGGCGGTTGCGATATAGGTCTCGATGCAGTGGGTGAGCGCGTCCATCCCTGTGGCGGCCGTTAAAAGTGGCGGCAGGCCGAGCGTGAGGGTGGGATCGCAGATCGCCACTTTGGGGATCAGATGCGGACTTAGAAGGCCGAGTTTTCGACCATCCTCCAAGGTGATCACGGTGCCGCGCCCGACCTCCGATCCAGTGCCAGCGGTGGTGGGCACAGCGATCAGCGGCGGCAGCCGGTCTTTGATCCTGGCGACCCCGCCTTCGATTGCAGCGTAGTCGGAAAGCGGGCCGTCATGGGTCACAAGAATGCCAACGGCCTTGGCGAGGTCTAGCGAGGAACCGCCGCCGAAGCCGATCAGCCCGTCACAGGCTTCGTTCTTATAAAGCTTAGCCGCCAGCTTGACCGCGGCTTCTGTCGGATTCGACGGGGTCTTGTCGAAGAGAGTGGGCTGGACATTGTTCGGAAAGGCCGCCTCGGCTCGCTCAACCAGGCCGGCTTCGATCAGACCCTCATCGGTCACCAGGAGCGGCCGCTTCATGCCGAGAGCGTCGACTTCAGCCCGAAGGGCATCCTCGAGGACGCCGTCGGCGAAGTGGATGCGGGTCAAAAAGTTAATCAGCGCCATGCCGGCCCATCATGCTTAAGGCAGTTTGTCAGGCTTTATTGGAATGGAAAGAAAGATGGACCGGGCGATCCACGGAAAGGTCCGCCCGGTCCATGTTATCGGCTTACTCGTAGACCTTGCACTCCGGAACTTCACGCGCCGGCACGCCGATCGCTGCGAATTTTTCGGCGTCCATGCCAAGCGTCTGATTGACGTTTTCGATCACGTTCACGACCTGGCTGACCAGATTGCCGTCGGCGTCTTCGATCACTTCGGTCACGAAGTTGGTGCCGATCGCTTGCCGGTTCTCATCAAGCGTGATCTTGCCGTTGGGCGCATCCAGCTCCAGACTGGCCAGCACTTCGCGGAACTGATCATGTCCGCCTGAAAGATCGCCGCCGATCTCTTCGAGTGCCGTCATGGCCGCTAACGTCGCACCATAGTAGTTGGTGGCGAGCAGCGACGGGCTGGGAAAACGGTCTTCCGGGGCAAAGGCTTCCTGATAATCCGTCACGAAGGTCTGCCAGCTCGCCTCTTCCCAGGTGTCGCCCTGACCACTGGCGGCAACCGTGCCGATAAGTGCGTCCTTGGCGCCGCCCTTTGATGACAGCACGGTCTGATCGACCATGATGCTGCCGCCGATCAGCGCCGCTTCACCGCCAGCCTGCTGATACTGGTTCAAGAAATTGACGGCATCACCGCCGCCGAGGCCGAGATAAATGGCGTCGACATCGTCAGGCAGGGAGGCGATGACCGAGGCGAAATCCTTGGTGCCGAGCGGCACCCAGAAACGCTCGGTGATCTCGCCGCCGAGGCCGCAGAACTCCATCGCGAGGCCAAACACCTGGGTGTAGATGAAGGAGTAATCCTCACCGATGGTCGCGATCGAACGGTAGCCCTTCTCATTGTAGATATATTCACCGAGACCGGCCTGCCACTGAGCGCCATCCATGTTGAACCGGAAGAAATTTTCGGATGGGTTGACGAAGGTGGTTTCCTGAGCGCCCGAGCCGCCATTGATGAAGGTCATATCTGGCTGGGTCTTGGCGTAGTCGCGGATCGCAATGCCTTCAGAGCCGGAAAGCGGCCCGATCACCACATCCACCTGATCCTGCTCGACCAGCTTTCGTGCCGCGCGAACCGCGCTGTCCGGGCTCGCGTCGGTCGCCCCGATAACAAGCTCGATTTCCTTGTCGCCGATCTTGTTGTCGAATTTGTTGAGCGCGACCTTCAGACCGCGCACGCCATCCTCACCGAGCACGGTGTAGGTCCCTTCCAGCGTCGCCATCACGCCGATCTTGATCGTATCGGCAGCCTGCACGCCGCTGCCGATCGTGAGCGCGATCAATGCCGCTCCGGCAAAAAGTGTCTGTTTCATCCTGGTCGACCTCCCTTTGAGCAAGCCACGGCATCGCCGTGATTTTAGAGTTTTGTTGAGTTCACGAACGCAGGGGCCGTCGGCATGATCACTGATGACGACAATGCCCTTGAACACTTACCAAAAGACTAGTTCGTATGCGTTAGATCGTAGTTACCGAGGGTCAGTCAGGCATGACATACAGTCTTATTTTCTTTCTCGGCTGGTTGGGCGACAACCCACTCCTTGCAAAAGAGAAACGTGTCTTTGAACGATTGAAGCGGGCTTCTGCCAAGATTGATGGGCGCAAAGATTTGGTCAGGCTCCACCAATCGATTTCAGTTCAGGTGGTGATGCGGAAAACGGCCTCGGTTTGCGCCAATTCTTCAAAGACCTTGCGCGGCGGCTTTTCGTCGGTGCAAGAGGCTCGATTTTAGCAAGATTGCCGAGCTCGGTCATCGTGCTTCACTCAAACTTGGTCGTGTGGTTGCAAGATGGACCTGCCAGACACTTCTTCTCTTGATTGATTTGCGATAGAGAGGGTTGGTGATCGAGGCTGAAGAAAGCGAGGAACGTTGAGCGAGACTGACATCGTCGATCTGTTGGTGGTTGGCGGCGGCATTAATGGCACCGGGATTGCCCGCGATGCTGCAGGCCGTGGCCTCAAGGTGGTGCTCTGCGAACAGGATGACCTCGCCCAGCATACATCATCGGCCAGCTCGAAACTCATCCATGGTGGGCTTCGCTACCTCGAGCACTATGAATTCCGCCTTGTGCGTGAGGCGTTGATCGAGCGCGAAGCCCTGCTTGAAGCCGCACCCCATATCATCTGGCCGCTTCGCTTCATCCTTCCTCATAGCCCGGAGCAACGCCCTGCCTGGATGATCCGGCTCGGTCTCTTTCTTTACGATCATCTGGGCGGGCGAAAGCGCTTGCCTGGCTCCTCGTCCATCGATCTCAAGCATGATCCAGCAGCAGCTCCGCTCATGCCTTCTGTAAGACACGCCTTCTCCTATGCGGATTGTTGGGTGGAGGATGCTCGGTTGGTCGTTTTGAATGCCAAGGATGCCGCCGAGCATGGTGCCGAGATCCTGACCCGGACCCGCTGCACCGAAGCAAGGCGTTCCAACGGCCTTTGGGAAGCCCATCTTGCCTCCAACCGGCAAGCGCCAATGCGTAAGATTAAGGCTCGTGCACTGGTCAACGCAGCTGGCCCCTGGGTCGCTGAATTCTTGGGCAAACGGCTGGGTTTGCAATCGGAAAATGGCGTCCGGCTAATCAAAGGCAGTCATCTCGTCGTTCGTAAGCTCTACGATCACGATGCACCGTATATTCTACAAAATCCTGACGGACGCGTAGTGTTCGTCATTCCTTATGAGCAGCACTATTCCCTGATTGGCACGACGGATCAGGAATTCCAGGGCGATCCCACGACGATCGAGATTGACGGGGATGAGATCGATTATCTCTTGAGCTCAGTCAATCGGTATTTCTTCAAGCAGGTGACACGCGAGCAGATCGTCTGGACCTATGCCGGGGTTCGCCCTCTCTATGACGATGCAAAGGGCAATGCCTCGGCCGTGACCCGCGATTATGTTTTCGACCTCGATGCGCCCCAAGGCCAGGCCCCGCTGCTTTCTGTTTTCGGCGGCAAGCTAACGACCTATCGAAAACTCGCTGAACATGCCTTGGAAAAACTTCAGCCGGTCATGGGCATCAAGTCTCCCCCCTGGACCGCTGGTAGCCCCCTGCCTGGCGGTGATATCGATAATGCCGATATCGAGGCGTTCATCAGGAGTGTTCAGGAAAAATGGCCATGGCTCCCGTCAAGTCTGGTCCATCGATACAGCAAGGCTTATGGAACCAGGATCGCTCGTCTTCTGGGCTCGGCCAAAGCCATCGAAGATCTCGGCGATCATCTCGGCGATCACCTCTACGAGGCTGAGATGACCTATCTTATGCGTGAAGAATGGGCGCTTACCGACGAGGACATCCTTTGGCGGCGCTCCAAGCTTGGGCTCCACGTCACCGAGGAAACAGAAGCCCGGCTTCGCGCCTGGCTGGGTCGTAACAGTGAAGGCCCTGCTGCCGATAGCTGAGACGACAAGGCGGTGATCATCCCCGTGGTAGGACAACTTTAGTACTGTCCTCTGCTTTCACACCACCAGAGCATGAAAGCAAACAGACCGATCACGGCAGCTGAACCCGCTAACAAGAACTTGTTCGAGCTATTCGGTCGCACCTCGCCTTCTTCTTCGATCGACGTCATCGATTGCCGGGTGTTTGGTTTGGCCAAGCGCCGTTAGTGCATTGATCCAAACAGACCGATCAGGTCGCTTCTGTAGAAATCGATGAAAACCAATAGTTTAGTGCGCCGCTAGGTGACTCTTATGGGGACGCCGGTGCGCAAGGAATGTCGAAGCCAGGCATTTCACGCAAGGCACTGGCATGGGGATTTATAGTTTAAGCATCTCTGGATCAATAAACCAATTTAGCTCTGGATTTAGACCAGAAGTCACATAATAATACTTGAGTTATGCAACCTAAAGTGCCGGCAAGTAAAACACTGAAGTGAACTGTGATCAGAAAGTTTCAACTTTTAAGAGACAAAGCAAACGTCACAGTTCGGTGTTGTTTATGTTGGGGTGAAGAATGCAAGATCAACGTTCTAAGTCTGTAGAAACCGAAATCATCAAGGCTTTGACCACAATAGCTCCCAATCGTCTAACAGAGCATTCAGTGGTCGATCATCATCAAGATCTGCTTGAGTTTGTCGACTCGTTCGGGTTTGTCCAATTGCTCATGTCAATCGAAGCCCCTCTTGGCATCGAACTCGACCTGACATCGGTCGATCTGGGGTCCATTGCGCGTTTTGGCGATCTGGTTACTTTCGTTGCGAAATATGTAGAAGACGTGTCAGCATCCGAATTGGTTGAGATTGAATGACTGGTGAAGAAAACAAACGTATTCATCGCGGCTTGACGGGTGTTTATTTCGATAAGACCAGCATCACAGATATACAAGGCGACAATGGTTGTTTGATTCACCGTGGCTATAGTATCGAAGATTTATCAATTGACCCAAGATATGAAAGAATTTCTCATCTTCTGATCAATGGTAGAATGCCAAATAAAGATGAGGAATTGTCGCTTCAGAAAAAGCTGACCAAACATCGTTATTTGCAGAACGATGTCGTTGATTTGTTGGAGAAAATGAAAGGAAAGCGGCCAGACATTGCTCTGAGAACAGCAATTTCTTTCCTTGGCGATCGGAGAGGCGGCCCTTCAGACGAAGAGGATTGGTCGCTGATCGGCATGATGCCATCAATCGTCATTGCCCATCATGCCCTTCGCCGTGATCAAGCCATACCTGATCCCCATTCGGACGATGATCTTGCGTCCGATTTTCTATCGAGGCTCTTGCAGCGTCCGCTTACTGATTTGGAGAAGCGGATCATCAATCTTGATTTCGTGCTGCATGCCGACCATGGCGCCAACGCATCCGCTTTCGTCGCGCGTATCGCCGTCAGTACGGAAGGCGATGTCAGTGGTGCGATCGCAGCGGCGATCGCAACCTTTGCCGGGCGGCTTCATGGCGGTGCTGTCGCTGGTGTGGCGCAGATGCTGGATGAATTGGGCACAGCTGATGCGGCACGGCGTTTTGCTGAAGGATATCGGCTCGGCAGCGACCCCATTATGGGCTTTGGGCATCGTGTTTATCGCGTTGAAGATCCGCGGGCGAAATTATTTAGAAAAGCAGCCAGCGATTTGAGTGAGGATCGCGGCGATCGACGTTTGTTCGAGACGTTGGAGGCTCTGGTCGAGGGTATGGAACCCTATCGCCACTTCGGCATTAGCCCCAATGTCGATCTCTATGCAGCGGTGATTTATAGGCTTTTGGGACTTCCAGATGATCTCTCAACGGCGATCTTCGCGACAGCTCGCAGTGCGGGTTGGATTGCGCAAATCAGAGAACAGAAATCCAACAATATACTGATCCGACCTCGCCTTCTCTATGAGGGCGAATAATTAGGCATGGTCACTGTTGGCCAATTCTGACATTCCTCAGATCTGTCAATCCAATATCAAAATCACCATAAATACTGAGAGACAATATAAGAAGTGCACATAAGGAAGCGATAATTTAGTCTAACGGTTTTATGCCGACACACTCAAAGATCAAGCTCAGCGTGAATTGGAACTGGCCAATATTTTCCTTTATCGGCATCCAGTCCTAAGTCAACCAGGTAAGACATCTGTGAAGAGGTTCACGTCGTGCAAGAAATCAAGGAATTTCTGGCGGTTGCCCTGGTCGGTCTATGCTTTGCGACCTTTGCCAAGGCCGAAAGTTGCGATCGTGTCAATCAGGAAACAGTTTCTATTGTCGATGGCTCCCTTACCAGCACCTATTCTCAGCTTGTCTGGGACATGGCCTCGCTGTTCGACGATGGTTATGATTTCCGGGTCGCTCCGATCCTGGGATGAGGGCCCTTGAGGACGACCGAGGATCTTCTTTACCTCAGAGGCGTTGACGTCGGATTTCTCCAGCCAGATGTCTTGGACTTCCAGATCGAGCACAACATCTAGCCGAATATTCGAGATGTTTTGCGCTATATTACCGCTCTATACGATGAGGATTTTCACGTCGTCGCTCGACCGGGGATCAAGACGATCCAAGATTTGGAAGGTAAGAAGGTCGGTTTTGGGCCTTCGACCAGCGGTACGTTCATGACATCGTCCGTCATCTTCGATCGGCTGGGGATTACGGTCGAGGCGCTTGATCTATCCTATGATCAAGATTTGCAGCAGCTCCGCGAGGGCAAGATCGATGCGATCACCAGGGTTTCAGGTGCGCCGACACGTTATCTTACAGAAATCTCAAAGGATGAAGCGCTTCAATTTCTGGATATCCCCCTGGTTGGGGCTCCTTACAAAGGGAAATATCCTAGCCTGATCGCTCTCGGAGATCAGGTGTCATCCATTGCCGTCGCATCGGTGATGGCCGCCTATAACTGGCCGGTCGATAGTCCGCGTCGGCAGAAGGTACAGCGTTTGGTCGATACGCTGTCGGTAAGGTTGGATGAACTCAAGGTCGAGCCGCACCATCCCAAATGGAACCTGGTCGATATGACGACGGATCTCGATGGATGGCAGCGTTGGACGAAGATGTCCGGTCAAGAACCACAATCCTGAGATCAGGTCGAACCTCTTTATCGTAATGCAGAGCAAACTGGCGACGATGCCGTTCTTCGATGAACGCATCGTTGTTTTGCTTTGGTCTTTGAGGAAGCGACGCGTTGCGGGCTTTGAGCCGAGCTCATACGGAGGGTCATCGGTTGTTCTGATCAAAGAGCCGCCTGGTAGATGGCAAGCGCCGCGTCATAGGTCATCTCACGCGGATTGTTGACCAGAAGCCGGGTCTGCTTCATTGCATCCTCGGCAAGCATCGGCAGGTTGTTGTGGCTGACGCCGACTTCGGCAAGCCGGGATTGCATGCCGAGATCCGGCCCGAGCGACATGAAACCCTGGACCATGCCTCTGGCCTTGTCAGCAGTCGATTTCGAGGCGAGCTTGGGGAAGATGATGTCGGCGAGCTCGCTGTAGAGCGTTTCGGCTTCCTGCATGTTAAAATCAAGCACATAGGGAAGAATGAGCGCGTTGGAGAGGCCGTGAGGCACGTGAAAATGGCCGCCTAGCGGATAGGCCAGCGCGTGGACCGCCGCAACCGGCGCATTAGCGAACGCCATGCCGGCCAACATCGAACCGAGCAGCATGTTGCCGCGGGCAATGCGGTCACTAGGAGTTGCGCAAACCGTCTTGATATTCCCACCGAGCAATTCCAACGCCTGGCGCGCAAGGCTATCGGAGATGACGTTTTTTTTGTGTTTCGATGTATAGGCTTCGATCGCATGAACCATGGCATCGATACCTGTGGCGGCTGTTACATCAGCTGGCAGGCCCAAGGTGAGATCGGCATCCAGGATCGCACAATCCGGCAAGAGCTGTGGCGAGACCACGCCCTTCTTCTCCGATGTTCCCGTGGTAACAATCGAAATAGGTGTTACCTCGGAACCAGTGCCGGCTGTGGTCGGCGCCAGCACCAGCGGCAAGCGCTCGCCTTTGACCAGCCCGACGCCATACATCTCATCGATTGGCTGATCCGAATTGAGGAGGATGGCGATCAGCTTTGCGCTATCGAGCGAGCTGCCACCACCAACTGAGACGACGCCATTAACATGTTCTGACCGCGCCTCCTCGACGGCGCCGAGGATCATCGCCTCCGGCGGGTCAGGCAGGATGTCCGAGAACAGCCAGACATCGATGCCGGCTTTCTTCAAACCATCCAAGGCCGCCTCGGCGAGACCAAGTTTTAAAATCATCTGATCGGTGACGAATGCCACTTTCTTGCAACCCAAGGCCGCAACGATCTCTCCGATCTTAGCGGTGGCTCCAGCCTCCGAAAGGATGGACTTGGTGGTCTGAAAGCTGAAGGACGGCATCACATATTTTTCCCCGTTCTGACGTCATTGGGACGGAAAATGCCCTCGTGGTACATTCTGCACAAATGATACTCGAAGCCTCGCTGAGAATAGACTGCGTCTCTTCGAGTTTCCTGGCACTTTTATCGACTGCGGTGGGAACCGAATGACGTGGTCATATCACCTAACTGCTCACTTTGAGCCATTCCAGACGTTGCCCGGCACCATGATCTCCCCGCGAGCGAGCAGGCGCGCCGTACGGATCAGTCCGGCGGAACGGACGGTAAAGTTGTTGGCCTCGTACTCCGCATCAATCGTCACCCCAATCTTACCGGATGGATGTTCGATCTCCATAACGGCCGGATTGCCAGAGGGTTTGGCCGCAAGCCCATCCCCGACCGTGCCGGGGGCGAGTGAGCAGGAAGCAAGGCATTGTGCACCGGTGACGGCCATGGCGGGGTGGCAATTCCAGGGCATGAAGTAGCGGGCAGCGATCGTACCGCCATCCTTGGGCGGCGCAACGATCGCAAATTTTGGCGTCACCGACTTGGTGACGTCACCGAGCCCCATGCGCCTGCCCGCTTCGCGTCGGATCGGTTCCATCCGGGCATAGAAGTCTTTGTTGGTATCAAGTTCGTCCGCCGTTTCGTATCCGCTGAGCCCGAAGGCATCCGCACGAGCGATCGCGATCGGCATGGCCACGTCCATGCAGGTCACCTCGATCCCATCGATTTCGTCCCTAGCCTGTCCGGTCGGAAGCAACGCGCCGGTGACCGACCCGACGACGTCCCGGAAGTTCAACTTGATGGGAGCAGCCGATCCGGGCACGCCGGCGATTTCAGTCTCGCCGTCATAGCTGAGTTGCCCACCCGGTGTCTGAACCACCGCCTCGATCAGGGCGCCAGTATTGACCGCATGAATGCGGACCTTGGTTTCCAGGTCCGACGTCTCGACCAGGCCCATTTCGATCGCTGCCGGACCAACGCCTGAGAGAATATTGCCGCAGGTCGGTTTGAAATCGACCAGGCGTTCCTTGACCGCAACCTGGGCGAAAAAATAGTCGATCTCCGCCCATTCATGATCCGAGCGCGACAACATCGCGACCTTGGTGGTGACGGCAGCACCGCCGCCGATCCCATCGATATTGAGCGGATGCCCCGCACCAACAGCCGCCATCAGCACGTCGGCCAGGCAGTCTCGATCCTCCGGCAAGTTCTCGCGTTGAAAATAGGGGCCGCGCGAGGTGCCGCCACGCAGAAACAGGAATGGAATGCCAGTCTGCGTCATCTCAAATGCCTCCAAACGGCCATGGCAACTCGATAAATTCTTGGAGCAGCCCAGGTGGGAAATCACGGTTCAATAGATAGGCCATGATCAAGATAGCGCCAACGCCACAGATCGTCAGGATTACTGTACGCTGCAGGCTCGCTTGAGCGCGCTGGGTCAGGAAGGTGATGAAGAAGATCGTGAGCGCGATGACGAAGCCGAACAATGCGGTGAGGACCAAGAGCGATGCAAACCAGGCAAGCGTGGACCAAAGGCTAAGCGACGCACTTGCATCTTCGCCACTATGCTCGCCATCGGCAAACAGGATGTCATGCTCCGGGCGAAAGCGCATTTGCAATAGCAGCACGAGCGCCCCGATCAGCGAGAGGCCGGCGACGGTCACTGGGAACACCTTGTCGATCAGCACCGAGATGCTCATCGAATCGATCAAGGCGATCGCCAGGAAGGCCGTCACGCAAAGAGCAAAAACAAAGGGTGCTCGCTTGCCGCCAGTATTTTGCGACGACTTGTCTTCATGCAAGGATTTGGACTGACGTGCACCCAGCCAGACCGAGGCGACGATCACGATGATCAGAATGATGGCGGTCGGCGAAAAGATGTAGCCCAGACCTTCAGTAAAACTTCGCCCAAAACGGGAGGCAGCAATCTGCGTCGCTTGGTAGGTATAGACCTCCGCCTGGCTTGCCAGCACGAAGCCGATCAGGAACGCAGGGCGCGGCCACTCGAAGCGGCGAAGGAAAATACCAAGCAACCCGATCGCCACGAGTGCGGCCAGGTCCCAAAGCGTTTGCTTCGACTGGAAGGCGGCAAAGGAGATCATCATGAAGAGGAAAGGGGCCAGCAGCGCAAACCGTATCGTCGTCAGGCGTGCGATACTGGGGGATAAGATAATGCAGAGGCCTGCACCTAAGACATTCGCAAGCGCCAGCGACCAGACGATGGTGTAGGTGATCGGCAGGTCACTTTGGATCATTTGCGGACCGGCCTCATAGCCGAGCAGAATCATGCCGCCAATAAATACCGCCATCGAACCGGAGCCCGGTATGCCGAACAGGAGGGTGGGGACTAGGCCGCCGCCTTCCTTGGCGTTGTTCGAGCTTTCCGGACCGATCACGCCGCGAATATCACCCTTGCCGAATTTGGAGCGGTCACGGGAGGTCTGCATCGTGTGGCCGTAAGAGATCCAGTCGACCACCGAACCGCCAAGACCTGGAATGACGCCGACCAGAACGCCGATGGAGGCGCAGCGGGTGGAGAGCCAGAGATTTTGAAACCAATCACGAATGCCATCCATCCAACCGGCGCCGAGTTTGGCCTCGCCGGCAATCGCCCGATCCTGACGAAGGAGCGAGATGATCTCCGGGATTGCAAAAATGCCAAGACCGATGACCACTAGGCTAAAACCATCTTGAAGATACCAGTAGCCGAAATCCAGGCGCGGTGAACCTTGCGCCGGCGCTTCACCAATCGAGCCGACCATCATGCCGAGCCCCGCCGTCACCAGGCCTTTCAAGAGGCTGCGGCCAGCCAGAACGCCAACCATCGCAAAGCCAAGAATGGTCAAAAGCAAGAGTTCCGGCAGACCGAAGGCGAGAACCAACGGCCGGGCGATCAGGATGAAAAATGTCAGGAGGATTGCACCGAACAGGCCACCGAAGAGTGACGAGACAAAGGCCGCCGACAAGGCGCGCGCGGCTTGACCCTGTTTTGACAAAGGAAAGCCATCCAGCACCGTTGCCTGGGAAGCGGACGAGCCCGGTATTCCGAGAAGCACTGAAGCGAATGTGTCCGATGTCGGAATCACCGCCACTAGGCCGACCATCATGGAGAGGCCTGAAACCGGGTCCATGCCGTAGATGAACGGCAAGAGCATGGATAAGCCAGCAATACCACCGAGCCCAGGAAAAACCCCGACCGAAAGGCCGAGCAGCACGCCGATGCAAAGATAGCTGATCGACGTCGGCGTCAGGATAAGGGAAAATGCTTCACCCAGAGCAGGAAGGGCAACGGCGAGAATATCCATTTTATTATCTTTATGTCAGCAGAAGACGATAGTGCTCTGCCGACAGAAGCAGGTTCGATGGGGCACCCCATCCAAACTGGAGAGAGCCTTCCATCGAACACTGCCACATGTCAGCAAGCCCCCGGGCAAAGTACCGCCG
This sequence comes from Geminicoccales bacterium, assembly GCA_050633905.1. Lineage (GTDB taxonomy): Bacteria > Pseudomonadota > Alphaproteobacteria > Geminicoccales > Geminicoccaceae > JANQPX01. The sequence goes on from JBOEHJ010000050.1 coordinate 167,164, forward strand.
TGAGCCGCGCCCACCTAGCCGAGTTCGACGCCGTAGCGCTCCTTCAGCCAGTTTTTGATCCAGTCAGTCGCAGCGGGATCGACAACCGTGCCGAGCTTCAAGCGCTTGTCGGCAGCTTCACCGGTGGATTGCGGGTAGATGCCGAGCCGCGCCGCCGAGATCTCGGCGAAGTCGTCACGCGCGGTCACCGCTTCGAAGGCGGCCGCATAAGCCTCGATGATGTCGGCGGGCGTATCTTTCGGCAGGAACACCATCTTTTGTGCTGGGAAGCCAGCGACGAAGAAGGCTTTCCAAGCATCCCATTCCGCCCCCGACGGCTCAGCACCCTTGATCTCGGTATAGACCTCCTTGAAGGTGGGCACATCGGGGAAGGTTGGATCGCGCACGATATTACCGTCGTCGTCCAAAGCACCCCAGGTCATGATGGGGACAGCGTCCCCTTGCTCGACAAGAGGCATCACCTTGCTGAGGAAAGCCGAGGAGGTCTGGTAGTCGATATTGGCCTCGCCACGCTCGAACATCAGCCGGCCATCGCCGCGTCCTTTGATACCGAAGACCGGATCTACCTTCATGCCCAGAAGTTCCCAGGCCAAAAGTGGCACCAGATCAAGGCGCGTCGCCCCCTGGCTGCCATAGATGAAGTTGGTGCCGTCGATCACGGCTTGGGGATCAGTTGCCCATTGTTCTGCCAGATCCTTCGGCAAATAGGCCACACCGCCGGTTGCTGAGGCGAGCACCACGTTCCAGTCCGCATAGTCGAACTTGACCCGTGGATCACCGAGGAGATAGGGGAATTGCGTTGATCCCGATGTGCCAAGGATGGTCAAGCCGTCGGGCTTTGAGCGGCTCGCAAAGTGGTTTGCACCCTTGGTCGAACCAGCGCCCGGCATATTTTTGACCTGGACAGCAGGATTGCCTGGCAGCGCCTCCGATAAAAGCGGCGCATAGAAACGCGCCCATTTATCCGATCCACCGCCTTCCGAAAACGGAATGATCCACTCGATCGTTTCGCCTTCGAAGCTGACCTGAGCAAATGCGGGCGCACTTAGCATCATGGCAGCACCAGCTGCCAAACCCAGCGCTATGCGGCGCGTTAGACAATCAAGCCTCATGATTTTATTCTCCATTATGGTCATCACCGTCGCAGAGGTTTTTTGACCAGTCTTGAGTGGTCCCCAAACGCTCCCCAACCTGTCTTGTGCATTTCTCGTTGATAACAGGATACCTGTTGGTTGCCCCAGATGACGCCGATGCATCCGTTGATGCAAAGGGACAGCCAGGCGATCGCGAGATAGTTAACCATTCCCCGCACAACCTGTCGATGACAGACAGGGTAGGCGCTTACCCAGCCTGTACTGTTGTACCGATCAAAGAAGAGGGTCTGGTCGTCAAGGATGCGGCATTTTCGGGCTGTCAGGCTGTCTTGGTGGAATTTTCTACCATCTCGGCAATCTTCACGGTCCGATCCTCGCGTGCTGCGATGTCGGTTGCAAGTGTCGCCGCCAGGGTCAGCATCCCATCTCGCGCGGTAATCAGAGGGGCGGCTTCACCGCGGATGACCGCGATAAAATGGGAAAGCTGATTCACATAGGCACGCGACCCGTCATGGGGGAGATGGTGCCGAACGAACGGATGCTGCCAATGCTCGTCGTCGCCGCCATGCCGCCAGAGATGCATTCCAGGCACGGCCAACGTCCCTGTGCGGCCACCAAAAAAGTAACAATTTCCGGGTTGATGGGGAAAATAGAGCGCCTGGCCCGATGCCATATCCCAAGTATAAGGGGAGGCCACCGCATCGCTGATCGAAAAGGTGCCAAGCGCCCCATTTTCGAATCTGAGGATAAGGCTGGCGCTATCCTCGACCGCAAAGCCACGTGTGGCGTTCGAGGTGAAAGCCTTGATGCTCTCGATTTCGCCGCAGAGATAGCGCAGGCAATCGAGGTCGTGGATGAGATTAATCAAGAGTGGTCCACCGCCTGCCTGCTGGCGCCAGGCCACGTTGAAATAGTCATCAGGCTTGTCGGCAAGCCACATACCGTTGACGCTAACCAGATCGCCGATTTTTCCGTCCTGCAGCGCCCATCTCGCTTCCGCGATATCGGGGCTATGCCGGCGTTGGTGGCCAATCAACGCGGCCACGCCTGACGTTTCAGACGCCGTCGCCAATTGATGGGCCGCCTCCATGCTGTCGGCTACCGGCTTTTCGATCAGCGAGGGAATCTGGCGCTCAATGCAGGCGAGCCCGGCCGGCAAATGGAGGCTGTTAGGCAAGGCAACAATCGCACCGTCCGGTTTGACCTGGTCGAGCATTTTTTCGTAACAGTTGAAAGACGGCACGCCGATGCTGTCGGCATAGCGCTGGCCATCCGCCGAGACATCCGCAATCCCAACCAGCTCGGCTTCGGGGTGCTTCTCGATCAACCCGACATGCTCGCGACCGATGAGTCCTGCTCCCATCAAGGCGATGCGTATTGGTGTCATATCATGTCCCGCCTACAATTGAGGATCGAGCGGACTTTATCTGGAAATTGAGGGAAATACAGCGTCAGGCGCCGTGTCACCAATCAGCATCACGTCCATAACCCTCGGCTTAGGCAGATAAAAGGGCCTGCTCATCCGTCCTGGATGGCATTAATCGTCCTCTCGCGTGATCAGGCGCGTGCTGCTTTTGAAAGTGAGGTAAGCCCAGAACCACTGGACCACAACCGAGATTCGGTTGCGCATGCCGGCAAGAAAAATGACGTGCACGCCCCCCCAAAGCCACCAGGCAAGAGCCCCGCTCACCTGAAATTTCCCGAAGTCAGCGACCGCCGACCGCCGACCGATCGTGGCAAGGCTTCCAGCGTGATTATACTGGAAAGGCCCAGGCTCCTTACGGCCTTCCAGACGGGCCCGAATAACTTTTGCGACATAGCCGCCGGCTTGCTTCGCTGCCGGCGCCAGCCCTGGCACCGGATTGCCCTGCCAGGCAGTCGAGAGTGCGGTGTCGCCGATCGCAAAGACGTTCTCATGTCCAGCGACCGACAGATCAGGCCCGACCTCCACGCGGCCGGCACGGTCTTGAGGCGCATCCAACCATTTTGCCGCCGGAGATGCGATCACACCAGCTGCCCAAAAGACGGTGTAGCAATCGAGCCTGTTGCCGCCGATACGCACACAAGTATCGTCGATATGCTCAACCCGCTGGTCGGTCATCACCTCGACCCCGAGTTCGGTAAGCGAATCTTCCGTACGCTTGGACAGCTTTTCTGGGAACATCGGCAGCACGCGCGGGGCGGCTTGAACCAGGATCACCCTGGCACTGGCCGGGTCGATATTGCGGAACTCCCTATGCATGCCGTGGAGAGCAAGCTCGGCGATCGCCCCTGCCAATTCCACCCCGGTCGGGCCACCACCCACGATTACGAAGGTGAGGAAGCGGCGCTGCTCTTCAACCGTCTCGGCATTCTCAGCCTTCTCGAACGCCAGCAGCAAGCGGTGTCGGATATGGGTCGCGTCGTCGATTTTCTTGAGGCCCGGAGCGAGATCTTCCCATTCCTTGTCGCGCCCGAAATAGCTGTGCCGGGCACCGGTAGCCAGCACCAGGTAATCATAGCCGACCTGCCGATCACCAAAGGTTACCTCTTTGCGCTCGGTATCGACGTCGTTCACGCGTCCGAGGAGGACCCGGGCATTGGCCTGATCACGTAAGAGGCTGCGGATCGGGGTGGCTATATCGGCTGGTGATAGGGTCGCCGTTGCCACCTGATAAAGCAGCGGCTGAAACAGGTGATAGTTCCGCCGATCGATGATCGTGACCCGGCAAGCAGCGTTGCGCAGGGATTGAGCAACACTGAGACCGCCGAACCCAGCACCGACGATGACGACATGTGGTAAATCAGCAAGAGCTTCCGCTCCCAGATCCTGGAGACGGGGAAACCGCTGTCGCAGCCAGCCCTGAATGGGGCGATCGACGGAGAGCGCACCGGGTGTTTGCAGGATGAGGATACCGACGAGCAACAGCCAGTACTGCAGGTCGATCCGCGCGAGGTCGGTATAGGCGCCGGATGCCAGGAGCGCAGCGATCATCAAGGCGGCCGCCAAGGCCCAAAGGCGCGTCGCCAGCCCAATCACCAGGCATAGAGGGCAGATCATGGTGAGAAGCAACAACGGCCAGGCACTCGATCCGACGGCGGGAATCGTGACATGATATTGATAATCCAACAGCGACAAGACAGCCATGCGATCATCGGATGGCGTGCCGCCGCTTACGAAGAAGACAAGGGCTAGCCAGCAGCGTAGGAACAGCAGATAGGCGTTACCAAGCCAGCCACTCATGAGTTCGAAACAGCGGTTGATGGTTCCAGCAAGCGGCAGCGCACTACCCGCTAGTCCACGCCCAAGATGGCGATCGAAGGACAGTGCGCCCGCTCCCATGACGACATACCAGCCTAAAAGGACGGCCCAATAGATTTGCGTATTGAGCTGTTGGTATTCGACATGGATGACAAGCGACAGGATCAGCATCGGCAAGGCCGCTGCCCGGGTCGCAAGGCCAAAGAAAAGCAAGATCGGGCAAAGGATTTCGATCGTAACACCGAGATAGGCGGCGGTGGCCGGATCAAGCCATGAGACGGGATACTCATTGGCGGAGAGGTAAAGTGCTGTTTCCCAATTCGTGAGCTTTTGTATCCCGGAGACCCAGAAGGCCTGCGCTAGCCAGAAGCGCAGGAACAGGTCAAAGATCGGCCATAGGATCGCTTCGCCGATCCGCTTCAGTTCGCTGACATAGCCGACCAGATCGGCGAAGCTCTGCGAGCGTCGAAAATGAACTGCCGAAACGGGTTTGGTGGCCATGGAAACTCCAGCTAGTGCAGAGGTGCAGTCAATAGACCAAGTCGGCGGCGCGGGATCTTATTGGTATCGCATCAACGTTAGCAAACTGGCTTGGTCGATCTGTTTGCTAACGTTGATACAGAGCAGGATAAGGCGACGTCTTTGCAAGATGTTGGAGGCTAATCTGCGGAGCCTAGCGCATGCCGTTAACAATCCTCCGACCACCAAGTAACTCTTCTTTCATCCAGCGATGCTGATCGTTAGGTCGAAACGCGCGCCAATTCTTCGCCACCTTTAACCGCGATCGCCGTGCCTTCATCGAGAGGTTCCCATCCCTTCTCACCGAGTGGCACGCTCGCGAACAAAATCGCCTCCTGGCAGCTGAAGCCGACGCGCAGCCCATCACAAGTAAGCTCCGTCGATGGATCACATGTTTTGCCGCTGCGCATGCTGAGGCCAGGCGGCTCGGCGTCGCCGAAACTGCCGTCCTCTCGCTCATGAATGCGCCGGTGCGCATGGACGAACAGGACATCGCCATCGCCGTAGAGAAGATTGCAGGTGCCATAGGTCTGCAAATCACTTGCAAAGGCGGCGAACACCTCAAGTCGCGTTTCCCAAGGCGGCAAGTCGCCAGGCTGGGTCGACATCGCCCGCATGCGCTCCAGCAACATGCAAAAGGCGAGCTCCGAATCCGTGTCGCCAATCGGATGATGCGTTAGGTCTTTGCCAGGGTTTTTGTGGTGGATGCCTTTGAGGGTGCCGTTATGAGCGAAAATGTGAACCCTGCCGGACTGAGCCCGGCGGAAAGGATGGGTATTACGTAGTGCAGGTTGACCGATCGTCGCTAGGCGGACATGGGCGATCACACAGTCGCTCTCGATGTCCTGTCGTGCGATGAAATCGACCCAGGGGCTATCCGCAGCTGGTTCCGGTTCCTTCACCAAGAAGGCCTCCCGATCCTGGAAGTAAGCAATGCCCCATCCCGAACGGTTGCTGCGGGTGTGAGCACCATGTCTGGCGAATTCGGGGAGGGAATAACGAACCGTCGAGGGACGGTTGCTTGACATGGCAAAGAGTTCACACATCTGGTTCTCTCACGATCGTCTTCGTTCTAATCTCAGGCCGCGTACGGCGGATTTTGACAAGGCATCACAAGCTATAAGTGCTTGGTCTAAGACGGATTTGGTCTGTTGTGGGCATCTGCATCCACCCCTTCGTCTCCCGATACCCAGCCTCAGCGCTCGTCTCTGATCACCCATTCTCGGATAGGCAGAGTTGTTGAGGCAATAAACAAGATCGTTACCCACGATCCACTAACCCCACCCTGCCTCATCAAAACGAAAGAGGCGGCCCGCATAACGAGCCGCCTCCCAGTCTCATTCCCCCGATGCCGACAACATCGGAAAAAGTCTACGCAGGTGGCCGTGCCACCCGTGATTAACCGATGGCGCCGCCGTCATCACGGCGTACAGCCACAATTGCCGATCGAGGTGTGCTGTCGCCACCATCGGGCCAGTGAGAATCGCCCTTTTCACCGGGATGCTGAACGCCAACGAAGACAGTTCTGCGATCGGCCGCCCAGGCAATGCCGGTAATCTCGGCTTGTTTCGGACCGACGAGGAAGCGGCGGATTTCACCGGTTGTCGGATCGCCGATGAGCATTTGGTTGTTACCTTGACCGGCAAAGTCGTCTTCGTTGGTATAATTGCCGTCGGTCTGGATCCAAAGGAGGCCCTTATCATCGAATGAAATGCCGTCCGGCGAGTTGAACATATTGCCTTCGTTAACGTTCCTCGAACCACTGTTCGCGTCTTCATGAACGGTAGGATTGCCCGCCATGACGAACAGATCCCACTTGAAGGTATCCGCCGTGTGGTCGCCGTTCGAGGGCCACCAGCGAACGATCTGACCATATTTGTTGGCCTCGCGCGGATTAGGACCGCCGACCGGTGTATCGTCGCCACCAGCATTCGGCTTGATGCCACGGTTCTTGTTGTTGGTGAGCGCGCAATAGACCTCGGCTTTCAG
>JBOEHJ010000051.1:0-68083 GCA_050633905.1 Geminicoccales bacterium
TGAAAATGGTCGGGTAGCGGCCGGTGTGATCGCTTGCTCGGCAGTTGTTGACGCGATCTTCGCAGAAGCAGTTCGGGTGTGAGGAATGATGAACAAACTCGGCCCTTTCAGCGTTCCAGGGCAATTCTATCGCGGCAATCTTCATACTCATTGCACGCGCTCCGATGGCGTTTTGCCGATGGAGCAGGTGGTCCAGACCTATCGCGATGCCGGTTATGATTTTCTCAGCCTGACCGATCATTTCTGGGAGCGTTTCGGTTTCCCGATTACCGATACGACCTCATTCCAATCAAGAGATTTCACCACTATCTTGGGTGCTGAACTTCATGCGCCGGCACTTGAAAATGGTGAGGTCTGGCATATTCTTGCCAATGGCCTGCCTCTCGATTTTGCGCCAACCGGCATCGACGAAACAGGGGTTGAACTGGCAACCCGCGCGGTAGCGTCAGGTGCTTTTGTCTCGATTGCTCACCCCGCCTGGTACGGGCTTTCCCTGAACGATGCTCGTTCGCTCGCCATAACCCATGCAGTGGAAGTCTATAATCATGGCTGCGCGCTTGAGTGCGATCGCGGCGATGGCTGGTATATTCTAGATGCGCTCTCCGCCGAGGGGCGGCCACTCCATGCGATTGCCACCGACGACGCCCATTTCAAAGCCCCGGATGCCTTCGGTGGTTGGGTACAAGTGAAGGCGGATACGCTGTCATCGGAGGCCCTCCTTGCGGCCTTGAAGGCGGGGCATTTCTACGCTAGCCAGGGGCCGCAAATATTCGATCTCGGCCTATCCAACGATGCCATCGAGATCGTCTGCAGTCCTGCCCGCGTGGTAACGGCGGTCGGCAGTGGCGCTGCGGCGGTTTATCAGATCGGCGACGGGCTGACCCGGGTCCAGCTTTCGCGCGAACGCCTGCAGCATTCCTCCTATTTCCGGCTCGTGGTCATCGACCATCATGGCCGGCGTGCTTGGACCAATCCCTTCGTTAAGCTATAGAACGAATTGTCCATATGGATGCTAACGCCAAGCTGGCCGGTAGTTTCAGGTTTGTTTGGTTTTTTTCTCATTGTTGGAAAAGGCGTGTCGTTGGAAAGACTCGTCTTCAGCGTGTAAATGTAGACTGATATAGGAAAATAGTCGAGAAACTGCCTGGTATGCACAAGCTGCTTTTCACGCATATCAGCGGTTCCAGTTTGGTATCCCGTTGATCACCAGCAGGATCGCTACCTAAGGTGAGACTCCAGGTAATCAACTCATTGAAAGGCCGTAGCCGCCGCCTTCATCCTGCCTGTCCCATTGGTGGCTGATAGTTCAATGCGGGCAACCTTCTTGTTTTCCGGGTTCACGCGGCAGCTCCAATTGACCTGGGTCCATTTGCCGGGCTGATATTGAGCGTCATGCCCGCCGATCACGATGCCGAGCTGTGAACTCTCTTCTCGATAGGCATAGGTGATCAAAGCGCGATGGCCATGCGGTGACCGCAGTTTCACTTCATCGTAGCAAGCTTTTTCAACGGCAGGGTCAATTGACGCTTTGGCGGTGTTGCTTTGGCCGATCACAGTCAACCCGATGAGCATGAAAGCTAAGCCCGCACTGATCAGCGCCAGTTTTTTCATTTCAGATTTGTGCATCGATCTCTCTCCTCGGTCATGATGTCAAATCAATGTCGACATCATTCTTACCGCTCAGTAGCCGTTTCAGATGGAAGGTTCCGAGCGCATCATTGTCATGCCGGCCGATAAAGGCGGCAAAGGCTTGGCGGGCCGCTGGATCCTTGGCTTCAAGGAGGTCATAGGCCCTGAGATAATCGGCGATATCCGGGTCTTGGGCTCGATGATATGGTAAGGGTTCAAACGCTTTCAGTATCTTGTTCTTACCGCGCAAAAGAAGACGGCCGGCGGGGCGTCCGACGAATGACGGTATCTGATCCGCGGTTGTCTCGCTGACGCAGATACGAGTGCCCAGCTGTTTGTTGACGTTCTCGAGCCTGGCGGCAATGTTCACTGCGTCGCCGTACGCCGCATAGTCAAAGAAATGCTCACCGCCGAAATTGCCGATGATAGCGTGGCCCGAATTGACGCCGATGCGGGTGATCCCGACCTCGAGACCGGCTTCCCGATGGCGTGCTCGATACTGCTCGGAAAACCGATCGATCGCCAAGGCGCAGTGAACCGCCCGTTGGGCATGATCCGGTTCATTGACCGGTGCGCCGAAGACGGCATGGATCGCATCGCCCATGACTTTCATCACGGTGCCATCATGCTCGAAGATGATCCCGGCGATACTGTCCAGATATTCGTTCAGGATCTCGATGACCAGATCTGATTGATGGGTTTCGACGAGCGAGGTGAAACCGGCAAGATCGGTGAACAGGAAGGTTGCGAAGCGGCGCGTGCCGCCGGGCGTTAGGCAGTCTGGCGTTTCTGAGAGAGCTTTGGCGATCTTTGGCGAGAAGTAACGGGAGAGAACGGCTTGGGCATTCTCGGCCCTGGCCATTTTCTGACGCAGCTCGCGTAGCTCGGCTAGATGCGCGAGCGTTCTCGCAATGGTGGATTCGAGGTCCTCGAACTCAATAGGTTTGGTGATGAAATCGAAGGCGCCGAGGTTCATGGCAGCACGGATATTATCCATGTCACCATAGGCGGACAGGATGACCGTACTGAGGTTTTTGTGGCGCTGATTGAGATTTGCGAGAAGGTCCAGCCCGTTCATTCGGGGCATGTTGATATCGCTCAGGACCATGACGATACCAGGGACCGATACGAGTTTTTCCAACGCGTCCGTACCATCGGTCGCGAACACGAACTCAATCTCGCCACTTCGCAGATGGTGCCGAAAGAGCTGCATGAGAAGCGCTTCGACATCGGGTTCGTCGTCGACCACGAGAATACGATCCGGCGTTTCTCGATCACTCGAGGTGAGCGAAGGCTGCCGAAGAAGCGGTCTTTCCTGAACCTCAACCATCGTCACTACGTCGACCTCCGGACCGGCGTTCAGGCAGTTTCTTGAATAATGTGATGGTGACGCTCGTGAATTGATCCGGCTCACTGACAAGGGTGAACTCGCCGCGATGCTGACGGATGATAACGTCATGTGCGAGGGAAAGGCCGAGGCCGGTGCCTTCACCAGGTGGCTTGGTCGTGAAGAACGGGGTCAAGGCCTGATCCAGGACATCGCCCGCCATGCCGATACCGTTGTCGCGAATTGTTACCTGGATCCGATCATCAATCGCTTTCGTGGCGATTGTCACCTCTGGGTCCTCTTGCCCATCATGGCTTTGGGTTGCGTGGACGGCATTCGTAACCAGGTTGGACAGGGCGCGAATCAGGTCCTCGGGAAAACACTCGATTGCGTCGATGTCCGGTGACAGATCGAGCTTGAAGGGGACCAGCTGATCGGAGGACAACAGCTCCAGATCATGTTTGACCAGGCCGATGACCTCCATCACGAGATCATTGAGCGACGCCGCTTGCGTATTGTCAGCGCCTCGTCTGGCATGCATGAGCATGGTTCTGACGATCGAATTGGCCCGGCGCCCATGCTGGTTGATCTTGATCAGGTTTTGCCGCACCAGCTCGAATAGCTCATCGACTTCGGCTTTTCTGTCCTGGTCCAGAACCGACAAGGCAGGTGAAAGGGCTTCCAAGGCCTCATCCATCAGGTCCAGCGAAAGCCGGGAGAAGTTGTTGACAAAATTCAGCGGGTTCTTGATTTCATGGGCAACACCCGCCGTAAGCTTGCCGAGCGCAGCCAGGCGTTCGGCATCGCTCGCTTGATGCTGGGGCGCTGCAAGGTTGCTCAAAATAGAAACTCTTTCCTTAGCGCCAGGAAGGAGCCTAGTCCGTTTGCACAATGATCGATCATATCAATCGGTTGAAGCACCTTTTCGACATCACCAGGGCTGGAAAGCAGCGATGATCCTGACGATGGACGAATGCAGCCTTCGGACGTGGACATGGCCGTGTTCTCTGGAACGCTCATCACAAGGGAAACGTCAAACCATCACTATTATGCTCATCAATGGCTAATAAATGGTTTCGAGCGATTCCGAACCAGGCATTTGCGACGCCAGTGTTATTTCTTCTTGGAGAGCGCCGCTGACAAGGCGAGGGCGAGTGCGCCATCGGCAGCCGCTGGCTTTTGCTGCCTTTGGGGCTTTGATCTGGCTTGTTTGTCCGGTCGCGTCTCGGGGCGGCGGCGCTGTTGGCGTTTTGGTGCCGTCGGCTCTTTTTTCGCAGTGGCTTTCGAGGTGTCCCCTTCGCTCCTCATCGACAGCGAGATGCGCTTGCGTTTCGCGTCGATCTCCAGCACGCGAACCTTGACCACATCGCCTGCCTTCACGATCTCGCTCGGATCTTTGACGAAGCGATCGGCGATCTGCGAGATATGGACCAGACCGTCTTGGTGTACGCCGATATCGACGAAGGCGCCAAAGGCAGCAACGTTGGAAATCGTCCCTTCCAGCATCATGCCGACTTCCAGATCCTCGATCTTATGAACACCATCGGCGAAGGTGGCGGTCTTGAAGGCGGGCCTTGGATCACGCCCTGGTTTTTCCAGCTCGCTTAGGATGTCGCGTACCGTGGGCAGGCCGAAACGCGCATCTACAAAGTCCGCGGGGTTGATCGTCTTCAGCGGACTGCCATCCTTGGTGAGACTGCGGATATCGCGTCCACAGGCGCTAACGATCTTGGCGGCGAGCGGGTAGGCTTCGGGGTGGACCGATGAGCCATCTAGCGGCTCGTCCCCATCTCGAATGCGAAGAAAACCCGCGGAAAGTTCGAAAGCGCGCTCACCAAGGCGGGCGACCTTCTTAAGGTCGAGGCGGCGTTTGAAGGGGCCGTTCTCATTGCGATGGGTGACGATGCTCTCGGCAAGGGCGGGGCCGACGCCGGAAACGCGGGAGAGGAGCGAGGCTGATGCGGTATTTAGCTCGACGCCAACAGCATTAACGGCATCTTCCACCACGGCATCAAGACCGCGTGCCAGGCGGCCCTGGTCGACGTCATGCTGATATTGACCAACACCGATGCTTTTCGGCTCGATCTTGACCAGTTCCGCGAGCGGGTCCTGCAGGCGCCGCGCGATCGACACGGCACCGCGCAGCGTGACATCGATATCCGGCATTTCGGCAGCGGCGGTCGCTGAGGCGGAATAGACCGAGGCTCCGGCCTCGCTGACCATGACCTTGGCTGGTTTCGGTTCGGCGAGATCGGGGAGGAGTTCCCCCATCAGCTGGTCGGTCTCGCGGCTGGCCGTGCCATTGCCGATGGCGATCAGGCTGGCGCCATGGGTTGTGATCAGGCGCTTTAGTTCGCTTTTGGACCCTTCGCGATCATTCTTCGGCTGGAACGGGTAGATGGTCGCGGTTTCCAGGAGCTTGCCGGTGGGATCGACCACCGCGACCTTGACGCCGGTTCGAATGCCGGGGTCGAGGCCGATGGTGGCGCTGGCACCAGCAGGTGCCGCAAGGAGCAGGTCCTTGAGATTGCGTGAGAAAATCCGGATCGCCTCTTCTTCCGCGCGCTCGCGCAACATCACCATGAGATCGGTTGAGAGATGGACCGAAAGCTTGACCTGCCAGGCCCATTTGGCGACATTTGTGAGCCAGATCTCAGCCGGCTTGTCGGAAGCCGTTTCAATCTCGAAAGCGCGCGCGATCATCGAGGTAATGGGTTTGATTGGGGTGGTATCATCCTCATCGACCACGATCTCGACGGTGAGCACGCCTTCCTTTCGTGCTCTGAACAATGCAAGTGCTCGGTGGCTCGGGATCTTCGCCCAAGGTTCGTCATAGGCGAAATAGTCCCGATATTTAGCACCTGCGTCCTCCTTGCCAGCGACCACGCGCGCGCGTAGCACGGCATGGCTCATCATATGCTCTCGGACTTTGCCGACGAGATCGGGGTTTTCCGAAAATTGCTCGGCTAGAATGTCTCTTGCGCCATCAAGGGCGGCTTTGACGTCGGCTATTTCGTCGCCGACATAAGCGGTTGCTTCGGCCTCCGGGTCTTTGTTGCGATCAGCAAGAAGAAGCTCTGCGAGAGGCCCAAGGCCGCGCTCGATCGCGATTTGCGCTTTGGTCCGCCGCTTCGGTTTGAAGGGTAGATAGAGATCTTCGAGGGCTGCTTTGGTCGACGCGTCGTTGATTTTTTTCGTCAGCTCCTCGCTTAGCTTGCCCTGGCTGCCGATCGATTTCAGGATCGCATCCCGCCTTTCGGCAAGCTCGCGTAGATAGGTCAAACGCTCGTCCAGCTGGCGCAGCTGACCATCATCCAGCCCGCCAGTCGCTTCTTTTCGATAACGCGCGATGAAGGGTACGGTTGAGCCCTCATCAAGCAGCGCGATCGTTGCTTTGACCTGTTCCAGTCTGGCACCGATTTCTTCTGAAATCAGGCGTACGATCTGTTCTAAATCCGAACTCATGACACTCCAGCATACAGCGACAACGGGAAGGGCATCCCCCTAGCACAAATGTGGTACGACCACCTCATCTGATTTCGGCCGTCTTCGTTGAACGTGCCAGGAAGCCCGACGGTGTACGGCCCGGTATCGGTTAAGGGTTAGCGAACGCGATGAGGTGGCTGTGTCTCCTGCAGCTGTGCATTCGATACAAAAAGATTCCCGCTTGCTTTCTCAAAACCTGGCCGCATACCGTCGATCTTGGCGATAGCGGACAGAAACAAATAATGTGGCCATGCTACTAATAGCCCTGCTCCAAGTCGACCAGATCGGGGATGGGGTCGCCTGCTAGGAATTTTCGGACATTGGCAGCGATCGTCTTGCCGCCGGTGACCGGATCGATCAGCGAGGCGATGTGGGGTGTTACCAGAATTTTTGGATGTTGCCAGAAAGGATGATCGGCGGGGAGGGGCTCTTGGTGGAAGACATCTAGCGTGGCAGCGCTGATCTGGCCGCTATCCAGGGCGTCGAGCAGATCATCGTCCACTAGATGACCGCCGCGTGCGGCATTGATGATCGAAGCACCACTGGGCAGTTTGTTGAAGAGATCAGCGTTCAGAATGCCTCTTGTCGCCGAAGTCAGAGGGAGCAGGCAAACCAGGATCTCCGTCCTCTTCAAAAAGGCTGCGAGACCGTCATGTCCTTCCTGCCCGGCGAAGCTGTCGATCCCGGGGATGGTCTTTTTTCGCTTCGACCAGCCGGCGACGTCGAAGCCGAGTGCTCCCAGCGCTCGCGCACAATCCGCGCCGAGATCGCCCAGGCCCAGAAGGCCGACCTTGCGCTCATAAGCGGGCGGGTTGACGAGCTGCAGCCATTCATGACGTTGTCGTGCGGCTTCGATCTCGGGCAGACGACGATGCAGGCGAAGGACATGCAGGGTCACATATTCGCGCATGCGGATCTTCAGATCTTGGCCGGTGGTGCGGATGATCGGGACATGCCGTGGAAGCTCCGGATCGTCGAGCACATGATCGATGCCAGCGCCGATCGAGACAATGGCGCGCAGGTTCGGAAAACGTTTCAGCCCGCCGGCAGGTGGCTTCCAGACGACGGCGATCTCGATATCGGCTAGATTGCCAGGATTACTCCAGGCGCGGCACTCGATGTCCGGGAGCAGTGATTGCAGATGATCCTGCCACCATTTTTCTCGTGCGGGGCCGACTCGGATGATCAGGGCCATGTTGTCATGTCAATGTCGGATTTGGTCATGCCGTTCCGAGGATAGGAGTGAGCCGCTAGAGGCGGCCATGGACCAGATCATACTATGCTGTGTCCACAGGTTAAGACTTTGTTAGTTCTGAAACGAACGACGCTCGATTCAGGTCTCTGGAACATCCGCTCGTCAGGTGGCTCGTTACCTCGTTTTCATGCGGGAAAACAGCGAGGGTCGTTGCTCTTAGAAAGCGACTTTGATCTCTTATCTTTCAACGAATCGACCGGTTGAAGGAGGCTGCCAGTCCCAGGTAGTTTCCCAGCAGTTCAAGCGAATTTGGCCTATGCAAGTGCGATGTCGTCGGTCTCGAAATCGATAGGTTAGATGGCAGCACCGACTGCCTGCACTTGGATGAAGTGACCGAGAAGACGCTGTGCGAAGCTCCTGAACGCGAGATCCGGAAATTTTCCCAGTTAAGCATCGTACAGGAAAGGATGGTTTATGAAGCTTGCCGCGATGATCGGCATCGCTTTCGCTCTTCTCGCCGCTTTGTCGGCATGGCTATTTCTGTCGATCAATCCCCCCATATCGATGGCTCAGCCTATCTCGGTCAGCCGGGATGACATCCTTTTGGAAGTTGACCCGTTGGGTTGGGGGTGGTCCAGAAAGGCACTGCGCGCAGGCCTTGAGAAGCGCGGCTACTCCATTCGCCGTCAGGCCGCCGCAACTCTAGGTTTTCGTCATGACGACCTGATCTTCAGCTTTGCGTATGAGGTCACGAACCGATCGAACCAGCCGCTTGCGCTGTTCGGTGAGGATGCGATCGGGTTTGGTGACCTGCCGATCGTGACCGGTAATGAGAATGGTCATGTAAAGCTATCCTTGACCACGGAACTCGACCCGAATGCTGATCTTGAACGCCAGCCCTATATCGGCGGGAAGGTTCTTGCTCCTGGCGAGCGTCATGAAGCGATCCTCTCGATCATCTATCCGCTTCAGGACCAATGGATGCGCGGAATCCGACATGAGCCGGAGGTCGTCACTTTTTGCGTCGGCCTGACTACTGATACCAAGGGAAATCCTGCCTCGGCTCTTGGCGAAACCGGGCCCCATTCCTATTGGTCGATGGGTGCCCCGTCGCCGATCGAGGTCTGCCGGAACATCAGGCGCTGAACTAGGAAAAGAGAACGCCATGCCAAGGGGTGAAATGTCGATTTGGCGATTGACAAAGCTCCCCCGTCTCTTGAGTACTAAATGCCAGATCATTGATGGCTATTATATCAACAAAGTGCCATCCATGAGGGCCAATAGGGAGTATTCGTGATGTCCAGAAATTTTGTCGCCGGCAGCCTAAGCTTGGCGCTCGCCGCTCTTTTGTCTACGACAGTCCAAGCAAAGACCCTCGTCTACTGTTCCGAGGGCAGTCCTGAGGGCTTCAATCCGTCGCTTTATACGGCCGGCACGACCTTCGATGCTTCCTCACGCGCTATCTACAACCGGCTGGTTGAGTTCGAGCGTGGCACCACGACGCTCGGCCCAGCCCTCGCCGAAAGTTGGGAGATTTCCGACGACGGCCTGGAATACACCTTCAAGCTTCGCGCAGGCGTCAAATTCCAGACCACCGACGGCTTTACGCCGACCCGCGATATGAATGCTGATGATGTGGTCTGGAGTTTTGAGCGCCAATGGAGTGCTGAGCACCCTTTTCACACCGTCTCCGGCGGCACTTATGAATATTTCCAGGGCATGGCCATGCCTGATCTGATCAAGGGGATCGAAAAGGTCGACGACATGACCGTGAAGTTCGTGCTCAACACCCCGGAAGCTCCCTTCCTCGCCAATCTCGGCATGGACTTCGCCTCGATCATGTCCGCGGAATATGCCGAAGCCATGAATGAAGCAGGCATGCCCGAAGAAGTTGACCTGAGCCCGGTCGGTACCGGTCCTTTCCAACTCGTCGCTTACCAAAAAGATGCGGTTATCCGCTACAAGTCACATCCTGATTATTGGGCTGGCAAAGCAGCGATCGACGATCTGGTGTTCGCCATCACCCCCGACGCCTCCGTGCGTTGGCAAAAGTTGCAGGCTGGCGAATGCCATATCATGCCTTATCCCAACCCGGCCGATCTTGAGGCGATTGCTGCTAACGGCGATGTCGAGCTGATGGAGCAGGAGGGCTTGAATGTCGGCTATCTCGCCTTCAACGTCGAAAAGCCACCCTTCGACAACAAGGTGGTGCGCCAAGCGTTGAACATGGCGGTCAACAAGGAAGCGATCCTGGATGCCGTGTTCCAGGGGGCAGGCTCGGTCGCCAAAAACCCGATTCCGCCGACCATCTGGTCCTATAATGATGCTGTTGAGGACTATCCTTATGATCCGGAGAAAGCCAAAGCGATGCTGGCGGAGGCAGGGGTTGCCGACCTCAAGACCAATATCTGGGCGATGCCGGTTCAACGGCCCTACAACCCCAACGCAAAGCGCATGGCCGAGCTGATCCAGGCGGATTGGGCGGCGGTCGGCGTCGAGGCCGAGATCGTCTCCTTCGAATGGGGCGAATATCTCAAACGCTCCAAGGAAGGCGAGCACGAAACCGTGCTCCTGGGCTGGACCGGCGACAATGGTGATCCCGACAACTTCCTCCATGTGCTGCTTGGCTGCGCTGCCACCGATGACGGCACCAACCGGGCCCGCTGGTGCCACAAGCCCTTCGACGACCTCCTGATCCAGGCCAAACAGGTCAGCGACGTCGCCGAGCGCACCAAGCTCTATGAAGAAGCTCAGGTGATCTTCAAGGAAGAAGCGCCTTGGGTCACCACGGCCCACTCGATCGTGTTCAAGCCCGTGAGAAAAGAGGTCAAGGGCTTCAAGATCGACCCCTTCGGCGGCCATATCTTCTACGGCGTCGACATCGAAGGCTGATGCCGTGGCCGGCATAGGCGATGCCGTAGCCGGCATGGGTAGGACGGACGGCGTGGTTGCAGGCCACGCCGTCTCTCGTCTACGCCGGTGCTCGCAGCATCCGCTATGATACGGTTCGTTCTCACACGCCTTGGTATTCTGATACCGACCTTTATCGGGGTCACAATCGTCGCATTTGCGTTGATCAGGTTGGTGCCCGGCGATCCGATCGAAGTCATGGTGGGGACCAAGGCACTCTCGGCCGAGCGTCATGCCGAGCTCCAAGCACGCTTCGGCTTCGACAAGCCGCTGCCGGTGCAATATTTCAGCTTTCTCGGCAATCTTCTGCAAGGTGACCTCGGTAAGTCGCTGGTCACGCGAAAACCGGTCCTTGACGAGTTCCTGACACTTTTTCCAGCAACCTTGGAACTCGGCCTTTGCGGGCTTCTCTTCGCGATCTTCCTTGGCATTCCCGCTGGCATCATCGCCGGAATCAAACGTGGCTCGGTCTTCGATCACGTCTTGATGGGCACATCACTCACCGGTTTCTCCATGCCGATCTTCTGGTGGGGCCTTTTGCTGATCATCCTGTTTTCCGGCATGTTGCAATGGACACCGGTCTCGGGTCGCATCGACCTATTGTACTTTTTCCCACCTGTCACCGGCTTCATGCTGATTGACAGCTTGCTCTCCGGCCAGGAGGGCGCCTTCACTTCAGCATTTCGTCATCTGATCCTGCCGACCATCGTGCTTGGTACCATCCCGCTCGCGGTGATCGCGCGGCAAACACGCTCCGCCATGCTCGAAGTGCTGGGTGAGGACTACATTCGGACCGCGCGCGCCAAGGGGCTTACCCCGCGGAGGGTCATCGGGATGCACGCGCTGCGCAATGCCATGATCCCAGTGATCACGGTGATTGGCCTTTCCGCGAGTACGTCGTTCAGCGGCGCCATCCTGACCGAGACCATCTTCTCCTGGCCGGGCATCGGCAAGTGGCTGATCGATTCGGTGGCAAGGCGAGATTACCCCTCAGTCCAAGGCGGCATTCTCCTGATCGCGACCATGGTGATGCTGGTAAATTTCACCGTCGATATTCTCTATGGTCTCATTAACCCTCGCATTCGGCATGGGCGGTGACAGTGGTGACCGAAGCGAAATCTATCGAGGAGAACCAGGCGGCGGTCAGTCCTTTTCGTGAGTTCTGGCATTACTTCTCTGAAAATAAAGGAGCGGTGGTTGGTCTCGCCGTCGTCGTGATTGTCCTGCTGGCGGCCTTGCTTGCAGATGTCGTGGCACCCCATGACCCAGCGCATCAATATCGCGACCATTTCCTAAAGCCGCCTGTCTGGCAGAATGGCGGATCCTGGAACTTCATCCTCGGCACCGATGCGGTCGGTCGTGATATCCTGTCGCGTATCATCCATGGCGCGCGCTATTCGTTCTTCATCGCCCTCGTTGTGGTCACGCTTTCGCTCACATCGGGCATCACGCTTGGCCTGATCGCTGGCTTCGCGCGTGGTTGGACCGAGAGCATGATCATGCGCTTGATGGACATTCTGCTGGCCGTGCCAGGTCTGCTGCTGGCGATTGTCATCGTCGCCATATTGGGACCCGGTTTGTTCAATGCGGTGCTCGCGATCGCCATCACCTATATGCCGCAATTCACCCGTCTGACCAGGGCTTCGGTGATCACCGAAACATCAAAGGACTATGTCACGGCGAGCCGCGTAACTGGGGCGGGCCTGGGTCGCTTGATGTTCTTGACCGTGCTGCCCAATTGTCTGGCGCCCCTGATCGTTCAGGCGAGCCTCGCCTTTTCCAATGCCATCCTCGATGCCGCCGCTCTCGGTTTTCTTGGACTAGGCGCCCAGCCACCATCACCGGAGTGGGGCACGATGCTCGCGGATGCGAGAGAATTCGTGCTGCGTGCCTGGTGGGTCGTCACCTTCCCCGGGCTTGCCATCCTGATCACCGTGCTCGCCCTCAATCTCATGGGCGATGGTATGAGGGATGCCCTCGATCCAAAACTGAAGAGGAGTTGATCGAATGTCGATTTCATCAACTTGCCAGCTGCAGGCTTATCTAGGAGAGACGGATCCTGTGCTAATGGAGGCGTGCTGAAACGAGATGGCCCTCCTCGACATTAAGAACCTGACCGTCACGTTCTCGACCATGCATGGTCCGTTCAAGGCGGTGGACGGCATCAATCTCGAGGTTGATCAAGGCGATGTGCTCGCCATCGTCGGTGAGAGCGGATCCGGCAAGAGCGTGTCGATGCTCGCCTTGATGGGTCTCCTTCCCTGGACCGCTAAGGTCACCGCCGATCATATGACGTTCGGCGGTCAAAACTTGTTAGGGTTATCCGCCTCGGACCGGCGTCGGCTGATTGGGAAGGAGATGGCGATGATCTTTCAGGAGCCGATGACCTCGCTTAATCCCTGCTTCACCATCGGCTTTCAGCTCACCGAAGGCATAAAAACCCATCTCGGCGGGGCCCGTGGGGACCACCGTAGACGCGCGATTGAGCTACTTGATCTCGTGGGTATCCCTTCCCCGGAGCAGCGCCTCGCTGCCTTTCCGCATCAACTCTCCGGCGGCATGAACCAGCGGGTGATGATCGCGATTGCGATCGCCTGCAACCCGAAGCTCCTGATCGCGGATGAACCAACGACCGCGCTCGATGTCACGATCCAGGCGCAGATCCTCGATCTGCTGCTGGACCTGCAAAAGGAGCGAGGCATGGCGTTGATCCTGATCACCCATGACATGGCTGTGGTGGCCGAGACGGCAGAGCGGGTGAACGTGCAATATGCTGGCCAGCAGGTGGAGATCCAGCCGGTGCGATCACTGTTCGCTGCGCCGCGCCATCCCTACACCGCTGCCCTTTTGGACGCCCTTCCCGAGCGCGCGCAATCCAAGCTACTTCCCACTATTCCGGGCATCGTGCCCGGTGCCGGCGATCGCCCGAGCGGCTGCCTCTTTCATCCACGCTGCCGCTTCGCCAATCAACACTGCACCGATGCCGCGCCGGCGTTCGCTGACTTGTTTGGTGACAACGGAAGCAAGGTGCGCTGCCACTATCCGCTCAACAATGGCGGTCAATCGGATGCGAGCGGGGCCCTCAAGCCATGACGGCAAAAGTCAATGAGCTGGCCGCGCCAGTGCTGGAAGCTACGGGGCTCTCGCGTCACTATCGGGTGTCGCGCGGGCTGTTCAAAGAGGATGCCGTGCTTCAGGCTTTACGTCATGCGAGCTTCGCCATGGTGCCTGGCAAGACCCTGGCCGTGGTGGGGGAAAGCGGCTGTGGCAAGAGCACGCTTGCCCGTCTCGTCACCATGATCGAGCCGGCGACGGCCGGGGCGCTGACGTTAGATGGGGTCGACCTTGCCGAGGCGACCGACGAGCAACGGCGTCAAATGCGCAGGGCTGTGCAGATCGTCTTTCAAGACCCCTTTGGCTCGCTCAATCCGAGGAAAAAAATCGGCGCGATCCTGGAGGAGCCGCTCAAGGTCAATACCGAGATGAGTGCCACCGAGCGGCAAGCTGCC
The DNA here is from genome assembly GCA_050633905.1 of Geminicoccales bacterium. GTDB lineage: Bacteria > Pseudomonadota > Alphaproteobacteria > Geminicoccales > Geminicoccaceae > JANQPX01. The sequence goes on from JBOEHJ010000051.1 coordinate 14,057, forward strand.
GTTGCTGATATGATGAGCAAAGTCGGCCTTCGTCCCGAACATGTCAGCCGCTATCCTCATATGTTCTCCGGCGGTCAACGCCAGCGGATCGCCGTTGCCCGTGCCCTCATGCTGCGACCTAAGATCGTCGTGCTGGACGAGCCGGTCTCCGCCCTCGATGTTTCCATTCAGGCCCAGGTGCTCAACCTTCTGATCGAGCTCCAAGAGGAATTCGATCTCGCTTATCTCTTCATTTCCCATGATCTCTCGGTGGTCCGCCATGTCGCCGATGAGGTGATCGTGATGTATCTCGGCCGCCCAATCGAGCAAGGACCGCGCGACCTCTTATTCGGTCAACCTCTGCATCCCTACACCCAAGCTCTCCAGGCAAGCAGCCCGAGCACGGACCCAAAAAAACGAAGCCGGCGCCTGTCGATTAAAGGCGAGCTGCCATCCCCGCTCGAACCGCCTGATGGATGCGCCTTCCACCCTCGCTGTCCGCTCGCCAATGACCGCTGCCGGACTGAGTTGCCAAAGCTCCAGCCACACAACAACAGCCCCCATCACCACGCCTGCCACGCCGTCGAAGAAGGCCGAGTGGTGGTGTGATCGTGGTGTGAACTTGTCGGCCGAAAGCACCAGGATCGATGGTATGCGGCCCAAATTGGAAGGCCGGTAGCGGCGATCTTCTGTTGTAGAAAGTCCGCAAGAGGTTTTCTTGGCCGTGGTGGTAATGTCGACGAGACAAGCTGTCAGGTAAGAAAATGTTAACCCGTCGCCACTAATCTCAGCAATCTGGTCCACGAGATCCTGGGAGTCCGCCCACCCGGCATTATTGTTGGGGCGAGGCTAAGACTCCCAGCATTGCTTGGATCAGGGAACCTACTCTACGAGCAACCGGTTAACATTTGCTTTAAGGGCAGCCCGGCCTAACGATATTGTTGCTACGGTCTGGAGCTTATCCGAGGATTCTCCTGTTGGGCTCCGATAAAACACCTACGCTCGGGGCGCTTGAGTGACCATGTCTTGTCTGAGCTTGAAAGGTGCTGCTGCTGACGCGCCGCCGATCGGTTGGGATGGATCATTCAGGCCATGGCAGAGGCCTGTTGCTGGATCGCGGCTGACCCCTGTGGGACAAGAATAGAGTTTGGGAAACACCAGACGCAGGGCGATCTCCAGCTCGAAATCCTGGGCGAGTGCTTCGATAACTTCTGCCCCGAACCGAGGCTCGACCCGGATTGAGTGGCGATCCGAGGCATCAAGGCGCGGATGGTTCATCGCTTCGTCCAGCGTCAGACCGAAATCCAGCATCAAGGCGGCGATCTGGGTGGTGCAGGGCATGATGTGATTGGCGCCTGAAGCGCCGATGGCGAAGATCGCCTCGCCGTCTTGTGTCGCGATGGTCGGGCACATATTGCTTGCATTGATCCGCTTTCGCCCCTCCATGGTGGTGGGAAAGCCGGGGCGTGGGTCGAAATAGCTGACGGCATTGTTCATCAGAATGCCGGTGCTCGGCAGAACCACACAGCTGCCGAAGCGGTTGAGAAGCGTATAGGTCAGTGCCACCATATTGCCCTCGGCATCCACTGTGGAGAGATGGCTGGTACTGGAACCAATTTCTGTGATGCGTCCGATTTTTTCTTTATGCCTGCGCCAGGCCTTGTTGAGACCGTCGGCGTAGATCTTCCAGCTTGCAGCTCCGATGCCGGCTGCCGGCTCCAGGTGATCGGTGATATGGTTGAGCGTATCGATCATACGTGGGCCGCCGCTGGTTGGGCCTGCGGTATGAAGGACAGCGTCTCGATGTTTGTCCTGCCGCGACTCATGTTCGAGGACCTCGTAGGCGCTGAGATCATCGAGATCGATCAGACTGCCACCGGCTTTCAAATCAGCAACAAGACGCTCACCCAAGATGCTCTTGTAGAAGGAATTGGGGCCATTGTCGGCCAGGGTTTTTAGCGTTTCTGCAAAAGGGCTCAGAGGGAGAAATTACTCTGGCGCCGGCGGTGTCCCATGCGGGAGATAGGTGGCGGCAGCTGTCGGGTCGCGGCTGAGATCTCCCATGGCGAGTGCCACTTGAAGCGTCGTGAACCACTTCACGGGAAGTCCTCGCTCGGCGAGCTGGATTGCAGGATCCATGACCGTATCGAGGCCAAGACGGCCAAAACGCTCCAAGGCCAATGACAAGCCTTAAACAGCACCCGGCACGGTGATCGAGTGATAACCGATCTCGTTCTGCCGCTCGACCACGCCCGGAAAGCCCATGATGCTCTCTGGCATATCTGGGTCGAGCGGGTAATTGGCAGGCTCGATGGCGGCGGGCAGCATCCCTTGAAAGTCGAGAACGTAAGATCGCTTCTCAGCACTGAGCCAGACCACCATGTAACCGCTGCCGCCAAGCCCGCACATCCAGGGCTCTACCGCGGCCAACGCCATCGCCGCCGCAACCGCTGCATCGACCGCATTGCCGCCTGCCGCCAGCATGCCGGCACCGGCACGCGCCGCCAGATGATGCTGGGCGGCCACCATGCCTGCCTCCGAGGCAACGGCCCGTTTCGCGACCTCCCAATGTTCGATCGACCTGTTCATCGTGGCTTGGCCACCTCATTCAGTTGTTGTCGTTAGTGTCGGTCCCACGGTATGCGGCTAAATCTGGCTAGGTTCAAGCGAGTTGCCTATGTCGAAGACGTGCTGTGAGTGATATTCTTGAGGTGAAACCCTTGCCACTTCATCTCGGCAAATGGCTGTATACCATGGAGGTCAAGGCTATTTCTTCGAAGGCCTAAACAAGTCAATGAAGTGGCCACGCCACATCGAAGGCGCCCACAAGTCAATGAGGTGGCCATGCCACAATCAACTGGAAATATGATGAGCGGTGCTGAAGCCATGGTGCGGATGTTGGAAGCCCATGGTGTGCGGCACATCTTTGGTCTTTGTGGTGATACCACCTTGCCATTCTACGATGCGCTCTACCGGCTCGACCACGACATCGAGCATATTTTAACGCGGGACGAGCGTTCGGCGGCCTATATGGCGGATGGCTATGCTCGGGTCAGTGGTAAGGTTGGTATTTGCGAAGGACCGTCCGGCGGCGGTGCCACCTACATCCTGCCGGGGCTGGTCGAGGCCAATGAGAGCTCGGTACCGATCCTGGCGATCACCTCCGATGTCAGCACGCGCTCGCGCGGGCATTACCCGTTGACTGAACTCGACCAGGAAGGGTTGATGCGCCCGTTGACCAAGTTCAGTGCTGTGATCAATCATGCTGACATGGTGCCGGACGTCGTTCGAACGGCGTTTCGCAAGATGACCACCGGACGCCCTGGCACGGCACATCTCGGTTTTCCGATTGATGTGCAGCGCGGTGCTGCCAATCCTGACGATCTTTGGGCAGATCCCGCCCATGACCGCTATCCAGCTTATCCTTCAGGGCCCGATCCGGTTCAGATTGATGCCGCAATCGAGGCGATCTCATCGGCCAGCTTTCCCCTGGTGATCGTCGGCGGAGGTGTCATTCTTGCTGGGGGAGAAGAGGTCTTCCGGAGCTTTGTCGAGACCATCGATATCGCGGTTGCCACGACCATTTCGGGGCAGGGCACACTTAGCGAAACTCATCCCAATTGCGTCGGCGTGGTCGGCTCCAACGGCGGCGTTGCGGCGACCCGTGATTTGGTCAGCGAAGCCGATTTGGTCGTCTTCATCGGTTGTAGGGCGGGGTCGGTCACAACAGAGCGCTGGCAGGTGCCGGCGAAGGGTACGCGGATCGTCCATATCGACAGCGATCCGGAGGTGATCGGCGCCTCCTATCGGACCGAGGTGGCGGTGGTCTCGGATGCGCGCCTGGCGCTGGCCTCGCTCAACAGGCAGTTGGCCGAGCAGCCGTTGCCTTCTGGCTATAGTGGCGCTGCCGCGGTGGCGAAGGCCAAGGCGAAAAAATGGGCGGTGTTCCAGCCGCTCGCGTCAAGTGACGAAAAACCGATCAAGCCGGAGAGGACGATCGCAACGCTTCGATCCCTGCTCGACGACGATGCGATCCTCGTTGGCGATCCGGGCACCCCATGCCCCTATCTCTCGGCTTTCTATGAGATCCGTACCACCGGACGAACCTTGTTCTCCAATCGGGCGCATGGTGCGCTTGGCTACGCCTTATCCGCATCCGTTGGTGCGCATATGGCAGCACCTGACAAAAAAATCGTGGCCTTGATGGGGGATGGCAGTTTCGGCTTTACCTGCGGTGAGCTGGAGACTGTCGTTCGCAAGAACCTGCCGATCACCTTCATTGTTTTTTCGAATGCCGTATATGGTTGGATCAAGGCAGGCCAGCGTGCTGGTTTTGGCGAGCGCTACTTCTCGGTCGATTTCGATCGCACCGACCATGCCGCTGTGGCCAGCGCCTTCGGCGTCAAATCCTGGAAGGTAGAGGACCCCGGTAAGCTTCGTGGCGCGCTCAAGCAAGCCATCGATCATGATGGCCCCTCGTTGGTCGACATCATCAGCCAACCGCTGAACGAGGCGAATGCGCCCGTCAGCGAATGGATCGCCTAGGTGATGGTTTTACCACCTCATTTGGTTGCCGCCGCTTTCGAAGAACGTGCCAAGAGATCCGAGGATATGCAGTCGCTCATCGTGATGTATTGGGAAGTGTTCTTGCCGAGCAGACCCACAGTACCATGTTGTTTCAGTTCGTCGTTATCATTTGAACCCGTGCTCTAGCTTCTGGGTAGCGTTGATCCAGCTTAGGCTGCGGCCTCGTTGGACGTCGCCGGCAGGGGCGTATTGGCGGGAAGGTGCACGACGAACGTCGACCCTTCGCCAACGGTGCTGGCAACGTCGACGCTGCCGCCATGCATCTGGACTAGCGCGCGCACGACGTGAAGGCCGACACCGGTGCCGATGATGCCGGCGGACGTGCTGGCTCTGAAAAATCGGTCGAACAGTCTTCTGAGCTCCGGTGCTGGGATTCCGGGGCCTTCGTCGCGAATGGTGATCGCAATGTCGCCTTGATCGTTGGTCTCCCCGCTTACCCAGACATGCACGCCTTCCTCTGAATACTTGATGGCGTTGGTGACGAGATTGGAGATGATCTGGCGCATCAGATCGACGTCGACACAGTGTTCTGGGGGCAGCCGCTCCAAGTCGATATGGATCTGACGGTCTGAATAGACTTGTTGGTATTTGCTGCAAGTGTCCGAGATCAGTGAGATGAGATCGCTTGGCTGGGGGTCGTAGTTGATCTTGCCGCTCTCGAGGCGCGCAGCGCTGAGGACACCCTCCACCAGATTGGTCAATCTTGTCACCCCGCCCCTGATCTTGCCGAGGCTGCCAAGCAACTGCTCGGTCGTGGTTTTGTCATAGCGCCGCTCAAGCCTTTGGGCATTGCCATCGATGATCGACAGCGGGGTGCGGAACTCGTGGGAGACCATCGAGACGAATTGGCGTTGCAGGCTGTTTAACTCCCGCTCTTTTTCCAAGGCGATCTGGAGCTGGACCTTTTGTTCTTCGAGCTCTTCGGTCCTGGCTACAACCGTTGCCTCCAGCTTTTGCTGTGCTGTGAAGAATCGATCGACCAAGGCGATTTTGGCGGCCACCACGCTTGCGACATGCAGCAGGATGGTTTCATGCTCTGGCGTATAGAGGCCTGGTTGCGTATGGGCCACATTGAGCGTGCCGATGGTCGTTTCCTGATTGATCAACGGGGCGCAAAGCGCACTCAAGAGGTTTTGGCCGGCCAGCAATTGGCCATCGATCGTCGAAATGGCCGATGTATCGTCTGCGCGAAGCACACGTTTTTCGTTGAAGACTTGACCCGCCGTTGTATTGGCGATCGGCAGCTGCTTGCCGACAGGGATGGCTTTGCTGCCCTCCAGCTCCATTACCTTAAAATAGTCGGCATCCACGGCCAACGTAATGCTTGTTCGATCCGCTGGTACCAACCTTGGGAGCCATGTAGCCAGAATAGAGAGCATGTCATCTCTGGTCGAGGCGCTGGCCATCTCCACGGTAAGGGACGTGATCGTCATGAACAGGCGCTTGCCATCATCGACCGCCACCGGCGATGAGGCTGGCAAGATGTCTTCTTGAGGCATGCTCGCTATGTCTCCCAATCGTGCCAGGCCAAGCTTTATCCCGGACCCCCAACATGCCCCGTGGGAGAGATAACTCAGGTGAGCAGCCTGCTCCGACCATCCAATTGATCATCCAGGCTTCGAGCTTAATTCAGTTCGACGAAGAAAAGGTTAACGAACATTGCGCGGGCGACGGCGATTCGAGTGAATGCTGCCTCAGCCCTCGTATTGATCATGGCGGCGTAGCCAGGCCATCGTGAAGGGCAGGTCGTCCTCGTCCCGGCCTTTTGGCAGAAGATCGAGATATTGATAAGTAACATTCAATGAATCGAGACCGCGAGCATAGCAGGAATAGGTATGGAAGGTGCGACCTTCTGCGTCTTTGTAGAAGACGCTGATGCCAGGTGCTTCGTCGCTGGAGAACGAGCTTTCTCGATAGTTATAAAAAACAGGACCGGCATCGCGTTCTCCTTTGTTGAAGGTGACGTGATAGTCGTGATTGAAGTCGGTGCCGAATGAAGAGACCCATTTGAACTGCCAGCCCATGCGCTTTTTGTAGGCCTCGATCTCATCGACCGGGGCATTGGAAACGGCGACGAAGGCTGCATCCCGGTGCTGCATATGGATCGTGGTGCCATCGAAGCCATCCGCCCAAAACGAACAAGACGGACATCCCTCACCCCAGCCCTTGCCAAACATGAAATGCTGGACGATGAGTTGGCTGCAGCCCCCGAAGAGCTCGGAAAATGTCTCTTGGCCGTCCGGCCCCTCGAAGACATAGGCTTTTTCGACCAGAACCATCGGCAAATCGCGCCGTTTTTGGCTGAGTTCATCACGTTTTTTGGTGAATGCTTTTTCCCGTTCCAAAAGGTCGAGGCGGGCCTTTAGCCATTCTTCTTTGGAGACAATTCGTTCGGCAACCATCGTGTACTCTCCATGGCTAATTGGAATGTCTAATTTTTTGTATTTAACCTCATGGTTAAATAATTCGCAAGGAAAAAAGGTCCAATGCGCTGAAAATGGCTGTTCTGTTGGCGTTCGGGTTTTGCGGAACGGTTGGCCGATTGGTGTATTTTTATCTTAGCTTAATCGAGTGGGGCGGCTTATTGGCGACCGACGGCATCGATCGGCGACGCTTGCCGCGATCGTCGCGCGCTGTCAGCGATCTCAAAGCGTTCCTAAAGCTTCGGATCTGGCGCTTCGGTATTGTCGCCGCCTTCTTGCAATAGCAGCATATGCATGGTCGATGCAGCATGGCGAAAAGCCATGGCCTCCTGGTAATCCGGATCGTCGAACCATGCTCGGACATGAGCTTTGCTGGGAAATTCGAGGATGACCATACGGCCATCGTAACTGGTATTTTCCAGGCACGTGACAGCTTCGCCGCGCGTCAAAAATTTTCCGCCGTGCTTTTTGACGACAGCTGGCGTTCTATCGGTGTATTTCCTGTAGGTTTCAGCATCATGGACTGACATCATCGAAACGACATAGGCCGGCATCTTGATTTCCGCTCCCAAACAATCTGGCTAGAAACTAATAGTGTTGTGCTTCTGATCCAGTTTGCCAAGTGGCCGATAGCCCCAACGCAGGTTGCTGAATAGATCAATATCGATTGTCCTACCCAGCCGCTAAGCCCATGGGAATGGCCGCGTCAGGTCCATCTTGTCGAATGAGGGGCTTGTTGCGGTGTACGGGCTATGAGGTGCATAGTCGCCGGAAAGCCTCCTTCGCCTTCGTGCCATTCACCGATGCGATATGCCAAGATTGCCTGCTGCCACGGCTTGGCGAAGGCCAGTGAGATAATCCTTCACGTCTCGTGCGCAAGTGAGATGATACGTCGACTTCCCCGACGGGACCGAACGATAAAGTTGCTGCATCTTCAATCTTGATGAATTGCGGGTGTCCCAGATCCAGCGCATGAATTGCCAGCTGAATTGTTCAGGGCATCCTTCAGGCAGATCTGGACGGCTGCGGCCCCAATACTGCACCGTCCTCCACAGCACGCGACCTAGACGTAGCGACAAAGGAAAATCAAGCCAGATCAGTGTATCGGCCCGCGATAAGCGTTCTGGCCAAGTGGATGACCGACCACCTTCAAAGATCCAAGTCTCCTTCGCGTGGACCTCCGCGCAAAGCGCATCTTTTTCCGATCCGCGACGCTCAACCCACCCGGCTTTCCAATGGATATGATCGATGTGAACAACCGGCAGATGCGTAATTTCGCCCAAGACTCGGGCGAGGGTCGACTTGCCGGAACCTGGTTGGCCGATGATCATGACACGTTGCATCCGCAGAATATTCTTTGCTTCGGTGCCACGGTCAAGCGACCGTTCAACGGTCAGCTCGGGGTCAGTTGTGAGCCTAAGGCCCTGCTTCGTCGTGCAGGCAATGCGCTGCTAAGCGGTCTCGACGACAGAAATTCGCTCTAACCATCGGCTCTCCGGCCGCTTTCTGCCTCAAGGCTGGTTTTAGCTTCGTGCCATAACCGACCGCCAGTTTAAGGTACCTTGCACGAGGGGGTAGTATGCTGAAATCCATGAGTAGGACGTAATCTCAAAATCGGTAGATCAGTGCTAATTCGATTTCCGCACCATAGTCGGCACCGGCCTCGTCGAGGAGGGGGCTGTCTTTGGCCTCCGGCCCGAAGAATTCGACGCCGGCCTCGCCAAGCATGGACCAATGCTGGGTCAGCTTGAAATCTAGGTTCGTGCCAAAGCCGTAAGATTTGAGGCCGGCACCGGGGCGATAGTCATCAAACTGCGATGCGACAGCTTCTTCCGGCGTTATTCCGAATTCGGTCCGCATATGCTTCGCGGTGGCGAAGCTGATATCGACTTGCGGCGAGACCTCGAGGCGACCATCCAGTAGCTCGATGTCATAGCGAGCGCCGAGGAAGGTCACCAATCCTTTTCCTCGGCCGAGCAGATCCTGCTCCAGGGCAAAGCCAAACGTCAGATCGCCAATGTCGTAAAAGAGGCCGGCGTCCAGAACGGCCGTATCCTCAATGTCATCCAAACCGTCGAGCGCATCATTATCGCCGGACTCCCGCCCTTCTTCATAGCTGATCCCGGTCTGTAGGCGAAAACCTGAGGGCAGTTGCCAAATGGCACCTGCCGCGAGACTGTCCAGATATAGCCAATCCTTATAAGTGATTTGCAGGGCGGGAAAGACATCGATCTCGTAGTCGTCAGATCCTTGATAATCGGGCTCATAGGAGGTTTCGATCCCGAGGGAAATATCGAGATCGTCCCAGAAGGTCGGTGAGACTGCCTGGTCATCTGCAGCAGCAGAGATGATCGGGCCCAGAATGAAGGGTATGGAAAGGAACCAGGTCGTTTTCAGTGTCATCGTAACGTCTCCCTGCTCGGCATTGCCGCTGAACTGCATTGACGAGCAAAGCTTTGTCTGGCGTGATCGCCGCGGGAAAGACGTGTTTCTTCAAATGCTTCTTATGGTTCGTCCAAACAGCACAAAGATGGATAACCTGGCTTCATGCTGCATGAATGGCGCTCATCGATCGTGAACAAGGTCTCGCCAAAGACGCTCATCATCGCCGTTGCGGCTTGTCTGCTCGGCATAGTCCTCGCCCTCGTCGAGGCCGAGCTGCCGGCCGACACCGCCTTCATCGAAGCCCTGCCCCTTTGGCTGACGATCGCCTGCACGGCAGCCTTTCTGCTCACAACGATCGGTGCCGCGATCGACCATCTCTTCGAGAGCTCCAGCCTTTCAAGCCTCTTTGCCACCGGCATCGCCGGCGCTGTGACGATCGTCCTGGTCACCATTCCCATGGCCCTGATGTGCCTTCCGATCGACAGTTTGCAGCCGGATACCGATGGCCTGTTTGAAATGCCTTCGGCCGGCGATCCCCTTTCGGCCTTGCTCTGGGGATGGATCGATCAGTCGCTGAATCTTCTGCCAGCCATCGCCGGCTTCTGGCTATTCATCAAATCGCTGGATCTTGCCTTCCCTGTAGCTCTGAATTCAGCTGCCTTGCGCAGCGGTTCCCCTCTACCGAACAATCCTCCCTCCGAAATAACCGTCGATCGTAAGGACGGCCCATCGGTGCGCAAATCTTCGGCTCTGGAGCGGCGTTTTCCGGAAATCGCTGGGCAGACACTGCTCGCCATCGAAGCCGATGAACATTATGTCCGACTTCATACAGACGCCGGCAGCAAGCATGTGCTTTACCGATTTCGAGACGCGATCAAGGATGTCGAGGACCTGGCGGGTCTTCGGATTCATCGATCCTGGTGGATTGCTGAGGACGCCATGGAGGACCTTGAGCAGACTGCATCAGGCTTTGGGCTCAAGCTAAAAGGCGGCCTCATTGCGCCAGTCAGTCAAACATATCGGCGCGACGTCCAAAGGGTCATCGCTGCTCGGCTAAAATGACCCCAACTCTTGATGTGAATTGCCCTCGTGCGCAGACTCACCTTACCCATTGGCAGTTAATGAATCATTTGCAGTAACGGTCTGGTCAGGGTCAAAAGTGCGCGTTCGGAAGCGCCTAGGAATGGCGGCTTTTCTGCTCATTCCGGCCATAAGGCTCTGAGAGACCGTCTTCGGACGGCTGATCATGTCAGCCGCCCTCAGCGGTTCGTTGGGAGAGCGCCTGGCACGTCAAGAGATCCTGCTAGGATCACTAGGACTATAATAAACCGTCCTCGACGAGGCACTCGGCGATTTGGACGGCGTTGAGGGCAGCACCTTTGCGGAGGTTGTCGGCGACGACCCACATGTTGAGACCGTAGGGGATTGTGTCATCCTGGCGAAGGCGGGAGACGAGGACGTCGAACTCGCCGACGCAATCCAGGGGGGTGGCGTAGTAGAGTTCGTCTGGCTTGTCGATCAGCTGGACGCCAGGTGCTTCGTAGAGAATATCACGGGCGTCATCGACGGTAAGTTCGTGCTCGAACTCGACATTGACGGCTTCGGCATGGCCGACAAAGACCGGCACGCGAACGCAAGTGGCGCTGACCTCGATCTCGGGATCGAGGATTTTTTTGGTCTCGGCCATCATCTTCCATTCCTCCTTGGTCGAGCCGTCCTCAAGGAAGACATCGATCTGCGGAATGACGTTGAAGGCGAGGCGCTTTTGGAACTTTTTGGGTTCGACCTGGCGGGTCTCGTAAATGCCCTTGGTCTGGTTGAACAGTTCATCCATGCCGGCTTTGCCGGCACCGCCTGCTGCCTGGTAGGTCGAAACCACGACACGCTTGATGCGGACCGTTTCGTGCAGGGGCTTGAGGGCGACCACCATCTGAATGGTCGAGCAATTGGGATTCGCTATGATATTGCGCTCGCGGAACCCTTCGAGCGCGTGGCGATTGACCTCAGGCACGATCAGCGGGATGTCCTGATCCATGCGGAAATGCGACGTGTTGTCGATCACCGTGCAGCCGGCTTCCGCAGCACGTGGGGCGTGGATTTTTGAGACTGAGGCGCCAGGCGAGAATAGACCGATATCGGTGCCTTCGAAGTCGTAGTCGTCGAGGGACTGGACTTTGAGTTCGGCTTTTTCGCCGTAAGACACTTCCTTGCCGATTGAGGCGCTGGAGGCGAGGGCGACGACCTCATCAGCGGGGAAATCCCGCTCGGCCAGAATGTTCAATATTTCAGCGCCAACCGCACCCGTGGCACCGACAACCGCGACACGATAACCCATGATCAATTCCGATTTGTTGGTCCCGCATTAAGCATATAGTAACTTATACGGGATAGAATTTTGCTAACGCGTTAAGCCGCGGACTTATCGAGCTCACGGATGATGGTTTCGCCCATGACAGAGGTCGAAACCTTGGCCATGCCGTCTTGCATGATGTCGCCGGTGCGCAGACCGCCTCCGAGAACCTTGCTGATTGCACCGTCCAGGAGATCGGCGTCGTCGTCGCGATCGAAGGAGTAGCGGAGCATCATCGAAAAGCTCTGCAACATGGCGATCGGGTTGGCCATGCCCTGGCCGGTAATGTCGGGCGCGCTGCCGTGGACCGGCTCGTACATGGCCTTTCTTTTACCATCGGCATCTGCGGCGCCGAGTGAGGCGGAGGGGAGCATACCGAGGGAGCCGGTGAGCATGGCGGCACAATCGGAGAGAATATCACCGAACAGATTATCGGTGACGATCACGTCGAATTGCTTGGGCTCACGCACCAGCTGCATGCAGCAATTGTCGGCATACATATGGGAAAGTTCGACGTCGGCGAAATCGGTATCGTGGAGTTTTTGCACTTCCTCGCGCCAAAGAACCCCGCTTTCCATGACATTCGCTTTTTCCACCGAACAGACACGGCCCGCGCGTTTGCGGGCGAGCTCGAAACCGACGGCGGCGACCCGCCTGATCTCGTTGGTGGTGTAGACTTGGGTATTGATGCCGCGACGTTGGCCGTCCGGCAGGGTCTCGATGCCGCGGGGCTCACCAAAATAGACGCCGCCGGTGAGTTCGCGCAGGATCATGATGTCCAGACCCTGGACCAGCTCCGGCTTTAGGGAGGAGCTGGAGACCAGTGCGTCGAACACTTTGGCAGGGCGAAGATTGGCAAACAGGCCGAGTTCCTTACGGAGAGCAAGTAGGCCGCGCTCGGGCTTTTGATCGAATGGCAGATCATCATATTTCGGACCGCCAACCGCTCCGAAAAGCACCGCATCGGCGGTGAGCGCTTTCTTAAGAGTCTCATCGGTTAGGGGGGTGCCGTGCTTGTCGTAAGCGGCGCCACCGACCAGATCCTCCTCAAGCTCGAAGGTGATGCCGCGAGCGCGCGAAAACCAGTCCATGACGCGGCGGACTTCGAGCATTACTTCGGGGCCGATGCCGTCGCCCGGCAGGAGAAGAACGCTGCCGATGGGGTTGCTGTCGTTTCTGGGAAAGCTCATCTCACGCCACCTCGTCACGGTAGAGCCAGGGCTCAGCACTGCGCTGGCGGCTCTCGAAGTCATCAATTTTCTGTTTGCGCTCCATCGTCTGGCCGATGTCATCCAGGCCATTCAGGAGGCAATGTTTTTTGTGCGGATCGACCTCGAAAGTGAAGACCTCGTTCCCGGTGGGGCGATGGATCTCCTGCTTTTCCAGATCAATCGTGAAGGTGGGGTCCGAGGCGTCCGCAGCCTCTTGTAACAAAATATCGATCTGCTCTTTCGGTAGGACGATGGGAAGGATGCCGTTCTTGTAGCAATTGTTGTTGAAGATGTCGGCGAAGGATGTGGAGATCACGCAGCGGATACCGAAATCGAGCAACGCCCAAGGCGCATGTTCGCGCGAAGAGCCGCAGCCGAAATTATCGTCCGCGATCAGGATTTCCGCGTTGCGATAGGGCTCTTTATTTAAGACGAAATCGGGCTTCTCCGTGGTGCCGTCATCCTCGTAGCGCATGCTCTCGAAGAGCCCGACGCCAAGCCCAGTCCGTTTGATCGTCTTTAGCCAATGCGCAGGGATGATCTTGTCGGTGTCGACATTGACCAGCGGCAATGGGGCGGCGATTCCGGAGAGCTTATTAAACGGCTTCATGTCGAACCTCGACTTGGGTTACTTAGACCTCGACACCCTGGGGGCAGTCTCAGGCCAGTTTTCTGACATCGGCGATATGGCCGGTGACGGCGGCTGCGGCGGCCATGGCGGGGGAGACGAGATGGGTGCGTCCGCCTTTGCCTTGGCGGCCCTCAAAATTGCGGTTCGAGGTCGAGGCACAGCGTTCCCCGGGCTTGAGCTTGTCCGGGTTCATGGCGAGGCACATTGAGCAGCCGGGCTCACGCCACTCGAAGCCGGCATCGGTGAAGATCTTGTCCAGGCCTTCCTCTTCCGCCTGATATTTTACCAGCCCCGAGCCAGGCACGATCAACGCTTCCACATGAGCGGCGATCTGTTTGCCCTCGACCACCTTGGCGGCAGCGCGCAGATCCTCGATACGGCCATTGGTGCAGGAACCGACAAACACCTTGTCGACTTTGAGCTCGGAAACGGGCGTGCCGGGTTCCAGGCCCATATAGACAAGCGAGCGCTCCATGGCCGAACGGCGGTTCGGATCGCTCTCCGCTTTCGGGTTGGGCACGATGCCGGTGATCGGCACGACATCCTGCGGGCTGGTGCCCCAGGTGACCTGTGGCTCGATCTCTTCAGCCTTGAGCACGACTTCCTTGTCATAGCGAGCACCCTCATCCGAGGGGAGGGTTTGCCAGAACTGGACGGCTTGCTCGAAAGCGCCGGCTTTCGGTGCCATCGGGCGGCCCTTGATATAGTCGAAGGTGGTCTCGTCAGGCGCAATCAGGCCTGCGCGCGCACCCGCCTCGATGGTCATGTTGCAGATGGTCATACGCCCGGCCATATCGAGGTTTTTCACGACATCTCCAGCATATTCGATCACATGGCCAGTGCCGCCAGCCGTGCCGATCTTGCCGATGATCGCCAGCACGACATCTTTCGCGGTGACGCCGAAGGGCAGTTCACCATCGACGGTGATGCGCATATTGGCAGGCCGCACCTGATAGAGCGTTTGTGTCGCCAGGACATGCTCGACCTCAGACGTGCCGATCCCAAAGGCTAAAGCGCCAAAAGCGCCATGGGTCGAGGTATGGCTGTCGCCACAGACGATGGTATTGCCGGGAAGCGTGAAACCTTGCTCCGGGCCGATGATGTGCACGATGCCTTGGCGAATATCGTTGACGTCGAACAACTGCACACCGAAATCCTTGCAATTCTGCTGCAAGGTTTCGACCTGAATACGCGATTGCTCTTCTTCGATACCCTTTGATCGATCGGTCGTCGGCACATTGTGGTCGGGAACGGCAAGCGTGGCTTCGGGGCGGCGAACCTGACGATTGGTGTTGCGCAATCCTTCGAAGGCCTGGGGGCTGGTGACCTCATGAACGAGATGACGGTCGATATAAATAAGGGCGGTGCCGTCCTCTTGGACATCCACCAAATGCTGATCCCATATCTTATCGAACAGCGTCCGCGGCCCTGCCATAACGCTAAGCTCCCTTTTTTGATACTTGGGCCTGACGTCCTCTAAGCCGGTTTACCGTCCAACTGGAATAATCCCGTGAACAAAATCCGGACTGCCGAAGCAGGCTCAGGCAAGTGAATGATCTAGGCCGATCTAAGCCGCTCCCTAGTCGGCGGCGTTTTTGTCGGCGTTGGCTGCTGCTGCGGCGGCTTTGGCTTTAGCAGGCCGGTCGTCGCGACGCTCGGTGATCCGAGCTGCCTTACCGGTACGGCCACGGAGATAGTAGAGCTTGGCACGGCGCACACGGCCACGACGGACTACTTGGATCTCGGCGATCTGGGGGCTGTAAAGCGGGAAAATACGTTCCACGCCTTCGCCGTAGCTGATCTTGCGCACGGTGAAGGCTGAATTGATGCCGCGGCTTTTACGAGCGATGCACACGCCCTCGAATGCCTGAATACGCTCACGCGTACCTTCCACGACCTTCACATTGACGCGCACGGTATCGCCCGGGCCAAATTCGGGGACGGGCCGTTCCGAGGTTAGCTGCGTGACCTGCTCTTGCTCGAGCTGTTGAATAACGTTCATGGCAACCTCACTTCATCTCGGCACCCGGCGGGGTTTTTGCCGCCTCGGTCCTTACATTCCTAGACATATAGCGCGTCCAGAGGTCTGGACGCCTAGCTTTCGTAACGGCCTCGGATTGACGTTGTCGCCATTCCTTGATCCGCGCATGGTGCCCCGACAACAAAATGTCCGGCACCCGATGACCCTCCCACGACTGCGGTCGCGTATAGTGGGGGTATTCAAGAAGATCCTGATTGAAACTTTCTTCTGCCAGCGACGCTTCGGCTCCAATCACCCCCGGGAGCAGGCGGACGCAGGCATCGATGAGGGCCATGGCACCAAGCTCGCCACCAGACATGACAAAATCGCCCAGGCAGACCTCTTCGAGAGATCGCGCCTCGACAACTCGCTGGTCCACACCCTCGAACCTCCCGCATAAGACCACAACGCCAGGGCCTTTTGCAAGGCTTTCTATGCGTTTTTGGGTAAGAGAAGGGCCTCGCGGCGTTAGATAAAGTTTAGGAAGGTCAGGCGCTTTGGCGGTGACATGGTCAAGGGCTGCCGCGACCACGTTGGGACGCATCACCATCCCCGCACCGCCGCCGAAGGGAATATCATCGACACTTTTGTGACGATCTGTCGCGAAATCCCGGAGATCATGGGCTTCAAGGGACCAAGCGCCACGGTCGAGGGCTTGCCCAACCAGGGAAAATCCAAGGGGA
Source organism: Geminicoccales bacterium (assembly GCA_050633905.1). Lineage (GTDB taxonomy): Bacteria > Pseudomonadota > Alphaproteobacteria > Geminicoccales > Geminicoccaceae > JANQPX01. The sequence goes on from JBOEHJ010000051.1 coordinate 30,326, forward strand.
CCCGGCAGCATATCGGGAAAGATGGTCATGACATGAGCTGACCAGGCTTTTTCAGACTGGTTTTCGGAACCACTCACGCTTCAGGCTCCACGACGATCTCGTTGGGGGGGATGACGGTGACTTGCCCCTTGGCCAGATCGACTGTCGGCACGGTTTCCTGATCGAATGGCATGATGATCGTCTCGCCGGTGTCACTCGCGATTTCAAGAAGATCGCCCGCACCGTAATTGACCACTTGCTTCACGATGCCAATACGTTTGGCCGTGGCGCTCACCACGACCAGACCTTGCAGATCCTGATAATAGAACTCACCGTCTTCAGGCTCGGGTAAGGCTCTACGCGGCACGAACAATTCAGTCCCGCGAAGGGCTTCTGCTGCCTCTCGATCGTTGATGCCGGTCGCTTTGGCGATCACGCCGTCCTTGGCACTACCAATGATCTCAATATCAAAAAGGCGCCGGCCCTGGCGATCGAAGAGAGGGCCGTAGGCGGCGACATCGCGAGGATTTTCAGTGAAACAGCGAAGCTTAAGCGCGCCACGGACCCCATGCGCAGTCGCAATCGCGGCCACGCATATCCATGACGTCGTCTCTTGTTCGCTGTCCATCGATCCCGCCTGACATGCCGAACGCCAAGTCCGTCATCCCCTTAGGATGCGGCCTCAGCACCCTCGGCGGCTTCTTCAGCGGGTGCAGGCGCTTCTTCAGCAGCAGGCGCTTCCGCTTCCGCTTCGGCAGCAGCAGCCTCGGCGGCGGCAGCTTCGGCTTCCGCTTTCTTTGCTGCGATGGCGGCGGCACGTTTGCCGGTGCCACGCTGCTTGGTCGTATTCTCTGTGATACCAGCAGCATCCAGGAAACGACAAACCCGATCAGACGGCATGGCGCCGGCACTCAGCCAATGGCGGATGCGGTCCTCACGGAGGACGACACGGTTTTCGCTGTCCTTAGGAAGCAGCGGGTTGTACGTCCCCAGCTTCTCGAGGAAGCGGCCATCGCGCGGGCTGCGCTTGTCGGTTGCAACGATGCGATAGAAAGGACGTTTCTTAGTCCCGCCGCGGGCGAGGCGAATGCGAACACTCATGGATATCTTAATCCTTCGAAGGTAGCGATATTCAGACCAGCGTCGCGCTTATCGAAAAACAGCCTGCCGAGAAGCGTTAAGGCAGCCGTTTGCCATCGCACGATACGTGGCATGTATCCGGATCAGGGAGAACTAGTGACGAACGCCCGGAACGTCAAGCATTAACCGCAAATGGAGATGATCGGTGGTGGGGACAATGGCATGCTCGCGGATTTACAGCATGTTGACGATGGAATAGATCGATCACGCTAGGTGTTGGGCGCAAAAGAAGGGACGTTGGTGGCCTGAATATTGGTTGATCCAGGGCGAGCATCAGCTTATGTCCACGAAAAAACAGTGGGATCCGATCAATGGGAACGTCATTTTCCAGTCATTTCAAGAGTGCTTTTTTCCATCTGGCAGCGATGGCCTTGGCGGTTTGGCCCTTCGGTTTTGCCAAAGGTGAAACCGCCGCGTTGAGCGATGGGCTGATGGATGAGGCGCTCGCGACGATTGGTCTGGTTCTGGGTGAAGAGCCGGGGGCCGAGGATCAGGCTTGGCTGCGCACCCATTGGCAAGGCGAAGCCGCTCGTCAGCCTGAACAGACCATTAGCGGGCTGGAAGGTTTTGCAGTGTCCGCCAAGGAGCTTCGCGAGGGCAGCGATCCGATGACCTCGGCACTTCTTCGAGGCCAACTCATCGATGAGGCCTTCTGTACTGCAACACGCAGCAGCGATCCTGATGCTCAGCGTTTGCGCGCCATCTTTGCCCCAGACAGGCTGGTGCTGGCGGCCGACTGCATCAGTGGTGCCGTGGTTACGCCCTTTGACGTTCAAGCGCTGATTGCCTCAAATGTGTTGGTCAGTGAGATCCTGGGCGTTCCTGTCGATGTCGGTGCGATGGAGGCGGAAATCATGGGGGCCCTGCCCGAAGCCTTTTCGAGCTTGCCGCCCGATCAGCAGCAGCGTTTGCTCTGGGGCGAGCTTCGGGCGGCAGCACTCGGCATGCTTTGGTCGTCGGTTGACGAGGCGACACGCGAGCAGCTGGTGCTCGCAGCCAAGCAAACTTTCGACGAATACGGTGATGTGGCGACCACCGCCTTGATCTTCGAGAAAACTGCGCTCAAGAAGATCGGTGAGTATCGGGTGTTTGCGCGCGCCGGCGATCATGCCTTTGGGCAAACCGAGATGACGGCGTTTATCGAGTTCATCGCCTTTGTCACTGATGCCGGTTTTTCGCCCATTGAACGCAGCGAAATAACCGCGTTGCTCATTGCTGAGTTTCAAAGAAATCCCGAAAGCATGATGAAGACCGCCGGCAATCTTCGTGCTTGGCTGGATCGGGGATATCATTTTGGCAAGGACCCAGCGACTGACCGGATACGCAGCTGGACGGCAGCCGAGCAGGTGCAGATGCGTCACGAAGAGGCCGCCTTGTTTTATTGTGGGAATGACCAGTCAGATGAGCCCGTACGCCACCGCTTGAACGAGCTGGTCTACGCCAACAATCCGGTGATCGAGGCGGATTGTGAGGCGAACCGTCTGGTTCGCGAAAGCGACCGGCTCCTGGCGGAAGCTGATGGCCGGCAGTTGACCAGGGAGCGGCTGGATGCGCATCGGCGCGCGTTCGAGCTGATTTTCGCGTTCCGGCTCACAGCTGAAGAGCGTCGCTGGTTCGATGAGACCTCGATTGCCGATGTTGAAAGTGGCTCAACTGGGCTGACCAAGGCTTTGGACGACTTCCAGCGGCTCGTGGGTGACATCGAAGCACCGACACAAGTCGGTCCGCATCTGAATGAGCAACGGCGCGAAAGAGTAGCCATCGAGGTCTACTGCATCAACCGTGATGGCCATCAACACGCGGTCCGCTTGATCGAGATCATCAACGCCCATGACCCGATCCTGTTCGAGGATTGCGCGCGCCAGAAAGTGGTGCGCCAGAGCGATCTGGATGGTCTGGTCTCCAGCGTCAACTTTATCGCCGCACTTGGCGGCCATCAGCCGCTTTCAGCCGACGAAATCGACGCCTTGCCCGAGCGGCTGCGGCCGGAATTGGCGGCGCGAGAAGACGGCCCCACCTGGTTTCGCTCGACCCATGCTCTCTTTTCCTATTGGTGGTCACGAATGCCGGTAGAGGTTCGGCATCAAGTAGCCGCAAGGGTCAAGCAAGAGGTCGGCGATCGCGGTCAGCTCTTCACCCATCGCTGGAGGTTGGGTGAGCGTGCCGACTTTGAAGCGGCAAAGCTCGCTCTTTGCGACTTTCAAACCTTAAAGCTCGCTTACGATACCAAAAGGGTAGGGCTTGCATCCCGCGCCATCATCAATACCAACCCCATGGCCGATAGCCCCTGGGTCAACCCCGAAGCCATCGACGATGCCTCTAGCGCTTACGGGATCACGGCGCCCTTCGTTCAGCAACAATGCGGCAGCGTCTGGAACTAGGTGGTGTGCCCACCTCAGTAGGTCTCGAGCGCCTTCGAAGAAGGTGCCGGGAACGACCAGAGGCATACGGTTTTTGTCGGGATTGCTTCGTGTCGACAATACTGTTGATGCCGCGCTGTGAAAGATCGGCTGGCATTGTCCGGTTTGGTCGTCGATGACAGTTAAAACTCAGATCCGCCTTAAACATATTTTAACCTTGAGCTTGTAGTCACGGCCTCGGTCCATGCGACCCTTGGAATTAGAGCTTCGCCCCGACGCTTTTGACGGGTGGCCGGAGTCCCAGGATCGATCCCACGGACCTGATTTCATCGTCGCAGGCGAGGGTTAAAAAAGCTCGACAGTTAAGACTTCGTTGGTTCTGAGTGAGCCAGCTTCTAACAAATTGTCACCACGACCTAGAGCATTTCCGTAGGAGGTTTACGCAACGCTAGCTCACTCCCTCGGCCAACGACCTGCAGGATTCCTCGGTATCGGGCGGGGTGGCAGGATCGACCCATCCAGAAATGCTCTGATCGCAAGGGCTGTCACCATCCAGCGCTTTGGACAGAACTCGCCAGGAACGCTCTACCCACCCCCTTAGAGATCAGCCGGCATAGCTCTCATCATCAGGACATCTTCTGCAAAAGTGGTTCAACGTCAATGAGGTGGCCACACCACCTAGCGGCCTAGCATGCCGGGAGGGAGGCCACCTGGGGGCATGCTGCCTGCCATGTTGCCCATGAGGTTTTTCATGCCGCCGGCCTTCTTCATGCGTTTCATCATGGTCTGCATCTGCTGATATTGCTTCATCAGCTTGTTGACGTCCTGGACCTGGGTCCCGGAGCCTGCGGCGATGCGTTTTTTGCGTGAGGCATGGAGAAGCTGCGGGTTTTTTCGCTCTTTCGGGGTCATTGAACTTAGAATGGCGAGCTGGCGGCCGACCATGCTGTCGTCGATTTTAGCCTCGGCCATCTGCTTTTTCATTTTGCCGATGCCGGGCAGCATGTTCAGGATATCGCTCATTCCGCCCATTTTGCGCATTTGTTTCAGCTGGGTGGCGAGGTCATCGAGGGTGAATTGGCCCTTTTGCATGCGGGCTGCGAGCTTTTCCGCCTCGTCCTGATCGACGGTTTCGGCAACCTTCTCGACCAGGGAGACAACATCGCCCATGCCGAGGATGCGCGAAGCTACTCGATCAGGATGGAAGGCTTCGAGCTGATCAATCTTTTCGCCCATGCCGACAAGCTTGATCGGCTGGCCGGTGACCGCACGCATTGAGAGGGCAGCACCGCCGCGGGCATCGCCGTCCATGCGCGTCAGCACGATGCCGGAAATACCTATCCGCTCGTGGAAGGACTTGGCGAGGTGAACCGCATCTTGGCCGGTTAGGCTGTCAGCGACCAGGAGTGTTTCGTGGGGATTAACCTTGTCGCGCACCTGCTCGAGCTCGACCATCAGGTCGTCGTCCACATGCAGACGTCCTGCGGTGTCGAGAATGACGACGTCGATACCTTCGCGTTCAGCGGTTTGCTTGGCACGTACCGCGATGTCGACCGGCTGCTGGCCGAGGACGATGGGCAAACCGCTCACACCGGTTTGATCGGCAAGCACCTGAAGCTGTTGCTGGGCGGCGGGGCGCTGCACGTCCAGGGAGGCAAGCAGTACTTTCTTGCGCTCGCGACCTTTCAGACGATGGGCGATCTTGGCGGATGTCGTGGTTTTACCAGAGCCCTGCAGGCCGACCATCAACAACACCTGGGGGGGGGACCCTTCCAGGTTCAGATCGACGGTTTCGCCGCCCAGGAGTTCGACCAGCCGATCGTTGACGATCTTGACCACCATCTGGCCTGGTGTGACGCTTTTCAGCACCTCTTGACCGACCGCTCGCTCCTTGATCGAAGTGATGAAATCCTTGACCACCGGTAGCGCGACATCGGCTTCGAGCAGCGCCACCCGAATATCGCGAAGTGCTTCTTCGACATCGCTGGTCGACAGCGAACCGCGACGCTTTAGCTTATCGAAGACATTGCCAAGACGGTTGGAGAGATTTTCAAACATTAGATCGATCCAAAGCGATGAACATGCGGCCAAGACATCCTATATAGTGGCCACATAAGAAGCCCAACACCATCAAGTCAAGGATAGGTCATCGCGACAGCATCAAGCAGGCCGAGCTTCGGCCTTGCGGAAGTTGTTGGAATCGCCTCTATTGTGCGCCATCATGAGTGAGCTTGATTTTCATAAGATGCACGGCCTAGGTAATGACTTCGTGATCATCGATCAGCGAAGCGGCAAGCTGTCCTTGAGCTCCGAGCAAATCAGCCAGATCGGCGATCGGCGCCGCGGTGTCGGTTTCGACCAGCTGCTATGCATTTTGCTTTCGGATAAGGCTGATGTGTTCATGCGGGTTTACAACCCAGATGGATCCGAAGCTGGTGCTTGCGGCAACGGCACACGCTGTGTTGCCCGCTTGATGATGGAAGAGCAGGGGCAAAGCCATGTCTCGATCGAGACACGGGCAGGGGTGCTTGAGGCGACGCCCGGCTTGCGCGGCTACACGGTTGATATGGGCAGGCCTGGGCAAAGCTGGGACGAGATCCCGCTCGCCAGTGCGATGGACACGCTTTCCCTCGATATCGAGGCAGGGCCCTTGAAGCAACCAACTGCGGTCAGCATGGGCAATCCTCATGCGGTTTTTTTCGTGGACGATGTCGATGCGGTGCCGCTCAAGGATTTGGGGCCGGAACTGGAGCGGCATCCGATGTTTCCCGAGCGCGCCAATATCGGTGTTGCCGAGATCCGTAATCCTGAGACCATCCGGCTTCGGGTTTTTGAGCGTGGGGCGGGGATCACGCCTGCCTGCGGCAGCGGGGCATGTGCAGCACTGGTCGCGGCTGTCCGGCGGGGGCTTGCAGCGCAAAGCGCTTCGGTGATCCTTGACGGCGGGCGTTTGCATATCACCTGGGATGAGGATGGCCGGATCAAGATGACTGGGCCTGCGACCCATGCTTATAAAGGGACTTTTGATCCCGAGATGCTGGCGGTGACAACGCAGTGAGTACCTCCGAGAGCAAGGCTGACTTCATCACCTTCGGCTGCCGTTTGAACAGCGTCGAGACCGAAGTCATGCGCGGCCAGGCGGCCGAGGCGGGGCTTGATGACGTCGTCGTCATTCATACTTGCGCGGTCACTGCGGAAGCCGAGCGTCAGGCGCGCCAAGCGATCCGGCGGGCAAGGCGTGAGCGGCCTGACGCGCGCATCGTGGTGACCGGCTGCAGCGCCCAGATTTCCCCTGATGTTTATGGCGCGATGCCTGAGGTCGACCAGGTCGTCGGCAATCAGGAAAAACTCCAACCCGGCATATGGAAAACCCTGGCGGCACAGGACCTAACACCTGGCAAGTCTACCGCGGCCCTGGCAGGGCAAAAAGTTCTTGTCGGTGATGTCAACGACATCAAGGAGACAGCCGGCCATCTGATCGACGGGCTGGACGGACGGTCTCGCGCCTTCGTGCAGGTGCAAAATGGCTGCGATCACCGCTGCACTTTTTGCATTATCCCCTATGGCCGCGGTCCGAGCCGAAGCGTGCCGATCGGTATGATCGTCGATCAGACCCGCCGGCTGGTGGACCTTGGCCACAAGGAGATCGTGCTGACCGGGGTCGATCTCACCTCCTATGGCAAGGATTTGCCGGGCGAGCCGACGCTTGGTCAGATGGCTAGGCGATTGTTGAAGCTGGTGCCGGATTTGCCACGTTTGCGTCTGTCCTCGATCGATCCGGCCGAGGTCGATCCGGATCTGTTCGAGCTGATCGCATCCGAGCCTCGCCTAATGCCGCATCTGCATCTGAGCGTGCAAGCGGGTGATACGCTGACGCTCAAGCGCATGAAGCGGCGCCATACGCGTGACGACGTCATCGCGCTCTCCCGGATCTGCAAGGGCCTTCGTCCGGACATCGCCTTTGGTGCTGATCTGATCGCAGGCTTTCCGACCGAAACGGACGCGATGTTCGAGGCGACCTTGGCCCTGGTCGAGGAGGCGGATCTCACTTACCTCCACGTTTTCCCTTATTCGCCAAGGGAAGGCACGCCCGCAACGAAGATGCCGCAAGTGCCGCTGGCACTTCGGAAGGAGCGGGCGTCGCGCCTGCGCGCGGCAGGCGATCTTGCGCTTGATCGTTTTCTTTCGCGCGAGGTGCGGCGCAACGCGACGCTTTTGGTCGAACAGAACCAAGGCGGTCACACTGAGACATTTGCGCCGTTTCGCTTTAGTGATGGATGCACGGTGCCATCGCCGGGCAATCTTGCACCGGTCGTGCCGGAACGGGTCGAGGACGGCATGCTGGTCGGGCGGCTCGCCGCATGAGCATTGACGAGACGGACGATCAACCCCAAAAAAACTGGTTTGAACGCCTCAAATCCGGCCTGAGTCGCTCCTCAGCCTCGCTGCAGGATAATCTCGCTTCGGTCTTCACCAAGCGGAAGCTTGATGCGGCGAGCCTGGAAGAGCTCGAAGAAGTGCTGATCTCCGCCGATATGGGTGTCGAGACCGCGATGGCGCTTGCCGAAGGGCTTAGCAAGACACGCTTTGGTAAGGATGTTAGCGAGCAGGAGATTCGCGAGGCGCTGGCCGATCAGGTCGCCGAACTTTTGGAGCCCGTGGCTAAGCCGCTTACCATCGATCCCAAGCACCGCCCGGAGGTGATTTTGGTCTGCGGTGTGAACGGGACAGGCAAAACCACAACTATCGGCAAGCTTTCCCAACAGCTCGTGAATGAGGGCAGGAAGGTTGTGCTAGCTGCCGGCGATACATTTAGGGCAGCCGCGATCGAGCAGCTTCAGGTCTGGGGCAGGCGCACCGATTGTCCAGTGATTGCGAAAGCGCCAGGTGCTGATGCGGCAGGGCTCGCCTTCGAAGCCTTGGAAAAAGCGAAGGCGGATAACGCGGATGTGCTGCTGATCGACACGGCCGGCCGTCTGCACAACAAATCCGCCTTGATGGATGAGCTTGCGAAAATCGTTCGCGTCATCAAGAAGCAAAACCCTGATGCCCCGCACCAAACTCTCCTGGTGTTGGACGCGACCACGGGGCAAAACGCCAAGGCACAGGTCGAGACGTTCCAAAAAATGGTGCCGCTGACCGGTCTTGCCGTGACCAAGCTGGATGGCACGGCGCGAGGCGGTGTTGTGGTGTCGCTTGCGCAGCAATTTGGCCTTCCGGTCCATGCTGTCGGTGTGGGCGAAGGGGTTTATGATCTTCGCCCATTTGAGGCGCGTGCCTTTGCTCATGCACTTCTAGGGCTTGAGAAAAACGACGATTGATCCTAGGACACAATGCAATGACCTTGTTGTCCATCGCCGATGGGCGGTCTTTGCGCAGCTGACATCTAACGACGGATGAATCATGACACGGAATTTCCTCGAAACCTTTCTTGGTGCCGTCGTTCTTGCGGTCGCCATTGCCTTCTTCTGGTATGCCTATCAAAGCAACAACAGCGGCGGTAATGACGGCTACGATCTGCTCGCGCAGTTCGATCGGGTGGATGGTCTGGATAATGGCGCCGATGTGCGGATCGGCGGGATCAAGGTTGGATCGGTGACCAACCAGGTTCTGGATCCCGCGAGCTATCGGGCCCAGATCAGCTTCACCGTGCAGGATAATGTCGAATTGCCGCTGGATACCTCGGCGGCGATCATGTCGGACGGTTTGTTGGGCGGTAAATATCTCTCGCTCGAACCTGGCGGCGATATCGACATGCTGGAGGCAGGCGACGAGATTACGCTCACGCAATCATCGGTTCGCCTCGAAGACCTCATCGGCCAGCTAATCTACAGCGGCGGCTCCGGCGATAGCGAGAGCGATAGCGGAGATCCGGTGACGCAGTGACCGTTTTGTTCCAGGTTGTCACCTGCAAGCTGGCTCTCGTCGGTCTTCTGGCGGCAGCGCCTGCGTTTTCTCAGGAAAGCGTGCCTGGCAGAGAAAGCGCGCCTGAAAAGGGCGCCAATGTTGAGCATCAGGTGGCGGTGCTGCAGGGGCTAGATAAGATCACGGCCAGAATCTCGCCCGTCTTTGCCACTCTGGGGCTACCCACCTATTTTGGGTCGCTGGAAATCGTGGTCCGTGCCTGTCGTGAGACCCCGCCGACCGAGCCGCCGGAAAGCGCTGCCTTTTTGGAAATTCGTGAGCTGCCGCCCAATGTGGACCGCGATCGTGAGCCAGAGGTTCTGTTTACCGGCTGGATGTTCGCGTCCAGCCCGGCGGTTTCAGCGTTGGAACATGCGGTCTACGATGTCTGGGTGGTCGATTGCGAGGAGCCGATTGCTTCGGAACTGGATACCCAGGGCGTGCTAGAGAGAATCGCGCCGCCATCTGAGTGAAACACGGCTTGGCTTTGAAGCGCGTCGTGCAGGCGCCTGCGGTAGGCTTCCCGCGGAATTTCGACAGCGCCAAACTGGCTCAGATGGTCGGTCAGAAATTGCGTATCCAGCAGACGGTAGCCGCCCTGATTGAGGCGATCGACCAATGCCGTTAGGGCAACCTTGCTGACATCGCGCTCCAGGGAAAACATGCTCTCGCCGAAAAAGGCACTGCCGAGCGAGACCCCGTAAACTCCGCCGACCAACCGTCCATCCCGCCAGCATTCGACGCTATGGGCGTAGTGGCGATCATGGAGGGCGCAGTAGAGATCGATCAGCTCGTCATTCAGCCAGGTGCGTGGTCGATTGGGCCTGCTCGCCGCACAAGCACGGATCACCTCTTCGAAGCCTGCATCGGCCCTGATCTCGAACCGTTCCTGTTTGATTAACCGAGCGAGCCGCCTTGGCACATGAAACCGATCGAGCGGAATGATGCCGCGATTTTCCGGATCGACCCAATGTATCTCCGGGTCGTTGCGATCGTCGGCCATCGGAAACAAACCGCTTGCATAAGCATAGAGCAACAGATCTGGCGTCAGCGTTGGCATGGTCAATCGATAGCAGGGAAAGCCTTCGGGGAAAAGCTACCACAAGTATGCTTTTACCAGCTTCTTTTCCGGTCCGGTCCTTTCTTTGGATCGCTCCGGCCCACTTCTGTTTCCAGCTCGTTCCCCCACCCAATCACCCGATATTGTCGGAGATTACGCATGATTGGGCGGGGGAGCGAGCTGGTTCTGTGCAAACCTATTGCTGAAATGCAGTAGTCTCCATCTCACATAGCATTCCGTGAGCCTTGCACAGGCACGTTAATGCGGTAGCCACGCCACCACTAACGGCGTCTGGGGCCAGCCATCTCGGTGATTTCGTAGCCGGCGTCCTGTTTCACGGCTTCGAAGGTCCTGTGAGCGAAGCCTCGGCATTCGCGATGGATGGTGCAGCGCAGCCTACGGTATTTTCGGTCGCAATCGTCGCCGTCGCGCAGGAAGTCACGATAGTAGTAGCGGAGCGAGACCCAGACCTTGTCCTCGTTCTCTTCGACGATCTCCGCAGCGCTCACGCCATCAATGATCGGCGAGATACAGCGCCCATTCTCTTCGCTCGCATGGCGATGATAGTAATTGCTAATATCGAGCAAGAGACCCTTATGTTCGCCGACATCCCAAAGGCCACTATCCCGCCAATATTGCTGGCAGGCGGCAAGCGGCAGGAGGAGGACTGCAAGAACCAGCGCGTTTCTCCAACGCCATCTCAAAAAAGCCATTTTTTCTTCCTCCGTAGAGGGGGCATCATAAGTGCATTGGCAATTGAACGCGTCCACCATTCTAGACGATGATGAAAGTCTTAGCGATGGTTCGAAGGTATTCGTGTCGAACATGTACGGGCGATAGGGGCGGAGGTGAGGCCCGAGCAGCCCCTTGAACGTAGGTGGGTGGGCTTGAAGCGATCTACCGTCGACCGTTCACCGTCTGTTAACGGCCATATGCCTGGCTTCCGCTTCGTGCCATTTGCGGCCACTGGGCAGCGTATAGCTACCGACCGCGCTGAGAACGTCACGTCAGTGAAGGTGGATCAACGAAGCGCAGATGGCCGGTTTTGATCCAGACTTTAGCGCCATCAGCACCTGCTTTCGCCGATATCTTTCCATCGATCGGGACACGCAGCCAGGAATGACGGTGCAGGTGATCTGCACCCTCCTCGAAGCTACCGTCGAGAACGAAGATTTCCACCCCGCCATCGGCATCGACCGTTACCTCGGCACCGGCCTGCCAAGTTTCCAGCCTTACGTCTTCGCGGTGGTCATTGAATAGCGGTGTCACCGAGACGCCTGGCCGGTCAGGATCGGCAAGCCTCCCCGTTTTGTTCATATCGATGCGTACATGGGTGCGATCCACAGGGTCAAACTGCCAGAGTTTCACCATGATGGTGCAGCCAGGCTCGGATCCAGGTGTGTGGCGAGATTGTGGTGGGTTGCGGATGTAGGATCCCTCCGGGAAATCACCATGCTCATCCTGGAAAACGCCGTCGAGCACGATGAACTCCTCGCCGCCGGTATGGACATGGGCGGAGAACTTGCTGCCGGGATCATAGCGTACAATGGTAGTTGCGCGGGCGACCTCGTCGCCCACGCGATCCAGCATGCGGCGGCTTACTCCTGCCATGGGCGATGCCTGCCAGGGCAGCTCATCGGTATGCATGACCACACGCTGCGTGAAATCGGCGTTGAGATCCATGTCGGATCCTCCCTCGAATGATGGATATTAAGCTGCGACCGCCGCACTGGGGCGGGCCGAAACGCGTGTGCGCCAGTTTCTGAGATTGATGCAGGATTCCGGAATGTCGAGCTTGATGAAGTCGGCAAACGCGAATCCGCCCATCGCCGTAATGTCGGCGACCGTAAAACGGTTCCCGGCAAGATAATCCCGATCCGCGAGAACCGTGTCCATCCAGTGCATGGTCGAGATCGCAATCTCCTTTTGGCGTTCGCCCCACCCCCTGTTCTGATAGGCTTCGATGTCTGGACCCAGGCCTTCGGTCGCATGATGGAAATAAGCGGCCACGGCGTCCAGCAGGCCGGCTTCGATCTTCCGCTGCATCATGCCGATGACACCACGTTCTTTCGCCGTTTTTCCGGTCAGCTCGGATGTCCCGGCGGCATGGTCGACATAGTCAGTGATCGCTGAGCATTCTGAAATCACGGTCCCATCGTCCAGCTCGAGAACGGGCACGGCGCCGGAAGGATTTTTTACCAGAAATGCGGGCTTCTTGTGCTCGCCTGCGGGCACATCGACCTGGACGAATTCGACCTGATCGAACAGACCCTTTTCGGCGAGCGCAATGCGGATGCGGGCTGGATTGGGGAAACCTTTGAACTCGTAAACCTTCATGACGTGCTCCCGTCGATTGTTGAGGTGGTTGTAAAGATTATCTATCTATCGATAGGTAATTAAATGCCTCAGCTCGCGACCCCTTGTCAAGAACTATCTACTGATAGATAAATCGATCATGGAACAGCGAACCTACTCAGCTAAAGCCACCGAGATTCTCGATGCGGCCGAAAGGCATATGCGCAGCGGGGGGTTCGATGCGGTGAGCTTTCGCGACCTTGCTGCTGAAGTCGGCATCAAGAGTGCAAGCGTACACTACCATTTCCCGCAAAAGGTCGATCTGGGCGAGGCTGTTGTGCGGCGGTACACCGATCGGGTGATGGCGGTTCTGGCAGCGCCTGATGATCCCTCCGAGACGATCACAGACCGCATTGAGCGGCTTTGCATGGTCTATCGTTCGGCAGTTCTGGATGACGGCAAGATCTGTCTTTGCTGTGTGTTGGGTGCAGAGACACTCGATCTTCCAGAGCCGGTCGCCGATGCGGTTGGCGCTTATTTCAAAAGGCTTTTAGGCTGGGTGGACATGGCCCTGGGAACAGCGCCAGATCATGCTGAAGACCACAAACAAAGAGCTACTCAGATTGTTGCCAGCCTTCAGGGAGCGATGATTTTGGCTTTGGCGTTGAAACAGCAAAGTCTATTGACTGAGACAGCAGATCGAATTCTGGCACAGCTACCAAGCTAGGGGCTACTTGGAGTTAAAAGCAGCCAGAATAGAGCATCATCCCAAGTTATAAGAATGATAAGTCACAAAAGAATCAGAGACTTAAATCCGGTGGGGTCCAGTCGGTTAGGTAGTCGTTGAGCCAGCCGGTGTGGTAGTCGCCCTCGTTGAAGGCGTCATTCTCGGCGATTGACTGGAGGAGGGGGATGCCAGTGGCGATGCCGTCGATCACGAATTCGCCAAGAGCGCGGCGCAGGCGCATGATGCAGGCTTCGCGGGATTGATCGTGGACGATCAGCTTGGCGATCAGGCTGTCGTAATGCGGCGGGACCTTTGCACCGGCATAGAGGGCGCTGTCAACCCGGACACCTGGGCCGCCCGGCGGGTGGTAGGTGTGTACTGTGCCCGGGGACGGCATCATGGTGGCGGGATCTTCGGCATTGATTCTGCATTCGATCGCATGGCCTTCATAGGCGATATCGGCCTGGGTGATGGCGAGCGGCAGATTCTTGGCGACATGCAGCTGGGCACGCACTAAGTCGACTGATGTGATCATCTCGGTTACGGGATGCTCGACCTGCAGACGCGTGTTCATCTCGATGAAATAGAATTCGCCATCTTCATAGAGAAACTCGATGGTGCCAACGCCGCGATAGCCGAGATCGACAACCGCGGTGCTGACGATCTTGCCGATTTTTTCGCGCAAATGATCGTCGATCACCGGTGATGTGGCTTCTTCCACCAACTTTTGATGTCGGCGCTGCAAGGAGCAATCGCGCTCGCCCAGATGAACTGCATTGCCGTGGTGATCGGCGAGCACCTGAACCTCGATATGGCGGGGCTTTTGCAGATATTTTTCGAGATAGACGCGATCATCGCCGAAACCGGCCTCGGCCTCGCGTCTCGCCATGCGCAGGCCATCGAATAGCTCACTCTCGCTTAGCGCAACCTTCATGCCGCGCCCACCGCCGCCCGAAACCGCCTTGATCAGGACGGGATAACCGATCGCATCGGCAGCCGCCTTTGCCTCCTCATCGCTGCTGATCGGACCATCGGTGCCAGGCACGACAGGCACGCCGCGTTTCTTCATGGTCTCTTTCGCCTGAATCTTATCGCCCATCAGGCGGATGTGATCAGGCGAGGGACCGATGAAGGTGAGGCCATGATCGATCACCATATCGGCGAAATCGGCATTCTCCGCGAGAAAACCGTAACCCGGATGGATCGCATTGGCGCCGGAGATCTCGGCAGCGGCCAGGATCGCGACTTTGTTGAGGTAGCTCTCGGTCGCCACCGGCGGGCCGATACAGACGCTCGCATCGGCGAGGCGCACATGCATCGCCTCGCTATCGGCGGTCGAGTGGATCGCTACGGTCTGGATATTCATCTCGCGGCAAGCACGGATGATGCGGAGCGCGATTTCACCGCGATTAGCGATCAGAACCTTGTCGATCATGGATTACGCCGGTTTTTTGGGGTGATCAGTCGATGATCAAGAGAAGTTCGTCATATTCTACGGGATCGCCGTTGGTCACCAGGATCTTGGCGATGCGTCCGCTTCTGGCTGCCCGGATCGGGTTCATGACCTTCATCGCCTCGACGATGAGCAAGGTCTGGCCCTCCTGCACCTCGGCACCAACCGAGACGAAGGGGTCAGCGCCCGGTTCCGGTGTCAGATAGGCCGTGCCGACCATGGGTGCGCGCACGGCACCTGGATGGTCGTTATCTGCGGCACCCGACCCGGCTGCCTTGATCGGGGCCATCTCGGCCGGCGGGGAAGCTGGCTGCGGCGCCGGCATCATAGGCGTTGCCATGGCGGGCAAGGAAGCGGCCACGGGGGCAGGTTGCTTGGCCACCCGGATTTTGGTCTCGCCTTCATTCAGCTCGATTTCAGTCAACCCGGTCCGTTGCAACAGCTCGGCTAGGGTTTCGATCAAGTTGGTGTCTATGTTCAAGGTTTTTTCGGCCTCCTTCGGCATCGTGACCGCAGGCGGACTTTCCTGTCTCAACGGCACTGCCATGGTCTAGCTCGCCTCCTCAATCATCGATGAAAGTCCCAAAAGCGCCATCTCATACCCTTTGGCGCCGAACCCGCAAATCACCCCTTTCGCGACGAGAGAAACATAGGAGTGATGGCGGAAACTTTCCCGTTGGTGGATATTAGACAAATGCACCTCAATTATCGGTTCTTCAAGGGAGCGCAAGGCATCGTGAAGTGCAATGGAGGTATGGGAGTAGGCGCCGGGATTGATCACCACACCGGCGAACCGGCCATAAACCTCCTGTATCCACGTGACAAGCTCTCCCTCATGATTGCTCTGCCTGCAGGTGACATCCAGGCCGAGCTCCTTCCCTTTTTCGATACATAAGGCATCAATATCGACAAGAGAAAGCGTCCCGTAGATCCCCGGCTCGCGCCTGCCTAGCAGGTTGAGATTAGGCCCGTTCAGGACCAGCACTGTCGATGTCATCAGGCTCTGTTGCAATTTGAGACGGCTGGTTTTTAGCCTTTGGGCGCGGATTTTGCAATGCGTTTGCACATGTCTTTGCGTTATCTTGTCACGGGCTGTGGCCTGGACGCGCCATCTCCGACGGCGCGCTGTAAAACCTTGCTAACTTACAGGTTTCGATCGCTGAAATTAATTGCAATCAAAGGAGCTCAGTCGCGCTCTTGTGCTGTTGTTGACGTTTCGGGGATAGACTCCTTCGGCTTGGGCATCGGTTGCCAGCCGAGGGCTGTGAATTGCTCCAGAGGGCGAAAGCGTGCTTTGTAGTCCATCTTCGGGCTGCCGGCGATCCAATAGCCGAGATAGACATAAGGCAAGCCAAGCTCGGCTGCGCGCTGCACATGCCAAAGAATGATCTGCGTGCCAAGGGAACGTTTGCCCTCATCGGGATCGAAAAATTTATAAACGCCGGACAAACCGCTCTTGAAGCGATCGGTGATGCTGACCCCGATAAGGCTCTCATCCGGACGGCGCCATTCCACGATCTGGCTGTTCTTCGGGCTATCCTCGACCATTGATCGATATTCGTTCCAGCCCATGCTGGCCATGCCCCCATCCGCGTGGCGGCTGGCCAGATAGCGCTCAAACAGGGTGAATTGCTCTTCGGTCGCTTTGGCGGGCTTTTCCGCTGCCTGCAGGTCCTGGTTCTGCTTGAGGGTGCGGCGCCAGCTTCGCGTGAAGACGAACTGCTCGACGGGAATACGGATCGGCACGCAGGCATTGCAGCCCGGACAGGTCGGACGATAGGCGAAATTCTGCGAACGGCGAAATCCTGCGAGCACCAGCTGGTCGTGGCTGTCGTCGGTCCTCTGCTCTTCCAGCGAGACCACGAGCCGTCGCTCCAGCCTGTTATCCAGGTAGGGGCAGGTAGCAAGGTCGGTGCTGAAATAGAGGTTCATCGGCTCGAAGTTTCACCATGACGTCGCGTCGCTCAGGACCGTATCGGCTCGTCTCTAAGATATCGCGTCAATGCTCTCAAGACACAAGAAGAAGGTGCTTTGTCCTGGCTCAATATGAAGCCATTGGAACGATAAATCTGTTGACCCGGCAGCAGCCGAGCGCCGACGTTACAGTTTACATGTCAACTTTTCTTCGGAGCCAAGATGGACGTTCGCAGTCTCGATGTCGAAGGGCCTGATCGCCATTATCACATGAGCTATACCGTTTTCGGCAGCGATGACGCTGACCGCACCATCATCTGCGTCCATGGGCTGACGAGAAATGGTCGAGATTTCGATCTTTTGGCAGAGGCGCTCGCAGGTGATGCCCGCGTGGTCTGTCCCGATGTCGTGGGACGCGGACAAAGTGCCTGGCTGGATGATCCCGAGGCTTATGCCATGCCGACCTACATCGGGCATATGCTGCAACTCATTCAGCATCTCGGTGTCGCCAGTGTGGATTGGATTGGCACATCCATGGGTGGCTTGATTGGCATGGGCGTTGCCACATTAGAGAACAGCCCGATCGAGCGGCTGGTGCTGAATGATGTCGGTCCTTTTCTACCAAAAGAGGCGCTTGAGCGCATCGGTGCCTATCTCGACCTTGATCTAGTTTTCGAAAACCTGGCTCAACTGGAGAGCCATCTTCGGCAGGTTCATGCTCCCTTCGGCCCGCTTAGTAATGACCAATGGGCGCATCTGGCGGCGTTTAGCGCCAAGACGCGTTCTGACGGCAAGGTGGTGCTAGGCTATGATCCGAACATTGCCGTACCGTTCATGAGCGAGGAAGTCGAGGATGTCGATCTCTGGTCGTTTTGGGATGAGATCCACTGCCCGACGTTGCTGATCCGCGGTGCTGAGAGCGATCTTCTCTTGGAGGAGACCGCGCATGAAATGACCGAGCGCGGGCCTAGAGCGATGTTGGTTGAATTTGAGGGGATCGGCCATGCGCCCGCTCTCATGGCGGATGATCAGATTGACCGGATCAAGGCCTGGCTCGATCTGGAATGACCGCTCAGATTTGGGTTGGGCTGATCAAGCGAAAGGCCCAACCCAAATCCTAAAGGCTTTTTTCTACATCAGAACGGCATGAGGGCGTTTGCAGCGAATACTAGGCCAACGCCTGCCACCATGCCGCCGGCGATGCGGGTGTTGGTCATGGCTCTTTCAGTCAAATCGGCAAAGCCTTGGACAACGTAGCCGACGCCGATTGCGATCGCGTATTGGATGGCGGCGAAGCCGAGGAAGTAGGCGAGGAGTGGGGTGGTCTCGGCGCCGAAGATCGCTTCACCGTAAGCAAAGCCATGAAACAGGCCGGCTGTTGCGAACAAAGCGGCGAACAGAAGTGTTGGCAGCTTGGTCCCACTGACCACCAGGACGCCGATCAACAGCACTGATAGCGCAATCACGGTTTCCACGGCTGGCAGGTTGATCGATGCGAGATGGATGGCGACACCGGCGATGGTCGCGCCGACAAAAGCGAGCGGCAACGTGAAGCGGCGGCCGAGCATGAGAGCGATTAGGCCGACGCCGACGACGAAGGCCAGATGATCGAGACCGATGATTGGATGGCCGATGCCTGAGAGAAGGCCTTCGATGAAGGTCGCCGGCGTGGCGCCGCCCAGCGGGTGATGGGCCAGTGCCGGCGAGATCGAGGCGATCGTGCCGAGTGCTGCCGTCGTAACTGTCTTGAAAGTTGATGTCTTGCCCATAGGTCTTTATCCCAAGAAATCGGGCGGGCGGTGCGATGGTCGAGAAGGTCCCCCTCTCGGATCGCAATGGTACACCCCGTCCATTGTTGCTCCCTGGCCAAATCATGGCCGCGTTCGTGCCGGCAGGTCTCCTGGCTCACGGCCCGACCGCTCAACCTTCCCGGATTTTTTTCCACTTGTTGGAAATCATCCAGTGGCATGCAACATGAGCGATGGTCTTACCGTTTACAGTTGCGGGGGCAGCCATGGCTTGATCCGGCCTCGTTGATCAACGATTGGTCGGACGCACCATGTTCCCTTTTGATCCCATATGGGAACCGCCACGTTTGTCGAGCATAGCGTTGGCGGAACGGCAACGCCACCACGTTCTGAAGGCGCATGGAAAAGGGCCGGCCCCTCACGAGACCGACCCCTTGTTGAGCCTGTCGGCGTTGCCGACCCGATCTATTTGATGGCGATCGGCGAGCCCATTGAGCCCGTGGCACCCCGGATCGGGGCCGGTGCGTAGATGTAGGCGAAGACATACGTGCCGTCGTCGGCGAGCTGTTTCAGGCGAAGATTTTCCTGGTTCACGATACCATGACGGGTCTGCAGATATTGATGCGTGCAGAACGCACAGCCCTCATTCACGGGATCGGGCACGGGATCGGTGGCATTCCAGGTATCACCGCCGGTGACGCCTGCTTGCACCGTTTCCGCGACCCAGCGAGCCGTGTCCATGCAAATGCCGGGGGAGCCTTCGTTGAACTTCGGGGGATCTTCCCAATGCTGCTCCCAGCCATAGCGGAACAAGAGAGCATCACCTGAGGCAAATTCAAAATCCGCCATGCCCTGAGCTTCCAAAGCAGCACTGACATCCTCCATTGAGGCACATTCACCGGCATTCATGTCGCCGCGTGAGGCGGCGAAGTCGATCAGGACGCCGCGTGCAACGATCGGATGCAGCTTTTCCACGCCGAGTTTTTCCAGGCCATAGGTGGAGTTCATCTCGGCACTGGTAAAGCCGTTATACCAGCGCATGGCGCCGCGTTCACCATCATCGCCAATCTGCACGCCGATATGGCCGAGACCATCGAACTGGGTGCCTACCTGGCCGATTTCAGTGGCGAGGAAATCGTCATACCAGACGATCTTGTTGGCGCCGAACGGGCCGCCTGTGGGGGAACCTGGAATGCGCAGGCTGAATTTTCGCGAGCCGAACAACGGCATCTCAGAGTGATAATCGTGACCAAGTTCGAAGGTGACCCCTTCCTTGATCAACCCGACAGCACCCAGCACGACTTCGGGCTTTTTGTACCAATTGGTCGAGCCGGCTTCGTCGCCTTCGCCCCAAAGTGGATGCGGCCACCATTCCGAACCGAGCGGCGTGTCCATGTCGCCATCGACCCAATGGGCTTTGCCGCAATCCTGCCAGTTTTCCGGGCTGCATTCAGCCCAGGCCACGCCACTGGTCAAAACCAGCGATCCCGCGGCAACCATCATTGTACGTAGTCCGCGCATACGGGTGCCTCCCTGCTTTCTCATTGATTATGAAATTATTGTAACATGCCATCCGGTGAGGGCTAGGGGGTGTTGAAATGGGTCAGCCTTTTTATGCAGGTGGCTGCTACGGCCCCGTTTTGCTTTGGAAGCATGACCGATAGGAAGTGGGGACGAGGTGAGCGCGATGGGCCGACCGATAAGAATCGGCGCCTTTGGGGATCTGCCGGTCACTGTGTATCAGACCAAACACCGTCAAGAGAGCCGGGATTCTTCGCGGTACAACCCGATTCTCAAATACCATGCCTAGACGCTGGAGGGCGGCGTAAAGGAGATTGATCAAACCCAGCCGGCTCTGACGCCAGCTCATCCGCCCGACCCGTTGCTATTGCGGGTTACCATTTTCATCGAGGAGCAACAGTTCGTCGCCTGCCTCGATCTGGTCGTCGTTATAGGACAATAGCTGATCGTCGGAGAGATCGGCTGCGGGTGCGGCCTCGGCTGCGGGGGCAGCTGCGGGGGCGGCCTCAGCAGCCGGTGCGGCGGCGACCTGCTCGGCCGGCGCTGCCGCCTGTTCGGCCGCAGGTGCTGGGGCAGCCGCTGCGGGTGCCGCTTGGTCCGCGGGTGCTGCTGCGATGACCACCGGCGATGGCTGCGCCAGTTCGGCCGGGGTGAGATCAGCACGCGGTGCCGGTGGCGAGGGGGCGATGGCCAGAGCGACGGCTGCAGGAGCCGGTGCTGCAGCCACGACCTCCGTCGACGCAGGGGCGGCCACAACTTCTGTCGATGGTGCTACGGCCACAACTTCAGTGGGTGCTGGGGCCGGTGCTGCTGCAGGTGCTGCGACCGTCGGGTTGACCTGGACGGGCTGGGCTGCCGCATCGAGGGCTGTGGTTTCCAAAGGTGCGTTAGCCGTGGCTTGAAGATTGGTCGATCCGGTCGGCGTGCTCAACACGCTAACTTCGGGGCCTGCCGCCACCGGGGCCGGAACACCGCGCGCTGCGAGCAGCTCCGCACCGATTTGCTCGATCGTAAGATTGAGATCGTCCATCCGGGTGCCAAGGGCGGTCATCTGTGCTTCGACACCATCGAAGCGCCGTTCGCTTTCCATCATCTGATCCTTCAGATGAAAGATGTCATTCGCGATCCAAACCAAACCGGAGAGGAGCAACGCGCCGAAGATGGCGGTCGTCCAGGCCATCATGTTCTGTGCGCGTCGAAGATGATCATTTGATTGGCCGAAATGTTCGACCGAGCCATTCATGTCCTGGATGGCCCATTGGAGCGACCGAACTGCTCCCGTCATACCCGCTGGCGGCGACTTCATATCCGTAGCCATAAGATTTCCGCTGTCCGTCGTTCCGCGCCTCGTGAAAACTGTTGTCGACAACAGGAGACCGCGTGTTTCCGTTATCCAGTTCTAAAGGCGTCGATTCTGTTTTCACTACCCCACGATGAACAAATGCAAATTCGGCCCGCTTATTCCATTGCGCCATCGCGAAATTTTGCAAAAAAGGAGCAAGGAGCAACCGCCGTTACCACGGAGGCGACTTCATCGAAGACGTCTAACGTCCTAGCTGTAAATCTTTCGGCAATCAATCGTCACAGGAAGGAATTGCTATGGTTTTTTCCGGGCGTTTTTCTGCCAGTGATCATGACGATTGGACAACAACAGCATTTTCCGGAGTAGTCGCCTCTCGCTTTTGGCGTGATTTTGCGAAAGAGAGGTTTGGGTTTTGTCGACGTCTTGAGGATCGCTACCTTTGTTTTGGAAGAGCCTGATCTCGGCGATTTTACGGCGATCAGGGATCGATATGTCGATGGTCTGGCATCAGCTTTAGCTATTTTAGCGGTTAAACCATGTGGTAAAAAACAATTTATGGTTGAAATCAAATTCATTGCCGCTAAGGTCAAGCCTCATCGTTGAATGACGGTTCCGGGGTATTGCGGTGTCGATGCGGTTGTTGCGGTTTGGTGTGTGGTTACAGATGGGGCTGCTGCTTCCATCAAGCGGGACGGCCATCGCCGATCCGGGTGATTCTTGGCGGATCGCCGGCAATGCCGTCAATCTGCGTCGAGCGCCGACAACTACCGGCGAGATTAAGCGCCAGCTCAATGAGGGGACACAGGTCGTCGAGCGCAACCGGCAGGGCGATTGGTATGAGGTTGAGCTTTCAACACAGAAGGACCTGATCGGCTGGGTGCATCGCTCTTTGCTTACCGCCAGGCGGAAGGTCAAGCTTGCAGCGAGGCCGAAGGCGACCGAGCAGCCAATTCAAGCTATTCGTCCAGCCATTCGTCAAACCAACATACCCGAGCCGAGCCCAACCTTCGTCGCACCCGATGAAGACGTTGTCATCGAGGAAATGCTGAGCTATGTGAAACGACGAAAGCAGCTGCCGAAGGAACCGGTCAAGCCGAGAGTAGGGCAGAGTGGTCGCGAGATCATCAGCCCCGTGCCCATCCGAAAGCCTGGCGATCAAAGCAGGGTGCCGACCGAATTGGTGCTCGCCTCAAGCGATATACTCGACATCGGCGATCCTGAGGCGATGGAAACCTTTCGCAACAGCGTTTCCTATCTGAACAGTCGCGCCTGGAGCGTCGCCGGCATCAAGTTGTTCTCGGAAATTGAGCCGGTCGGTGGTGGCGTCGTTCAGGTGAAGACCACCGATGAGTGGTTCGAGGTGCCGGCCATCGGCCAAACGAGCTATCTCAATACCCTCCTGGATCGCTGGTCGAGCGCCAAGGCCGATGGCGGACCCGCCGGCATCATGCTGGTCGACGCCAAAGGCGACCTCCTGATGCACCAAACAAAACCCTAGGCCATGCGGTAGCCTCGTTGACTTGCCTGTGATTACCCTGGCGAGATGGGTGTCGTATTCGGGGTGATGGAGGGTAGGCGACGATGGCGGATGTCTTGCTGCGCGAGATTGGTGATGCCTTTGGTGTTGGTCTCGATGATCTGTTTGAGGTCGTAGGCGACGATACGCTGCCTGCTTATTTCGATGTGACAGGGTTGGCGGCGATGTCGTTTGGCGTGGCGGGTATGATGCTTTCCCGCTTTTGCAACGAGCCGGTTACCGTCACCGTCGACCAGCATCTGGCGTCCCTTTGGTTTGGCCTGAGCATGCGGCCGTCGGGATGGCAATTGCCACCGATCTGGGATGCGGTCGCAGGCGATTATCGTGCAGGCGACGGCTGGATCCGACTGCATACCAATGCGCCCCATCATCGTGCGGCGGCGATCGCGGTGCTTGACGTCGAAGAAGACCGGGATGCGGTCGCGTGCGCTGTTGCAGGTTGGGATGCGGAGGCTTTGGAGACGGCCATCGTTGAGGCCGGCGGTTGTGCCGCCGTGATGCATTCTTTCGAGCATTGGACCAAGCATCCGCAAGGTGCTGCCGTCGCAAAAGAACCCCTGATCATCTGGATGGAACATCAGGCCATCAAAGCTAGAGCTCCGCGACAGCGTTACCAACGTCCCTTGCAGGGGGTGAGGGTTCTGGATTTGACGCGGGTGCTGGCGGGGCCCGCGGCGACGCGGTTTCTCGCTGGTTTCGGCGCCGATGTTCTGCGCATCGATCCGCCGGGCTGGGATGAGGCGGTGGCCGTGCAGGAGATGACGCTCGGCAAGCGTTGCGCCAGACTAGATCTGGAAAACGACGATGATCGCATCATCTTCGAGGCGTTGTTGGCGAAGGCTGACGTCCTCGTGCATGGCTATCGCGACGGAGCCCTCGCCGGCCTTGGCTATGGATTGACCGAACGCCATGTTTTGAACCCCGGGCTGATCGATGTGCGCCTGAACGCTTATGGCTGGTCCGGGCCTTGGTCGGGGCGGCGTGGCTTCGACAGTCTTGTGCAGATGAGCAGTGGCATTGCCGATTTCGGCATGAAGCAGGCCGGGACGGACAAACCCTTTCCCTTGCCTGTCCAGGCCCTGGACCACGGGACCGGCTACCTGATGGCCGCGGCTGTGCTCCATGCGCTCGATCTGCGCGAACGGGAGGGCAGGGTGCTGTCTGCGAAACTGTCGCTCGCGCGAACCGCGCAACTTCTTGCAGGGACATGTCGCAAAAAAATGAGTGACGGCTTGCCGGCTGAAACCGAGATGGATGTCGATCCCTGGCTTGAAGAGACGGTCTGGGGAACAGCCAGGCGCGCTCGCTTTCCGCTGATGGAGGGAATGGCGCCGTCCTGGTCTTACCCGGCAGGGCCCCTTGGAACCTCGCCGCCGGTCTGGCTCGAAGATGCCTGAGCACGCTGGTCGGGATCGGCAATCGGGCTCGCGGCTAAAAGCGCTTTGGTATAAGCGTGCTCTGGACGCTCGAAGATTTGATCTGTCGAACCCTGCTCCACGATCTTGCCCCGGTGCATCACCAGAATGCGGTCGGCGAAATGGCGAACGACCGGGAGATCGTGGGCGATGAAGAGGTAGGATAACTCGAAGCGGTCTCGGAGATCGCCGAGTAACTCAATCACCTGAGCCTGGATCGAGACGTCGAGGGCGGAGACCGCCTCATCGCAGATGATGATTTCTGGCTGGAGGGCCAGGGCGCGGGCGATGGCGATCCGCTGGCGCTGGCCGCCGGAAAACTGGTGGGGATAGCGCCGCGCATGGTCCGCATGAAGACCGACCTGCTCGAGGAGTTCGGCAATGCGCGCTGACCAGTCGCGCTTGGGCAAAGTGTCGGGGTGGATGGCCCAGGACTCAGCGATGATTTTTGCCACCGTCATGCGCGGATTGAGGGAGGCATAGGGGTCTTGAAACACCACCTGCACCTTCCGCCGAAGGGCCAGAAGGTCGGTCGCCGACAGCGTAAAAATATCCTTGCCACGATAGGACGCCTCTCCCGATGTCGGTTCCTCCAATCTAAGCAGGGTGCGCGCTAGCGTGGACTTCCCCGATCCGCTTTCACCAACGACACCGAGCGTTTCCCCAGGGTTCAATTCAAAACTCACCCCATCAACCGCCCGCACAACCTCACCCGTAGCCTTCCTCATCAACCCCTTGGTAATCTCATAATGCTTTGCCAGGTTCTTAACCGACAGCAATCCTGCCGGCAGACTGTCCGAGCCATTCGCCGAGCCCAAAGTAACGGCCGGCGCGCGGCGCGCGCCTCCTGGGAGGGAAGAGATCAGATGTTTGGTGTAAGGGTGCTTGGGTTCATGGAAGATCTGATGGGCCGACCCTGTTTCGACGATCTTACCGCTGTTCATCACGGCGACGCGATCAGCAATCTCGGCGACCACGCCCAGATCATGAGTGATCAGGATCAGGCCCATGCCAGTTTCGTTTTGTAGGTCCTTCAGCAGGCGAAGAATGTCCGCCTGTACGGTCACATCGAGGGCGGTGGTCGGCTCATCGGCGATCAGGATGTCCGGGCGAAAGGCGAGCGCCATGGCGATCATCACGCGCTGGCGCTGGCCGCCAGAGAATTGGTGAGGGTAGTCGTCGACCCGGCGTTCGGCATCCGGAATGCCGACCTGGCTGAGCAGGTCGACGGCTTTCTGCCTCGCGGTTGAAGCACCGTCGTCATGGGCGCGAAAAGTTTCAGAAATTTGCCAGCCGACGCTGTAGACAGGGTTGAGATGGGCAAGGGTGTCCTGGAAGATCATGGCGATCTTCTGACCGTTGATCTGGCGTCGCTGCTCCGCTGACATCGCGAACAGATCCTCGCCGCGATAGAGCACCTTTCCACCTGTGATGTAGCCGGGCGGGCTGTCGATCAGGTTCATGATGGTGGAGGCCGAGACGCTTTTGCCCGAGCCGCTTTCGCCAAGGATGGCAAGGGATTCGCCGGCATTGAGATGGTAGCTGATACCGTTGACCGCCTTCACTGTACCGGCTGCTGTGTGGAATTCGACAGCCAGGTTTTCGACGCTGAGCAGGTGATCGCTCATTTTAAGTCTAGCGATTGCCGCTCGGCGGCTTCCAAGCGCCAGCGTTGTTCGGGGTCGGCGGCGATACGCAGCCAGCTTGCAAGCAGATTGAGCGCCATGGTGGTGAGCATGATGGCGAGGCCTGGCCAAAACGCGAGCCACCAGGCGCTTGCGAGATAGTTTCGTCCCTGGGCGACCATCAGGCCCCAGGTGATCTCTGGCGGTTGGATACCGATGCCAAGGAAAGACAGCGCCGATTCGGCGAGCATGACGAAGGCGAAATCGAGGGTGGCGACGGTGATCAGGGTCGGTGCCACCATGGGCGCGATATGACAGAGCAGGATTCTGGTCTGGCTTGCGCCCATCACGCGTGCGGCGCTGACGAACATGCGTTCGCGCACTTCCAGGACTTCGGCGCGGGAGGTTCGGAGATAGAGCGGGATGCGGGTGAAGGCGAGGACTAGGATGAGGTTGGCCACTCTCGGCTCGAACATGTAGAGCACGACGACCGCTAATAAAAGTGATGGAAAACTCATCACGACGTCGGCGAGGCGCATAATGATATTGCCGAGCCAGCCGCCGGCATAGCCGGCGAGGATGCCAAGCGTGCCACCGATCACCATGGCTGCGGCGACGGCCGTAGCGGCAACACTCAGGGTGTTTTGCGACGCGACGATGATGCGGGCGAGGATACTTCGTCCGAGCGCGTCGGCACCGAGAAAAAACAGCCAGCCGCGCTCCAGCTCGAAAGGTGGGGCGTTCCGTTGTTTTAGGTCCATCTTGGTGGCGACGTCATTCAAGAGGCTCGGGCCGAAGATCGCGCAAAAGATCATGCCCAACAAAAAAAGAGCGGCGGCAAACGCAAATTTATCGCGCCAAAGCAGTAAAAAAGCCTGGTGCCAGGGGCGTTCGATCGGAGGCAGGGTCTCAGTGCCAAGCATCGGTTTGCCTGCCATCAGGCGTGCCTTATGCGGGGATCGAGGAGGGCGTAGGCCAGGTCGATCAGGATGTTCATAAGGAAGATGGCGACGGCGGTGACCAGGACGGCGGCCTGCACCACGGCGAAGTCTCGCTGGAGCACGGCATCGATCATCAGCTTGCCGATGCCGGGAAAGCCGAAGATGGTTTCGACGATGACCGCACCGTTGACGATGGCGATTGCCTGGTCGCCGGCGACCGTGATCACCGGCAGCATCGCATTCCTGAGCGCATGGACAAAGATCACGGTGCGCTCGCGCACCCCCTTCGCGCGGGCGGTTTTGACATAGGCGGAGGAGAGGGCGGTGATCATAGCACCGCGCACGACCTGGACCAAAAGACCAAACGGGCGGATCGTCAGCACGGCAATCGGTAAGATCCAATGCCAGACCGTGCCGGTGCCCGAGGTCGGTAGCCAGCCGAGCGCCACAGCGAACAGCAAAATACCGATGATGGCGACCCAGAATTCGGGCGCGCTGGCGCCGGCAAGGGTGATCACGCTGGAAAACCGATCGAACAGGCCGCGCGGTTTGTAGGCTGCAAGCGAACCGACCACGAGGGCGCACGAGATCACGATGATCATGGTCATGAAGGCGAGGCGAAGGGTGGTTGGAAAGGCTTCGAGCGCGATGCCGATGGCGGGACGCCGTTGCCGAATGGATTCACCAAAATCGCCCTTGGCAAGGCCCGTGACGTAGTGGCCGAATTGGACGATCAGCGGCTGGTCGTAGCCGTGGCGTTCCCGAAATTCCTGGCGCGCTTCGACCGAGGCGTCGAGCGGCAGGAAAAGATTGGTCGGATCGCCGGTCAGCCGGACCAGGAAAAACACCAGGACGATCAGCCCAATCAAGGAAAGGACGCTGTGGAGCGCGCGTCTTCTTAGATAAGGTCCCAAAAAACCTCGACTTTCACCGGGCGCGGCCCGGACCGTACCGAGCCGCGCTGCCGTTGTGCTTAGTTCAAGCCGATCTTGGCGAGATGCAGCTCGCTGTTGGTGGAGATATCCGGCTGGAAGGTCACGCGCGGGCCGACCCGGGTGTAGCCGACCATGTGGAACATCGGCACATCGGCGACGATGTCGTCATTCATGATCTTGAACGCCTCTTGGAAGAGCGCACGGCGCTCGTCGCCCGCTGCCTCGCCAGCTCGTACGATGATGTCGTCCAAGGTGGGATCGGCGATCGTGGATTGGGCGCCTTCGGAATGATACTTATTGTAGACCGTGAACACCGCATCGCCATTGTTGTTATCGTGCTGGCTTTGCTGTACCACCGGCCCCCGATCCTCAGCATAAGGCTTGGTCAGGATGTCGACCCATTCCGCGACCTCCATCATCTGCAGCTTCACGTTCAGCCCGATATCGCTGTACATCACCTGCAGCACTTCCATGATCTCGGTAGCGTTCGGGTAGATGTTGATGCGGCCGAGAAGCGTGATCTCGTCGTCGACCGGCACGCCGGCAGCGCGGGCTTCATCGATCAGCCTTTTCGCCTCGGCCGGGTCATAGGCCCAGACCTCGAGATCGGGGTTATGCCCATTGATGCTGGGGACCACCAATTGGGTTGCTGGGATGACATCCGGGCTGAAGATGGTGCCGCGCACGCCATCGCGATCGAACGCAAGATTGAGCGCTTTGCGCACGCGGACGTCGTCCAGCGGCGGGATCATGCTGTCGATCCGAAGGCGGGAGGTTTCCGAATTCGGGTAGCTGAAGTCGGTCGCCGGATCGGTCGCGTCCTGCACTGCGATATTGGCGGCGATATCGGCCTCGCCTGTCGCGACCATTGCCGCGCGAACGGCACTTTCCGTGCGCCAGACATAGGTAGCCTTCTCGACCTCTGGCTGCTCGCCCCAATAATCAGCGTTGCGGTCAAGCGTAATATTCTCGCCCGGCGCCCAGTTCTCGAATACATAGGGACCGGTCCCCACAGGTTCGCGGGTTGGCTCACCCATGGGCGTATTCGGTGACACAATGGTAAACGTGCCCATCATGGTCGGCAGGATCGGTACAGGACTGTCGGTCGCAATGTCGATGGTGAGATCGTCGACGGCTGTCGGCGTCAGTGCGACATTGCCGAAGAATTTCGTTCGGACTTCGCAATCCAGGGTCTCGTCCATGGTGCGGTTGATCGCATAAACCACGGCGTCTGCATTCAGATCAGCGCCGTCATGAAACTTGACGCCTTCGCGCAGCGTAAACCGCCAGGTCAGATCGTCGATCTGCTCCCAGGAGGTCGCCAACCTCGGTGTGATACTGCCATCGACCGGATTGATCTCGGTCATGGTCTCGGCGACGTTCTGCTTGATCACGCGACCGATATTGGAGCGGCTGGCCTGGCAGGGCTCGACCAGATCGAGTTCTTCCGAAAGAACGATGGTCACGCCGGCATGGCCATCGGCAGCAGCCGGTGTCAGTGCAGCAAAAGCCAAGATCGCAGTGGCGGATACAGCACCTGCAATGGCTTGATGATGATATCTCATCCCTGAGGTCTCCCTGAATTTGTTTTTTTGTAACGTTATCCTAGCGGCAGGGATGCAGATGCTCAATCGGATAAGAAAACCTGCCGTCTTGAAAGCCCGCTTGCCGATCAACGCCTTTTGTTGTCATCTTGGACAGAGCGAAAAAACCGGCCAGTGATAAACTCAGAGGAGGCTTTGCGATGTCGATGGTTCATGTCATTGCCGTCATCACCACCAAACCCGGGCTGCGCGCTGACGTGCTTGAAGCGTTCAATGCCAACGTGCCGGCGGTCCATGCCGAAGACGGTTGCATCGAATACGGGGCAACCGTCGATGTTGAAAACGCTGGCGACGTTCAGACGAAATATGGCGACGATACTTTTGTGGTTGTCGAGAAATGGGAGAGCTTGGACGCGCTCAAAGCCCATATGGGAGCGCCTCATATGAAAACCTACGGCGCCAAGGTGACGGACATGCTTGCTGACCGGGTCATCCACATCATGTCGTCTGCCTAACCCGTCGACGCAGGCAAAAGCGTTGGTTGAGGGCAGCCCATCTCATTGATTTTGAGCCAACTTTGATCACCCAGCTAGACTGGTTTGTGGACGCCGATATAGGCGTGCATCCCGTTGGTAAATTCTATTGGCAGCAGCTCACTTCCCTCTTGTCCAGGCACTTGCTGACCCAGAAATTTCTAGCGAGAAAGGATAGAAAGAACTCTTCTGATCGCCTTTAAAGAAATACAATAATAACGCAAAGGTATCTTATCAATTCTGATGAGCCTCTAAATTGAAAAAGTTCGAATTTTTTAATTATTACTTTGCAAGTCATTGGGTATTGATTACCAGTTCAGGCAATTCGATTTTTGGTTAATTCGAGTTGGAGGGGCGAGATGGAAGCTGTGTCAGGGGTCAGTGGTAATACCAGCGGCCAGCAAGTCGGAGCGGGTGGTGCCACTTCATCGCAATTTGTTGCGGCGAGCAGCGCCAGTTCTGCCGAGGCGGCATCGGCGACGATCGGTCCGAACCTTTCCACGCTCTCCAACGGTGACAGGGGTGACGATGTCAAGCTGTTGCAAGAATCGCTGACAGCTCTTGGCTATAACCCAGGCACGGCAGATGGCATTTTTGGGAGCAGGACAGAAGCTGCTGTTCGCGCTTTTCAAGGCAGTCATGGGATCGGTGTTGATGGGATCGCCGGACGTGGCGAGACCTGGCCCAATGTTCTGAGCTCACTGATATCGAGGCGCGAGTCGCTCATTCAAGCAACCGCGGGCGGTTCGCCATCGAGTGACCTGCAGAACCAGATCAGCAATATCGACAGTTTGATCTCGGGCGTCTCAGGTTCCGGCGGTACCTACATCGTTCAATCCGGCGATACCCTGAGCGGTATTGCATCGCGCTATGGTGTTAGTTTGAACGCATTGCTCGGCGCTAACCCGCAAATAACCAACCCGGACAGAATTCAGCTTGGCCAGCAGATTAATCTTCCCGCTGGTGCGAGCAGAACTACCGGTGGTGGTTCGTCCAGTGTCGGCAACGCCAATATCGATGCGCTGGTACAAGCCGTGCCGGCCAGCATTCGCAATGCCAATCCGGAAGTCGCCCAGCATATTGAGCGGATTGTCAATGTCGCGCAACAGGAGGGGCTGAGCCAACAGCAGACCGCCTATGTGCTCGCGACTGCGACCCTTGAATCCCATCTTGGACGCTTCATGGAGGAACTGTCATCGGGTGCGCAATATGAAGGGCGGAGCGACCTCGGCAACACGCAGCCGGGTGACGGCGTGCGCTTCAAAGGTCGCGGCTACGTACAGATCACCGGCCGCAGAAACTATGAGGACTGGTCAAACCGTCTTGGTGTGGACCTGGTCGGTAATCCCGAATTGGCGGAAAACCCGGACATCGCCGCCCAGATCCTGGTCATCGGCATGCGTGATGGGACCTTCACCGGCCGCCGCTTGGATACCTATATCAACGGGTCCGGCACAGACTTTATCAATGCAAGACGGACCGTCAACGGCACGGATCGGGCCAGCCTCATCGCTGGCTATGCCGGCAATTTCAATACAGCACTTGCCAATAGCAGTCAGGCCTCAACCACCTCAGGCGCTGCGGCTGCTCCCGGTGGGTCGGCACCGACCAGCGGGAGCAATGTGACGGTTGGTGCAGAAAATAGCAGTGCGGACATTCATCTGAAGGCCAGCGCCGATATCGCCAATCTTGATCAGCGCGTGGTGGATACATTCGATGATATTGTCGCTGCCTGGCAGGTGGCCGGTGGTCCGACGCCCGTCATAACTTCGGGCAATGACGGCCGCCACAGCGTAGGTTCCTTGCACTTCAGTGATTTTGCCATCGACTTGCGTGCCAA
The DNA here is from genome assembly GCA_050633905.1 of Geminicoccales bacterium. Taxonomy (GTDB): domain Bacteria; phylum Pseudomonadota; class Alphaproteobacteria; order Geminicoccales; family Geminicoccaceae; genus JANQPX01. The sequence goes on from JBOEHJ010000051.1 coordinate 62,100, forward strand.
TAACATCTCCGATAGCTTGGCGCAGTCGATCGCCAATGATTTATCAAACCGTTTAGGCTCTGATTTCGACGTGATCTTCGAGAGCTTCCCGAGCAATCCAGCCAATGACCATATCCATCTTGAATATGATCCCGACTAAGCCTTCCGCACTCGGTCGTAACGGGGTGGGGCAGCTTCTGTCCGCCTGTGCTCTGGTCGCAGCACTCGTTGCCAATTCATCAGTGACGCTGGCGGGTGAGCTGCCTGCTGGTGTCGCCGAGGGGATCGAGCGGGTGCTGCCCGGCTATGACTTGCCGTCGGCAGAACAGCAACATGTCCAGCATATCGGCAAGGGCGACTTTGATGCCAATGGCATGGATGATTTTGCCGTACTGCTGCGCGGCGAAGATGACTGGCAGCTCGCCATGGCCTTGCAGTCGGCCGACAGCTATCAGGTCGGCGTGATCGAGCAATTTCCGGGCAATGACAGTGAGTTTAGGCGCCGTTTCCCGCTGGACGACCTCAAGCTCGAGGTGGTGACGCCGGGTGCCGAGCATACCATCGGTGGTGCGACCGTGGACAATACGCAGTCTTCTTCCGCCAGCCTCGCTTTGCGCCTACCTGAGGACGAGCGCGCGGCATTGCTGTTCAAATGGGACCCCGATCATCGCCTGTTCGGCACGACCCGTCTGCATCTGGCGGCGCTTACCACCCCTAGGACCTGCGCCTATGATCCGCAATCGGGCAAGCCCAATCCCCTTGGAACACGGGCTTTCGTCAACCTCGAAGAGCAGGATGGCAATACCACCGTCATCTATGAGCAATTCCCGCAAAATCTTCTAGGAGCGGCGCCCGCCACACTCGCCGTCCGGCGCGAGTTGGTTTTCCACCAAACGCCGATCGAGCAAGCACGGGCCTTGATGCGGGATGAGCCTAGCTACTATCGGGAGCTGACCGGCGATGATGACCCATCCGGGTTTGCCTTGCTCGACGCCAGCCTAGCTTGCCAATAAAGCAGCATGGCTGCTGACATTCACTGATATCCAACGATCGATGAATGCTCTCGCGGCTCTCTGGCACAATGCGCTGAGGTGCAGGGCGCGCCTATCTCGCCGGGCTGGACAAAAAGAAAATGGTGCCGCCTGCGTGACTCGAACACGCGACCCCTGCATTACGAGTGCTGCGCACTGTCATCTAACTCCTTGGGATATATTGATTTCTGTGAACAGTTTGTAGCGTCTAACATTGCTGTATGTGCCCGGAAAGGGCCAATGTAACAAGTGGTGTATAGAGAGAGTTGATGCCGAAAGTAATACCAAAACGCCTGTCCTCGCATCACTCTATCGTCGGAAGGTCGAAGCGACCCGAGAGCAGGTCCGCAGTATCTTCGAGGCCTTCGAACCGCTGGAAGCAACTGGAGAAGAGATCGTCAGGATTGAACGGATCTATCGGGAGCACCGTCCTGATGATCCGGTCACGGTTTGGACCGGCAAAAGTGCGAGCGAAACCAGCCTCAAAACCCTGAAGGGCCTGAAGCATCCGCCGTGGGTGCTGCATGTGGCGATCCGTGGGTTCTACTTACCTGAACCGTTGCAGACCCTGGCACGGCCTCAACTCTACTCAGGTTTGGTAATGGCAGGTGCTAACAACTATCTCGACCTTGATGACGACGAGACTGCAGTCCGGCCCGAAGACGGCATTCTCTACAGCCTGGAAGCCCAGGATTTGAACCTGGAAGGTACTGAGCTTGTGGTGCTATCCGCCTGCGATACCGGTAAAGGGGTGATCGATTACTCCGAGGGCATTGTAGGCATGGTCCAAGCGCTTCGAATTGCCGGCGCCAGGCAAATCCTCATGACGCTCTGGCCCGTGCTCGACAAGCCGACCGCCGCCTTCATGGAAAGTTTCTACGAGAACTGGCTGACCCTCCCCGACCAAGATGTGGTGGTCGTCCTTGACGCCACCAAAGAGGCGTTCCGTCAACATGATAACCCTTCCTACCGCCGTTCTCAGGTGTGGGCTCCATTCGTCTTGATCGGGGCGTGAAGCACGACAAGCTCACAGGCATCATGCATCATGCGCAACGGCCAAATCGTCTGGTCATCTGCATTGCCGGAAGGCCTGGTTTTGGCACATTTGAGAAGCAAGCATTGCTGCCGCTTCCGAGCGCAAAGCAGACACTGGACCAGGGCCGCTCGATTCCGCAGCTGACCCCGATGCGGCCCACAGCAAAACTGCCGACCGTCTCAGTTCTCTAGCCATGCAAGATAAAAAGTAAGCTCACCGCGACTCGCCTATTTGTCGAGCCGGCGCCTATTCACGGTCTTTCATTTCGGTGACGATCTCGATTGAGATCGGACCGGTCGAGAATCCGCCGACGTCGAATGCTTGATGGTCGATCTCGGTCGTCGCCGAAAACGCGATCCATTGGCCTTTGTAATAATCGAGCACAGCTGCGACAGGATGCTCGCCGCGATGGGTGAGCGTCGTTTCCAACGTCACCGGCTTGGTAACCCCATGGATTGTGAGGTCACCCGTGATGTTGGCGGTCATCTCTCCAGTCCGCTCGATCGACGTGCTCTCGAACGTGATCTCCGGATAGGTCTCGACTTCGAGGAAATCCGCGCTTTTCAGGTGCGTGTCGAGTGCCTCGAAGCCAGTCGAAACACTGGCCGCATCGATCGTCACGTTGATGCTCGACTGTTCGACATTGTCAGGATCAAGGACCAGCTTGCCACTTGCCGTCGTGAATTCCCCGGTTTGCATCGAGACACCGGCATGGTTCCAGCCAAAGCGGACCTCGGTGTGCCCTTGATCGGTGTAGTAGGTTTCAGCGGCCAAAGCCGGAACAGCGAACGTCAACGATAGCGCCGACAGCCCAATTTTNNAAACAAGTTAGATGAAAATACATCTATCTGACCGGCACATCTCCCGCAATTCCGAAGATGACACCCATGAGTCGCAATCACGGGAACGTGAAGGCATGTATCCAACGGCGGAAGAGACTGCACTTTGGGTAGCGCTCAATCATGCGCAGCGATCGATCTGTCGGTCGATGGATTCCGCGCTGAAAGCTAAAGATCTGCCGCCTTTACGATGGTACGATGTTCTCTGGGCTTTGGAGCGCGCCAAGGATGTGGGTGTTCGTCCTTTTGAACTCGAGAAGTTGCTCATTTTCGAGCAGTCCAATCTTTCTCGCTTGCTACGCCGCATGGTTGAAGCGGGACTTGTTGAGGAGTCGATTTTTGAAGATGATCGGCGCGGAAAAGTTTTGGTGATTACATCGAAGGGGTGCCAGATACGGGGACAGATGTGGAAAGTCTATGGCCCGCTCATTCACGAGCACATGGGCAGTATCTCCAATCGATTTGACCTGGCAAATATTACGCAGGGGCTGAAGTCGTTGCTCGATCAGGGTGCCGGAAAATAACGGCCGTCCAGGAGGCGGTCGACGGTCTCCTACTTTCTCTTGTGGCATCTGGAACTGCTGGAGAAAGCTGCCGCTCGCCTAAATGTCGGCTAGATTCGGCTCATGACCCACAGTCGGCTGTTCGAAGCGTCAAGTCTTACCAGGGCTTCAAACACACTTTGGTCATGCGAAGCATTGCCTTTTCGATTGACGTCGCATCTCTTTCTAAAGGTAGCTTGCTATCAATGGTTGCAGAATAATACGCATACTCATCAGGCGTCACGATCGGACTTTTTACAATTTCATTAATGTATTTTTTCTTCTCACAAAGTTCATCGTTGACAAGAATGTTCGAGATCAATTTTCCGAATTCAAAAACCTCACTATCTGGCATGCTCGGATCGAGAATGACTCTTTCGATGAAGGTGTCAGGAAATTAAGCAAACTGAAATAGAAAACGATCGAGCTTCGCGAGTGTTTCTTCATCAAGGTCTTTCGTGCTGGCAACGTGTCTTGCCGCGATATAGTATTGCTCGGCGTGGCGGAGTTCATGCGCCAGCGTATCGAAAAGATCCAATAGATCTTCGTTTGAGTCCGACTTCTCGGCAATAAGGCTTTCGTCGAGCACGATCGACCAGTCCGTCTATGAAAAACGACCTTGGAGATTTTCTAGATCGTCGAAAGCGATCGACGGGATTGGCAGCATCGGACTCAACTGATCGGCAAGAACATTCTCAATCGCAGCTAAAAATCTTCATTCAGTAAAATACGTTTCTATATCGGTATAGCTCATTCGTGCACATCAGACTTTATCAACATAATCGGCACACACCGGAAATGCCGGAGGCCTCACCAGAACGGGAGTAAACTGCCCGAAACCGGACCTTGCATGCTGAAATTTGACCGATGGCGTGGCTGCCCACTCCCGTGTCGCCGGCGCGAATGACGGCTGCCCGATCGGTTCGCGGACCCGGACGGGAGGCCTTCGATAGCATTCCTTAATCGCCATCCGGGCGTATACTTCATGGTGTTCATCCCAGTCTGATTGAAATTCCGCCATCTGCAAGCATGGCGCTGCCGGTCACGAACGCAGCCTGATCAGATAAGAGAAACAGAGCAGCCCGTGCGATTTCCTCGGGCGCGGCCATTCGGTTGAGCGGGTGAAGTCCTGCAATGTAGTCATGAATTGTCGGATCGTCCCCTGCCATAGCGGTCTTGGTTCCGCCGGGAAGAAGTGCATTGGCGCGGATGTCATCGGCCCCGTGCTCCGCCGCAATAGATTGCACCAATCCAATCAGCCCGGCCTTCGAGGCTGCATAGGCGCCCATCCCAGGCATGCCGGCATTCGTGTGGCCAACGAACGAAGAGGTGAACACGATCGAACCACCACCGCGATCCTTCATCGCCGGTATCTGATGCTTTGCTGCAAAGAACGCGCTCGTAAGATTGGTAGTAATGACCTCCTGCCAGTTATCGCTCGCCATGTCGGAGATCGGGGCCATGTCGCCCATGATGCCCGCATTATTGAATGTCGCATCAAGGCCGCCGAACTCGGCCTTTGCCAACCGCACCAGTTCAGCGGCATATGCTTCGTTTCTGATGTCGCCCGCCAGGGATACCGCTTGTCCATGGCCATGGTCGATCTTGCCGACGAGCTCATCGAGCAGTGCCTCCCGTCTGGCGCCAAGAACGACTTTGGCTCCCTCCTCGGCAAACATCAGTGCCGCAGCAGCTCCGATCCCACTGCTTGCTCCGGTAACGATGATCGTCTTGTCGGCAAGCTGCATGTCCATATCTCCAGGGGTTTCCGATGCACCTAGGGATAAGGACGCTCGCCACGACCATCCACCCGATTCATGCGCCACTCTCCGGGGCGCAAAGAATCCCGGGTCTCCTAATGGCATCGCCACGCGGCATGGGCCCCGCACATGTCGCAGATCGCCATGCCGACGCCCTGATCTCGAAATGACGATCGGTTGCTGACAACAAGTTGTCAGGAGCCTCTTGCTAGCTTCCTTCTCCACGGTTTCGACGCAACCACGATGGGATTGGAGGAGATCATCCTCCCCGACATCTGTGGCACACCGGCTCAGGCCGACAGAGGAGAAAAGAGATGATTGTTGGAAGCTGTTGCTGTGGAGCCGTCAAATTCGAGCTGTTGGCCGAACCGTCAATGATGGGGACGTGTCATTGCACGAGGTGTCGCAAGGTTGGTGCGAGCACGATCGTATTCGCCAAGAAAGAAGACCTAAAGTGGATTCACGGTCGGGAGAACGTCCAACTTTTCGAGCCAGTTTCTCCGTACAAATACGGCCGTTGCTTCTGCAAAACCTGCGGCACGTCGCTCGGAGAAATCCTCTCGGAGGAAGATAGCTTTCCGATCACGGCAAATGCCCTCGACAGTGACCTGAGCCTGAGACCTCAATTCCATGAGTTTGTCGCGGAAAAACCCTCGTGGTACGCAATCTGTGATGATGCAAAACAGTCCGATGGGCATCCCGTCCCCTCGTGACTTTTCGTCAAATGGGCAGGTGTTTGATGGCCGTTTTGTCCGCATCCTGCCTTTTGGCGCATTCTCGCTTGTGTCCAAAACTGG
>JBOEHJ010000052.1:0-75570 GCA_050633905.1 Geminicoccales bacterium
ATTTGCGCGGGATCTGCGTCAACATCGCAGAGCGACCCGGTCATCTGCCTATCTGCCTTGCCAACGACCTCCGCGTCCAGCGACCGGTGGCGGCAGGTCAGGTCCTGACGGCATCCGACGTCGAAATGCCGGAGAGCGATGCGCTGTCGATCTGGCAAAAAATCGAGAGCCAAGCATTGGGGGCCACCGACAAGAAGGCCTCCTAACCCCAGAAAAGATGACCTGGCCGACATCACGTCGACAGCAGTCGGCGTGATGTTCACCTTTCAGCCAATCGGAAACAGCTGATGGACTTAACAACAACTGAGATCCCTGAGGTCAAGCTGATCACGCCAGCCCGTTTTGGCGATCAGCGTGGATTTTTTTCCGAGATCTATAACCGACGTGCTTTGGCTGATATCGGCTTGACCATGGAGTTCATTCAGGAGAACCATGCATATTCAGCAGATCGCGGCACGCTGCGTGGACTGCATTTCCAAGCTCCACCTGCATCACAGACCAAGCTTCTACGCGTCCTGCGCGGTGCCGTTCTTGATGTTTGCGTGGATTGTCGGAAAGGCTCGCCGACCTTCGGCAAACATGTGATGGCTGAGCTGACTGCTGAGACAGGACAGCAAATTTTGTGTCCGCAAGGTTTTGCTCACGGAATCTTAACGCTGATGCCGCATACAGAAATCGCCTACAAAGTCGATGCGTATTATGCGCCTGAGTTGGATATGGGTATCCGGTTCGATGACCCTGATCTAGCAATCGACTGGCCCTTTACTGAAGCGGACCTTGTTCTGTCAGAGAAAGATCGTCATCAGCCCAGATTTTGCGACATGCCCGATCTCTTCACCTATCCTTGAACGTTGATCAGAGAAGAAAGTCTTCGATATGGAACGTGTTTTGGTTACCGGCGCTGGCGGCTACATCGGAACGACCTTGGTCCCGATGCTGTTGGCGGATGGCTATCAGGTTCGAGTGCTCGATCGCCTGTTCTTCGGCCGTAATCTCCTTCCCGAGCATGAGAATTTGGAAATTATCCGGGCCGACAGCCGTCGCTTGGAGCCCCACTATTTCGATGGGGTCGATCACGTCATCGATCTGGTCGCGATTTCCAATGATCCAAGCGGCGAGCTTTTTCAGAGCGCGACCTACGCCATCAATCACGAATCGCGCGTGCATTGCGCAAGGATGGCCAAGGCGGCCGGCGTCAAGCGCTATGTCTTGCCATCATCCTGCAGCATCTACGGCTTCCAGGAGCCGGGTGTCATCTGCGACGAGACCTACAAGACCAACCCGCTCACGACCTATGCCAAAGCCAATGAGCTGGCCGAGCATGGCGTCTTCGCTCTCGCTGATGATGATTTTTGTGCCGTGGTGCTGCGCCAGGCGACCGTCTACGGCTACAGCCCGCGCATGCGCTTCGATCTGGCGATCAACGGCATGACCTATGGCGCTTGGAAGACGGGTGTTCTTCCGCTGATGCGTGATGGCAGCCAGTGGCGACCGATGGTCCATGTCCGCGATACTGCCGCTGCCCAGATGTTCATGCTGAAGGCGCCAGAAGACAAGGTTAATGGCCAGCTGTTCAATGTCGGCTCGGATGCCAACAACTATCAGCTAGGCCCCCTTGCTGAACTGATCGGCGAGGTTCTGCCGCGGGACGTCAAGATCGATTGGTATGGCGATGCGGATCATCGCTCCTATCGGGTCAGCTTCGACAAGATTGAAGCGCTTGGCTGGAAAGCCAATCTGACCGCCAAGGACGGCGCGCTTGAAATTTACGAGCGTTTGGAAGCCGGCACCCTCGACAAGACCACGGAAACCATCACGTTGGACTGGTACCAGTCGCTGGCGACCTGGCACAAGACCATCAAGGAAGTCGAGCTTCATGGTGGTATTTTGGAGCTTGATGCTTAACGCCTAGCGCTGATGCATCGACGTCGGAGGCCCTGACACCGAAATCTCGGCGTCTCGCGCCGACCCGGACCGCGACCAACGTTGCGTCTGGGTCGGTCGTTTCGGCGTTTTCGAGCAGGTTTTCTTCGAGCTGATGAAGCCCGCCAGATCGTTCCTTTGTCCTGTGCAAAGCGGCTCGGTTCGACAACGGGATTGGCTCACGCGCTTACAACATGTCGATCATCAGCCACCGGGACCGGTGGCTGATGATCGTCTCAGGCTTGGAACGGATAGATTTTGCGATGTGGAAAGGTATTATCTTAGCCGGCGGATCGGGCACGCGCCTGCATCCCGTCACCCGCGGGGTATGCAAGCAGCTCCTTCCGGTATTCGACAAACCGATGATCTATTTTCCGATCAGCACGCTCATGCTGGCCGGCATTCGGGACATCCTGGTGATCACCACACCTGAAGACCGAGAGGTCTTCAGGAAGCTTCTGGGTGACGGCAGACAGTGGGGCATCAATCTCGACTATGCCGTCCAGGCTGAGCCCAAAGGTCTGGCCGAAGCCTTCTTGATCGGCCGCGATTTTATCGGCGACGATCACTGCGCTTTGGTTCTGGGCGACAATATTTTCTTCGGCCAATCAATTCGCGACGATTTGCGTCGCGCCGCCGGTCGCGCCATTGGTGCGACGGTATTCGGCTATCGCGTGGTCGATCCGGAACGATATGGCGTGGTCGAATTCGACCGCGAGGGGCAGGCCGTCAGCCTCGAAGAGAAGCCCACCGAACCAAAATCAAACTATGCAGTCACTGGATTGTATTTTTACGACAATCGGGTGGTTGATATCGCCGCCTCCATCCAGCCATCGGGACGCGGCGAGCTCGAGATAACAGACGTCAACCGGCACTATCTCGAGCTTGGCGATCTCCATGTCGAGCGCCTTGGCCGCGGCTATGCCTGGTTCGATGCAGGAACCCATGACAGCCTGCTGCAGGCGGGCGAGTTCGTGCGCACTATCCAGCAGCGGCAAGGGTTCCAGATCGCATGTCTCGAAGAGATCGCCTACCGCCTCGGCTACATCAACGATGAAGCCCTTCGCCGCCTGGCCGAGCCGCTACTCAAGACCGAATACGGCCAATACCTCCTCAAGGTTCCCGAGGAACAAGGCCCGCGCGATTGGGGTGATCTCACCTACTGATCCCGGCTGGACCTATCAGAAACACCATTCGGCGGCAAAACACCGCCAATCAACGCAACGCACCGGTTCCATTGGCCTTCGGTGAGAAAGGACTAACATGGGACCGATTGATCCATGGCCATTCTTTCCAAGAGCACCATGCTCTGCATGGCTTTTAGTCAGTTGCCCGCGAGATAGGCGCGCACCGGGGCGAAACTGGTCCGATGGTGGCGTGTTGCCCCGAGGCCAGTGAGGGCGCTTCGGTGCTCTGCTGTTGGATACCCTGCGTTCCGGTGCCACCCATAGCCGGGATAACGATGATCAAGAAGCATCATCAGCCGATCGCGGGTCACTTTGGCGATGATCGATGCGGCACTGATCGCCGGGATCAACGCATCGCCACCGACGACGGTTTGCACCGGGCAGGCAAGGTCAGGCGCCTTATTGCCATCGACCAGGGCGATGTCGGGACCGATGGGCAATTTTCGAACGGCACGCGCCATCGCTAACAAACTCGCTTGCAAAATATTGAGGCGGTCGATCTCCTTAACGGAGGCTGCACCGATCCCAAAAGCGATATCAGGATCACGGAAAATCCTCTCGGCAAGTTTTTCTCGTTTGGTTGCCGTGAGCTTTTTGGAATCGGCCAGGCCATCGATCGGCGCACCAAGGATGACCGCAGCGGCGACCACCGGACCAGCAAGCGGCCCCCGACCGACTTCATCGATACCGGCGACGGTTTTCCCCGACGTTAAATGAACGACATCAAGCGGTGGCGAAGAGTTCAATGGTTGCATTCCGTTCGTTGAGCATCCGGCGCGTTGATCACTGTGAACACTATTTCCTGACCATCGAGGCAAGCATTCTCCTGCGCTGAATGGTGAGGGAAGCGTTATCCGTCCATTGAGAATTTGACGAGGTCACACTATAGGTGTCTCTATCGGCAGTGACATCGACGCCGAGCCGATACCTTTGGCTTTGCGGCTTAGGGCTAAAAAAAGCAAGATCCAAGGGTCGACAACGCCTCATACCAGAACGATATCAACTTTATAAGCACCAACAAATGGTGCTGTTCCATCGAGGTGATGGGTGGTGATGAGAGCTCTATTCCGGTTGACTATTTGCATCATACCGTTGTTGGCGGCCTGTGCTACTGACCCGGTTTCTCAAAAAAGCGATCCCTACAGCGCCCTTACCGAACAGGATGTGTCGTTGGCGGCAAGATTACTTCAACGCACCCTGGATCACGCACCGGATGGAACGACACGTCGGTGGACCAATGACCAAACCGGCCATAGCGGCGCGATCACGCCGGTCCGCAGCTATATTGCCACAACAGGCCAATATTGCCGGGACTATAGAGAAGACCTCTCAATCGATGGTCAAAAACGCAATTTTCTCTACTCGGCTTGCCGCGACGAGGATCGCTGGAACCTCTGACCATCAGCTGAGGTCGTCGTTACGTCCACTGCCTGCTGCCTGCCCCGCCTCCTGTCGCAAGAGAGCCTAGCATCGCTAATTCCTCGTCTGATAGGACGGCTAACCGTCGTCAGTGACGAGCCTTTCGCCAGCGCAGATGCCATGGCATTGTTGGCAGCCATCAATTCTGACAACGGCTCAACGATATGACCATCAATAGCGAGCGATCGGATAAGAATGAACGGCAGCAATGGAATGCCGATCAATACCAGACCCATACGGGCTTCGTGCCGACACTTGGGGCACCAGTTGTCGACTTACTGGCGCCGAAACCGGGAGAACGCATCCTCGATCTTGGATGCGGCGATGGCGTCCTGACCAAGACCTTGGCGGAGGCTGGCGCCGAGGTCATCGGTATCGATGCCAGTGCCGAGATGATCGAAGCGGCGGCGGCGCGGGGGCTCGAAGTCAAAACCATGAGCGCCGAACATCTCGACTTTCACAGCGAATTCGACGCTGTCTTCTCCAACGCAGCGCTTCATTGGATGCTGCAACCGGATGTGGTCATCGCCGGGATCGCCCGGGCCCTCAAAACCAGAGGGCGGTTCGTCGGCGAATTTGGCGGTCACGGTAATGTTGCCGCCATCACTGTTGCGCTCGTCGCGACGCTCAACAAGCGCGGCCTTGACGGTGCCGCGGTGATCCCCTGGTATTTCCCGACACCTGCAGCCTATCAGGCCAAGCTCGAGCATCATGGCTTCACGGTCAGTTCGATAGAGCTCATCCCAAGGCCAACCCCCCTGCCAACTGATATGGCGGGCTGGCTTAAAACAATGGCCGGCACCTTTTTCGCTCATCTTCCCGCAGCCGAGAAGGATGTCGTGATCACGGAAACACTTGCATTGCTCCGCCCCGTTCTTTGCGATGATCAGGGAAACTGGACGGCCGACTATGTTCGTTTGCGTTTTGCCGCAACAAAAATGTGAGCCGATCGGCGAAGCATATGGGGTCCATTCCTGATGCTGACGACGTGGTCTTGACGTCAAACATCAAGGTGCCCCTTTCGCTTCTTGAATGAAAAAAATCGCCTGCAAGGCCAATATGCCGGCACGATTGAACATTAAAAATCTGAGAATAGTGATTTTTCGTAGAATAAATCCGAATCTGTAACGTTCACTACCATACAACTTCAAAAAGAACGTAGGAGAGACGTGATTTTTGTTGTGAGTATGGATCCTCGACGAAGGTGTCGTAGAGCAAGATTTCTTTTTAGCGGTTAATCGCTCACCTGGTGTGCGTTGTCCGATGGCAGGATGTGACGCGGTCCATGATAGCGATTAAGTCCAGCGCTGATGGTCTTTTTTGTTCGAGGGCGTCGACCTGTTATCGATAAGCAAATGGGATTTCTTATCGCGGTATCAAGACAGGAAGTGTTCGGGGGGACCCTGAGTTAAGACAATTGGGAGGGACTCATGCAAGCAGACGCCATGATCGCAAGAGGGTATTCTGAAGATCTCCTTTCAGATACCGGCGACGTTCAATCAAGTACTGTCCGTCTAAAAAAATCACCCGCTCAAGATTCGAAGCTTAGCAAGCAGCCTTGCGCCACAACAAAGGCACCGGCCGACCGGTCGATGTCATTGCATGTGAGCAAGCTGCGTGGCATTAGCTTCGATGTCCGCGCGAAACTGAAGAGAAATGGTGTGACCTATACACACCAATTGTTGAAGGCTGCAGGGCAACCCGAGCAACGTCACGAGTTTTCCGAGACCAGTGGCATCGAAGAGATGACCCTTGAGCGTCTAACCTGTCGTGCCGATCTTGCGCGCATCAAAGGCATCGGCGCCATCTTCGCCGACATGCTTGAACTGCTGAGCGTCGATCGTGTCGCCTCATTGGCAGGTCAGGAGCCCGATTCGTTGCATCATGCTTTGGCGACGTTAAACTCTGCCGAACGCTTCGCACGCCGAGCCCCAACGCCTGAAGAAGTTTCGGATTGGGTGACACAGGCGCGCGAGCTGCCGAAGCTTGTGGCAGCAGAAGCCTGATACACGACATTTGACGGCTGGCCCTTTCGAGGCGCTGGCTCACGCGGTTGGTTAGAACAACGCGAAAGCGTTCATCATCAGCCGGAGAAGATCTTAGATTGAGGGCGATGCCTGGTCATTTGGGCATCGCCCTCAATCGATTCTTGAGGCCAGTGTTCTTACAGCCTGGATTACGCGTAGCCTCGTCTGTGACGACCATCGCCAGCAAAAAATCATCTGTATATAGGAAATAACAGGTCAAGAGGGCTTTGTTGAACCATCGTATCTGGTCAAATCGGCCGGATTAGCGTTAAGGATTGAAGGATGCCTTATTGATCCACAGCACGTCGGTGGTCATCGGCTAATCGATGGTAATGCTGGATCAGTCGGGCCATAAAACAAAGCAAAGATATTAGCAGGGGGGGATATCGGATGGGATCTTTACGACTCGGCGTTTCGCTGGCCGTCATCTCGATGACACTTGCCGCGGCAGAACGAGGGGACGCGGCAGGCTTCGCCATTCGCGAACAATCCTCCGTGGCGCAGGGCAACGCTTTTGCAGGTGCCACTGCGGGCGCAGAAGACATCAGCTATATGTTCTTCAACCCGGCAGCCCTTGCCCGTTTCGACGATTATCAAGGCCATACAAGCCTGAGCTACATTATCCCGGAGGCTAAATTCAGGGACGGCGAAGCGACAACGATCGAAGGAACGGAGATCAGTGGCACCGATAACAGTGGCGACATCGGCGACGATGCTCTGGTGCCGGCCCTCTATTTGGCGGCGCCGGTTGGGGAAGGCGTGCAGTTCGGCCTTGGTATCACAGCACCATTTGGCCTTGTCACAGATAACGAAGATGGATGGATCGGTCGCTATCACGCCTTGAGATCGGACCTCAAAACCATCGATATCAACCCAACACTTGCCATCCAGGCTTCGCCTTACCTGTCCTTCGGCCTCGGCTTCCGAGCTCAATACGCTGATCTTGAGCTGACCAACGCCGTCGATTTCGGCACGATAGGTGCCTTGAGCGGCAACGCAGATCTGGCTGCCATCTCGCAGCCGACGGAGCAGGATGGCGAGGCACGCGCAGAACTCGACGACTGGGGCTTTGGTTTCAATTTAGGGTTTCTCATTCATCCGACGGAAGAGACGCGCTTCGGTATTGCCTATCGATCAGCGATTGACCACGATGCGCGCGGCGATGCCGAGTTCGACCTTGGCGACAGCGGTGTCGGTGCGGCGATCTCACAAGCCTCCGGCCAGTTCGTCGATACGGGTGCGAGCCTCGATGTGTCGACGCCGGCCCGCCTGTCGATAGGCGGCTATCACGAACTGACCGACAAGTTCGCTATTATGGGCGAAGTCGCCTGGACGGACTGGAGCACGTTCGATGAGCTTCGGGTCCAATTCGACAATGAGGCCCAAGCGGATAGCGTCACGGAAGAGGAATGGGAAGACAGCTATTTCTTTGCTTTAGGCGCAAGCTATCGACTGCAGCCAAATCTGACTCTTCGCGGCGGCATCGCTTATGACGAATCTCCAATCCCCGATGAGTTCCGCACGCCGCGCGTTGCCGGCAATGATCGCTACTGGCTTTCAGTGGGCGGTGACTACCAGCCGATGAGCGGCTTAAGCCTCAGCTTGTCCTACACCCATATCTTCGTTGATGATGGCGACCTCGATCTTCAGGCAACCGATGAAGGCAACACCTTCCGTGGCGACCTTTCCGGTAGCTATGAAAACCAGATAGACATCATCACGGTATCAGGCACCATTCACTTCTGATCGAGCGAGGAGCCACCGCTCAGGCAAGGGCCCTTGCGAACAGATCCAGGCGGTCCTGTCCCCAAAACAGCTCATCGCCGATCTCAAAAGTGGGCACACCGAAAACACCGGCGTTGAGTGCCGCTTCGGTATGCGCGTCATAGGCATCGGCGATGGCCTGATCCTGGGCGTTGGCTAAGAGCGCTTCGCCGTCGAGGCCTTGCTCGGCGGCGATGGCAATCAGCGTCGCCGTGTCGCTGAGATCCCGCTCTTCGGCCCAAACAGCCCGCATCATCGCATAACTCAAGCGGGCGATGTCGCCACCTTGCCGCCCGTGAGCGATGACCATGAGGGCGCCTTGAACTTCGTTGGTCGGAAAGAATTTTGGTTCCAGCGTCAACGGCAGACCAAGCACCTCGCGCCAGCGTTTGAGTTCCATCATGCGATAGGCTTGACGTTGTACCGGGCGATTGGCCAAGGGAAGACCGCCGCTTGCCGCAAAGACCGGCGCCATTTTAATTGGACGATAGACCGCTTCAGCCCCTTTTTCCGCGACCAGGTCCATCAACCGCGGCCAGCCCAGATAGGTCCAAGGTGACTGCAGCGCATAATAGACTGTGATTTTTTTTGACACTTTTGAACCTCTTCTCCGTGATCGTTTGATCGCTGCCTTCGTCTAAACTCTCTTCAGAAACTTCTCATTTAACCTTCGCACGCCACAGCCAACCCACAATGGGCCTTCTCATCTTGGTGGCATGCCGTTGACCTTGGTTATATCGGCGGAAACCGAATGAAGTGGCCATGCCACCGCCACTAGGTGAGCGTTTCTGGAAATCCCGGCGCTCGAAGCGTCGTCCCCATAGCATCTTCCAAGAGCTTCACCACCTTTGGCGACCAGGCATCGCCGCCGAAATGTCCGCTTGCGCGCCGGAACATCTGTTCAGTGAGACTGGCGAGATCCATGGGTATCGCCTGCTCTCTTGCGAGCTTCTGGACGATGCCGAGATCTTTTAGAGCGAGATCCATGGTGAACCCGATATTGTAGCTACCATTCAGGATGACCTGGCTTTCGGTCTCATGCACGAAGCTGTTGCCGGAGCTGGCCTTGATCGCCTGAAAGGCTTTAGTGAGATCGAGATCGGCGGTTTTCGCCAGCATCATGGCCTCGCCCGCCGCGATCAGATGGATGAAAGCCAGCATGTTGGTGATGACCTTGATCACCGAGGCCTTGCCAAGCTCACCCATATGGATGACCTCGCCGCCCATCGCTTCGAACAGCGGTCGATGTGCCTCGAACAGCGCCTCTTCGCCGCCCACCAAAACGGTGATCTCGCCGCTTCGAGCCCGGTGAACACCGCCGGTCACCGGCGCCTCCAATGTTTGGACTCCCTTTTGCTCGGCAAGAGCTGCCAGCTCCTTGATGGCTTCCGGATCATTGGTGCTCATCTCAATCCAGGTCGCACCGCGACCTAGGCTGACTAGGACACCGTCGGGGCCGGTTATCACCGTCTCCGTGGCAGCCGGAGACGGCAGGCAGGTGATGACAACATCGACGTTCTCGGCTGTTGCTTTGGGCGTCCCAGCAAAACGAGCTCCCTTGTCGATCAAGCTTGCGGCCGCCTCTTCGTTGAGGTCGCAAACGGTCAGATCGAACCCTGCCTCAAGGAGGCTATGGGCCAGGTGACATCCTAGATGGCCAAGGCCGATAAAGGCGATTTTCATGCTCATAATGGGTTCTGCTCCATCTCGAGATGCAAGAGGTTGCCTTCATAGGGATTGTTTCGCGCGACCTCTTCATCCAGTTCGACGCCGATTCCAGGGTCTGCCGGCGGGATGACGTAGCCGCCTTCCCATTGCAGCGGCTTTTTCAAAATCTCGGCATGAAAGCCGCCAAAGGTTTTGATCGATTCCAGGATCAAAAAATTCGGACTGCAAGCGGCAAGCTGGATATTCGCTGCTGCCTCGATCGGTCCGCAATAGAGATGCGGCGCGATCTGGGCGTAATGAGCTTCCGCCATGCCAGCGATTTTTTTTGCCTCCAAAATCCCGCCGACGCGACCGAGCGCCATTTGCAGGATCGAGGCGGCCTGGTTCTCCAATACCTGGGCAAATTCATATTTCGTTGCCAGCCGCTCTCCGGTGGCGATGGGAATGGAGGTCTGACGCGCAACACGCGCCATTTCCTTTGGGCTCTCCGGCGGCAGCGGTTCTTCGAACCAAAGAGGATCATAGGGCTCCAAGCGCTTGGCCAGCCTGATCGCCCCCGATGTCGTGAGCTGCCCGTGGGTCCCAAAAAGCAGATCTGCCCGGCTGCCCACGGCGTCCCGGATCAACTTCACGAAGCGCTCGCAGCGCTCGAGATCGTCAAGGCTGAGCTGTCTTGGGTCAAAGACCGAATAGGCCCCGGCCGGATCGAACTTCACCGCGGTAAACCCTTGATCGACATATTGCAGCGCACGTTTGGCAGCAGCACCTGCGTCGTCATAAACATGTGGCCCCTCCCCTGGCAGGGGATCGCCCGGTTCGGGGTAGATGTAGGTATAGGATCGAAGGCGTTCATGAACTCGCCCGCCCAGGAGCTCATAGACGGGCTTGCCGGCCTCCTTGCCGATAATGTCCCAACACGCCGTTTCCAAGCCGGAGACGATGCCCATCATCGAAACATCGGGGCGAAGGGTGTAGCCGGAACCGTAGGCGCGGCGCCAGAAGCGCTCGATATGGTGCGGGTCCTGGCCGATAAGAAAGCGCTCGGCGACATCCCGGATCATTTTTTCCACGATATGAGGATCGAACGGTACCGAATACACTTCGCCATAACCAACGACATTGCCGTCTGTCACCAGCTTGACGAAGATCCAATAACGCCCCCCGAAATGCGGCGGCGGATTGCCAACGACGAAGGTCTCGATCTCAGTAATTTGTGGCATGGCCACCTCATTTGTTTTCGTCCGATGTCGTCAAGATCGACGGTATGCGGCCAAGTTTTCAAGAGCGGTCGAGATGATCATCCGCGGAAGACAATGCAGGCATCATGTTGAGGCCACGCAGGGCAGCGCAAGCGGCGCCATAGCCATTGTCGATGTTGCAGACCAGGAGACCAGGGGCGCAGGAGGCGAGCGCTGCGTGAAGGGCCGTTTCGCCGCTGCGTGATGCCCCATAACCAACGGAGGTCGGGACAGCGATGATCAATCCCGGCACCAACCCGCCCATCACGCTCGGCAAGGCGCCATCCATCCCCGCCACCACGATCACCACCGGAAGCGCCTTGATCTCGTCAATCCTTTCGATCAGGCGCCAAAGCCCTGCAACGCCAACATCATGAATAGGAAGCGTGCTGACACCATTGAACGTCAGCGTGCGAATGGCCTCGAGTGCAACCGGCACATCCGAGCTTCCCGCCGTGACTACAGCGATCTTCGGATCACCCCGCACCTTGTCCAGACGGCCGAAAAATCCTGTTTTCGACACCGGATCATAGTCGATGGCATCTCGATGAATATCGGGAAGCTCGGCAAAAGCTGCCTGGTCTAATCTGGTCAGCAACATGCTCGCTTCAGAGGCTGCGAGCTGATCCAGGATGGCTGTCATCTGCGCGTTCGATTTGCCTGCACAGAACACGGCTTCGTCAAAACCCAGCCGGCGTCGCCGCTCCAAGTCGAGCTTGATTTGATCCTCAGCCATGGGCTCCTTCGGTCTGTTCATTCAATCCGCTGCTGCTGGCACCCTAACAGCGAATGCCCGAATTTTCCTAGGTGGCGTGGCCACCTCATTTTGTTCCGAGCGCCGTCGAAGAACGCGGCCGGAATTCCATGGGGATGCAGTCTCTTGTCGGTATGGCGTCGGGGCGTGTCAGAGAGAAGGGCGCCACTAATTCGCAAAGAGACTTGAGAGCGAGGGCAGCCCGATATTCGTGACCGCCCCAATGATCAGTACCGAAAGGGTCAGCACCATGCCTGTGACGCGCAGCCGGAAGTCCTCAGGCTCCCGGCTAACGCCAAGAGCATGCACCAGGCGACCCGTCAGCAGAGCGATCCCCAGGCTGTGGATCAACCAATCCGGCTTACCCTGAAATTCGGCGAGCGCCATCAGAACAATGGCGAGCGGCGCATATTCCGCAAAATTGCCATGGACGCGAAGACGGCGCGTCAGCATTGCATTACCGCCATCGCCAAGGGCCACCTTCGCCTGGCGTCGAGAACCGATCACCCGAAAACTCAGGACGACGAACATGAGTGTTACCAGACCCGCATAGACCGGGGTGATGACCATAACGCTCAGTCCTCATTGGCTGGTGTTTTACAAGGAACGATGACCACCGTTCTACGTCCCTGATGGATCATTGGATTGCCCGTAGGAGAGCCCAACTGTCCGCGAACAACACCGTCCCATGTCCAAATCAAGGTGCCGCAGCACGCCCGCCGTCGCGCAGGAAAGCGCTGCCGCGTCGATAAGGGGCGAAGGTGATCGAGGTGGATGAGCGGTCATCCAGGAGTTTTTCGATCTCGGCAATCAGCTGCCTTCGCAACAGCTCATCGATCCCTTCGATGGTGATCTCGTCGAGCTCGACCACGACACCATCCTGACGTAGCCGGCAGCGCACCGTCTCGGGCGATAACTGCTCGCGCAACATGGTCTCGATCCGATCGATGATCGGCAACAAGGAGGGGTCGATCCTGAGCCCGGTCTCGATGCGGCTGGAAAGGCATGGGGCTGATGGTAATTCAGCCAGGTCCTCCAGGCCAAAATGAGCGGCGAGGCGACGCACAGTTGCTTTGTCGATTGCAGCCTCGACGAAGGGATGGCGCACACCTTCCGTCTTGGCCGCCTTGAGACCGGGACGCCAATCCCCAAGATCATCGAGATTGGTGCCGGAGAGCAGCTGGCGTTCGGTCTTCGACGACAAGGTGCCATAGAGGTTGGATTTGCAGAAAAAGCAGCGATTGGCCGGGTTCGCCATGTAGCGTTCGTCGTCGAACTCGCCGGCATTGAGGATCGAAAGTGCCCAGCCTTCTCGCTCACTATAGACCTTGACCCGGGCAGTGGCACTTGGCGGCACCGCAGGCGAAACAGCGTGGAACATCGCGACATCTGCGCCAAGTTTTCGATGCGCAATGAAAGCAAGCGTCATGCTGTCGACCCCGCCGGAAAGCGCAACCGCCGCCGGTCGCGTCGTCTCCAATGATCGATGCAACGCGCCAAGGCGTTCCTTTACGTCATCCATTCCGATCACTCCGCTCTCTTCGCTGCAAAGCCGCCATCTCTGCCGCTTGCCGTCGCTCCTTCCTCGCCTGATGGCCGACAAGCGGGACGAGATCGTCGCTTTCCGCCTTGATGGTAATCAATCCACCCGGGCGGAGCGCTTCCTTGATGCCAATGCCTGACGCGGTCTCAATCTCATGCCGCTCCAAGATGGCCCGTTTCTCCACGGTCCAGCGCACCCCAAGCGTGGTCGTTTCCTGAAAACAAGCTTCGATCACCGAGAAAATCGCCGCTGGCCGCACTAAAAGGCGAAGGGAGGTGACCAGCCTGCCTTTCTTGCCGAAAGCCGGGGTTTGCAGGATATCCAATACGTCCTTTTGATCTCGCAGATGATCGAGCCCGATCGCCAGATCTTCGGGCGTCTGATCATCGACCTCAAAATTGAGAATGCCCACCTCGTCAGCCGCCATGCTCGCGCTTCCCACAGAATCGAACGCGGAGGCACGTAGCAAATTACTCATCCCCTCGAAACGACGAAGACCGAAACCATAGCCTGTTCGCAGCAAGCGCCTTGGCCGATGATCAGCATCGAAGGCCGGGGCCAAATGTTTCAAAATCGCCGCACCCGTTGGGGTCACCCGCTCGCCAAGCCTGCCATCGTCATGAAAGACAAAGCCTTCAAGCAGACGCATGGTGGCAGGCGCTGGAACCGGCAGTTCACCATGGGCGCAACGTATCTTCCCCCGCCCAAGGGGCAGTGAACTGATCGACCAGCTTTCAGCGCCGATCATCTGGATCAGATACGAAGCGGCCACAATATCAGCGATCGAATCCCAAGCACCAACCTCATGAAAAGTCGCCTCATCGACGGGCAGACCATGCACGCCAGCCTCAGCCTCGGCCAGAAGTGAAAAAATCGCGACCGCATGATCGCCGACCCCTGCCGGGAGCGGTGCCTGCTTCAGCCGTTCTCGTAGATCGCGCCAATGAACGTGATGATGACCCGCATGCGTCTCAGTTGCAGGAGCCTCCTGCCGACCACGGCTGACGACAAAGCGGCTGCCGGTCATCACATCATCGTTGAAAGGCACATGTTCGAGCCGAATATCATCGCCGAGGCCGACCTGCCGCACCGCCGCGATCGCACCCTCGGCAAGCTCAGGCCAAGCATCGAGCAGGGAAGCTACGAACATATCGCCGGCAACGCCGCCCTGGGGATCGAGGCTTATCTGCATAGGTTCCAAAAAACTTTCGCGGCTGGCCGTCAACAGGCTCAGTTATCCAACTGAAGACAACATAGCGTAACTTTAAGCCCTAAACAGCTCAATCGGCCGCCAAGCAGACGAAGCGCATGGGCAGATTGCCATCTCGATGTATAGACTATGCCTGTGGCCAGTCTCCCGGGGCCACATCTGTATGCAACCAGCCTGGTGGACCATGACCGAGATTATCCTGCATCATTACCCGCAATCGCCCGTTGCCGAGAAAGTCCGGGTCGGCCTCGGCATCAAGAACCTTGCCTGGCGTTCGGTCGAGATCCCGCGCCTGCCGCCCAAGCCCTTGCTCATGCCATTAACCGGGGGGTACCGACGGACACCAGTGATGCAGATCGGCGCGGATATCTATTGCGATACGCAATGTATCCTGCGCGAACTGCAGCGCCGCTACCCGGAGCCGACTTTCTACCCAGGCGGTGGGGACGGCATGGTTTGGGGCATCAGTCGCTGGACTGACAGCCTGTTACTCGATCTGGTGGTCAAGGTGGTGCTAGGCGCGTCCCCGGATGACCTGCCGCCCGCCTTTGCCGCCGATCGCGGCCGGCTTTACTTCGGACCGGATTACGACCTGGCGGCCGTCAACGCCGATCTCGATCACACGCTCGCCCAACTGAGAGCCCAGTTCGGCTGGATCGACCAGCGCTTGGCGACCGGTAGGACCTTTCTCCTGGGCGATCAGCCGGGCTTGCCCGATGCCCTCACCTACTACCTCGTCTGGTTTCTCCATGGCCGCTGGGCGGAAGGCCCGAACTTCATTGCGGCCTTCCCATCACTCCAGTCCTGGCAAAGGCGCATCGCCGCGATCGGCCATGGCGAGACCAAAGATCTCTCCGCCGAAGACGCGCTCGATATCGCTGCCAAAAGCGAGCCCACGACGCCCAGACACGATGATCCAGGCGATCGCCAAGGCCTTACCCCCGGCATTACGGTCGATGTGCGGCCAATGGAAGACGGTGGCGATCCGCCGGTCACCGGCGAGATCCGTTACATCGATGCGGAAACCATCGCGTTGCATCGCACCGAGGAACGTTTAGGTTCGCTCGTCGTCCACTTTCCCAGGGTTGGTTACCGCATCAGCCGAACCTAGTGGTCCTGGTATGACCACACCAATTGGTTCCCTCGGCCTTCGAAGAAAGTGACCTTAAGGCTGGAGACACCTTCGCTCTTCTTGCGGTCGCTGGGATCATCCAAACAAGCCGCGCTTAAGACTCCCGTTGATTGTCCCGTTGCCAGGGCAAGCGAAGTCGGGTTGAAACCTCCCGGTCTCTCTCCCAGGGGTCCTTGACGGGATCACCCTCCTTTGCCTGCCGCAACGGCCGACGCCGCTGCTGCGGCGCTTCCGTTTGAACATACTCAACCTCAGCGATTCGCCGCCCCCGGCGAATTCTCTCAACCCTTACCTTCACATCACGCCTCTTTCGATGGTGGGGATGACGCGACCATAGCATCTAAGAGCGATTGATAAATAACGTTATTCAATCCTAAGTAGATTTTTTTGCACTATGGCGAAGATGTCACGTTCATCGGTGACGCATGAGGGCCAAGTGAGCCTCAAATACAGCAATGGCTCTCTTTAAAAAAACATCAAAATTGGCACACTAATTAGGAGAATTTTACTAAAATATTTTTCCTAGAGGTTGATGGAATAGAGGAGCTACAAATCTGTTAGGTAGATTAATCATGGGGACGTAACCACCGAAGGTTTGGATTAGCCGTTATGGACAATTCTTCACTGGATCAAGCTGTCATTCAAACCATGGATGAGCTGATGCGCGCGAGCAGCGACTGCGCTGAGTTCGATCCTGCCATGTCAGCTAAATTCGCGACTGCCGCAAAGGATCTTGGCCGGGATCTCGGCATTGTCCCAGCCAACGCGACGGCGAGGGATAACGTCCGCAATATCCCTCAAAACCCTGAACAGGATGACGATGAGGAGACACGCGAACTCTTGTATCTCCTTGACCTACAGAAAAAGGCCATCGCGGAGACCGAGGCCGAAGGCACGCCTAAAAATCGCCTGAGTTGGTTCGGGCTGGACGTCTGGTCTCGCTGGTAGGACCTAAACCGAAAGCCGAGACCAATCAGTCGTCGTCCCAGCAGCCCGATACGGTAGGAACCTACAACTAGCCGGTTGAGATACCGGCAAAACCTTTTCTATCTCATCAGGATCGCCTCATGATCGCTTTCGCCGTTCAAGGGCTTCGGCCAGCAGACAGAGGATCTCGAACATCATACTCGCGCCGGTCAGGGCTGTCAGACCGCTCGGATCGAAAGGTGGCGAGACCTCGACGACATCGCCACCGACAAAATCCACACCGCGTAGACCTCTCAGCAAGATCTGCGCTTCAAGGGACGTGAATCCACCAACTTCTGGGGTGCCAGTGCCAGGAGCATAAGCTGGATCGAGCCCATCAATATCGAAGGAAAGATAGGTCGGCCCGTCACCGACAATGCGCTTGGCCTCTTCAATCACGGCATCAAGACCCATCCGATGCGCTTCATCCATTTGAATAACGCGCATCCCACTGTCATAGCTGAATTGCCAGATATCCTTGTCGTTGATGCTGCCGCGGATACCGATCTGCACAACCCGCTTCGGGTCCAGCACACCTTCCTCGACGGCCCGCGAGAACGGTGCGCCATGGTGATAGTTCGAACCGAGATAATTGGAGCCGGTGTCGCAATGAGCATCGATTTGCACCATGCCGACCTGTTCCTTGGCGCCGAGGGCTCGAAGGATCGGCAAGGTCACCCCATGATCTCCGCCTGACGTCAACGGCACCACATCGGAGGCTATGACTCGCTGATAGAAGCTACCGATCTCGTTAAGCGCGCCGATGAGCTCGAACGGCTTTTCAACCCAGGCATCACCGATATCGGCAACCCGGCAAAGCTCATAAGGACAAATGCCTGTTGCCTGATTGATACGTCGCATCAGTGAAGACTGGTTGCGCATCTCGCGCGGCCCATGCCGGGTTCCTGGGCGATTGGTAACCCCACCATCAAACGGCACGCCAATCATGCCAATGTCGACCTCGGCTAGATTCTCACTAAAGGGTGCGCGCATGAAAGTGGGAAGACCGGTGTAGCGAGGCCGCTGCATGGGATCATCGAGTTCCGGGGGGGGCTTCATTATCGGCTCCAGTCTTATGAACGGCTCCCACTCTTAATCCCTGGCGGCGGCCCAGTCCACGTGAAGATCGAGGTAGGTGTTGCCAAGACGATCTGGGCAGTCGCGAAGGTTGATTTAAGGAATAATTAACCTCGATGCACTATCGATTATTGATCAACCCAAATGGTCGAAGGCGACAGCGTGATACGTAGTTTTCGGAGCGATGACAGCGAGGGTGATTTCCACTGCGACATTTGCATTGCAGGCGCTGGCGCTGCGGGCGTCACCCTTGCATTACAGCTCGCGGCGCAAAAGCATGATGTCGTTCTGCTGGAAGCGGGCGGCTTCGACTATGAGGAAGAGACGCAAGACCCCTATGTCGCCGAGAACGTTGGGCGTGACTATCATGACATCGCGACGACCAGGCTTCGCTTTCTCGGGGGATCGACCAATCATTGGGGGGGCATGTGCACCCATTTGGAGCCCCATGACTTCGAAAAACGGGATTGGGTTCCCTATAGCGGCTGGCCGATCAGCTTCGACGATCTAAAACCTTGGTACGAGTTGGCCCATCCCTGGCTCGAACTCGGTCCATTCGACTATCGGCGCGATGCAATTTCCCCGGATGGAACGTCATATCTTGACGTCGACGAGACGCGTCTCCGCCATAAGATGTGGCATTACAGCCGCCCGCCCACCGGCTTTGGCACCCAATATCGTGAGCGCCTCGAAACATCACCATCCATCGATCTTCTGTTACATGCCAATCTCGTCGATATCGAACTCGGCGAGCTCAGCAATGAGGTCGAACGCTTCATCATCCAGTCCTATGAAGGCAAGAGAGCAACGGTTCGCGCCAAACAATTCGTTCTGGCTCTGGGTGGCCTCGAAAACCCAAGACTGCTGTTGAATGCGCGTGGCGAACGCTCCACTGGCCTCGGCAATGAACGGGATCTCGTCGGACGGTTCTTCATGGAACATCTCAATGCCGATGCAGGACAAGTTGCCACGGAGGACGATGCATGGGGTGGATCTTACGACTCGCTGTTTCTTGGAGATCGCCAATACCGGGCCTTCCTGCAGCCGAGTGTAAGAGAGCAAGAACAGCGCAAGATCCTGGGTAGCGCCGTCGGTTTAGGTCCGCTTTTCTATGCGCGCGAGCGTTCCACGGCCTATGAATCACTGCACAAGATCAAGATGGCCTGGCTCAGACGGCAGTTGCCGGAGAACCTGGGAAAGCATATCACCAATCTCATCACCGACGCCTTCGGCCTGAAGCAGGCGTTGGAAGAGCGTTTCGATCCAACGATTTACCTCTATACCGAAGCGGAACAAGCGCCCAACCCCGATAGCCGCGTCCTCCTCGCGAACGAACGCGATGCTCTGGGCATGCAGCGTCTTCAACTGGATTGGCGCCTAAGCGAGATCGACAAGCGATCGATCCGGGAGCTGGCGTATCTGATTGGTCACGAGATTGGCCGACTTGATAAGGGGCGCGTCGGTCTCCCTCTTTGGCTCTTGGATGAAGAGATTGCCAAAGATGATCCCATGCTTGGCGGTTATCATCACATGGGCACAACGCGCATGGGTTCGGATGCTTCTAACGGTGTCGTCGATGCGGATTGCAGGGTGTTCTCGACAAATAATTTGTTCATCGCCGGAAGCAGTGTTTTCACCACAGGCGGTGCTGCCAATCCAACCTTGACCATCGTCGCACTCGCCTTGAGGCTGGCGGATCATCTGAGCCGCCTATCAGACAAACGGTTAGAAAAAACCACCAGCCGATACGAGGCGAAGACCTAGTGGTATGACCACATCATTTGGTTCTGGCTAGCGTCGCCAAGATCATCGGTATGCGACCAGGTTTCGGAGGTCATTAGATAGAATAGGACATTATGGGTAGCTTATTGAGGGCACGTGCTGGCGTTACATAGATAGCCATTCGAAATGCATTCACTAGATCAATTGCGGTATTCTTAACGTCAGTATCCCCTTACCTTGACGCCATAACCCACAATCGCCTAACTCCATAGACGATGTCTCCACGTGTAGCCAAAGCCGACATGCCCCTTGAACGCTGATCCGAAGAGGCTCGCCAACAAAATCTTGAGTGGTGACCGGCGCTCGCTAGCACGCGGTATCACCCTGATCGAATCTGCCAGACCCGATCACCAGGAGCAGGC
Source organism: Geminicoccales bacterium (assembly GCA_050633905.1). Taxonomy (GTDB): domain Bacteria; phylum Pseudomonadota; class Alphaproteobacteria; order Geminicoccales; family Geminicoccaceae; genus JANQPX01. The sequence continues at coordinate 20,053 of JBOEHJ010000052.1, forward strand.
ACAGGTCCTGGTCGAGATGCTCCTGCCTCATACCGGTCACGCGATAAGGCTCGGCATCACGGGAACGCCTGGTGCAGGCAAATCGACCTTTATCGAGGCCTTTGGCATACATGTGATCGGCGAGAGTGAACAGATTGCCGTCCTGGCGGTCGATCCATCCAGTCAGCGTTCCGGTGGCTCCATCCTCGGGGACAAGACCCGAATGCAGCGTCTTTCCCTGGACAGAAATGCCTATATTCGACCGTCCCCCGCCGGGATGACCCTGGGAGGTGTCGCCCGAAAGACGCGGGAGGCGGCCATCCTTTGCGAGGCGGCAGGCTTTAGCGTCATCGTTCTGGAAACTGTCGGCGTGGGTCAGAGTGAGACCACTGTCGCTGATATGGTCGATTGTTTTCTTCTGCTTTTAGCGCCTGGTGCCGGCGACGAGTTGCAGGGTATCAAACGAGGCATCATCGAAACGGCGGACCTAGTTCTGGTCAACAAGGCGGATGGCGACCTCCTGGCCACGGCCAATCTGGTCCAATCCGATTATCAAGCAGCTCTCCATCTGCTTCGCCCAGCCAGTCCATCATGGACGCCTGAAGTCCTGACATGCTCGGCTCTTAAGGGCGATGGCATCGATCAGGTCTGGAAGGCCATCAAGCGGCATCGCCAAGCCTTGGAAAAATCGAGCGAGCTTCAGGCGAAACGCCAACGCCAGCACCAAAGCTGGTTCTGGTCGGAAGTTCAGGCAAGCTTGATCGATGCGCTGCAACAAGATCCAAAAAGCACCGCCTTGATGAGGGACCTGGAAGACCAGATCAACAAGGGGACAATGCTCCCGCCTGAAGCAGCCCGCCGTCTGATCAGGAAGTTCCGTGCCAAGGCTGACACTGCCTGACTATAGGCGGTAGTTACTTCGGATCGCCCCCAACCAAGGGAACGCTGTGGCCGCGCCACTAGCTCTTGGCTTTGATTACTGCCTTAATTTCTTCGAACGCCTGCGTCGCACGTTGGTTGATGATCTCGAGCGCTTCACCGTTGGATTTACCGGCGACATCCGCTAGCTCTTGCATATTGGTAACGGCAGCTTCGAAGGAGCTCTTGGCAAGATCAAAGCGTTTCTTGGCCCCGGACTGTGGATCGCCTTCTTTCATCATATCCTGTGACGCCGCCGTAAGCTCGGCCATCGATTTTTGCAGAATGTCCGCCTGCTGCTGCATGACGGCCTGAGCACCATCGAAGAGACGCTGGTTTGCTTCGGTCAGCGCCGTGATATTCTTTTGCTGAGACGCCATGATCGCGTCCCAATCAACACCTGGCACCTGCATGTTAGCGAACATCTTGCTCATATCAGAAAAGTCATAGGGATAATCGTTTTTTGCCACCGTTCGTCTCCTTGCTTCATTAGCCAGGAATACCAGCCTTTACCTCGCTGGTCATCGTCCATGGTCACCGAGATCGGCAATATTCTCGATTCGCCTCAGATCCTTGTCGAGAGCTGCCATGGTCTTAGCAAGATCAACGCTTTCATCTCCTGTCCAAGCATTCAACGTTTTCAGATAAACGCCGAGGAGGAGGTGACGTTGTAACCGGGAGCGAAGACCACCTGACCGAAAACCCGCCGCATCCTGCAACCAGGCGATCGACCGGTCCAGCCGGCAGCCGACAGTGAGGGCGAGTTCGGGGTCCCTTCGTGCCTCCTTCGAAAGCCGCACCAAGCCTGCGCGAAAAGGCGCCATGGCCTCAAGCCTACTCATGATCAGCTCAAAAACCCGATCGCGCGACGGCAATTCCGCCAATTCCTCAGGGTCCACGCCAAGCATAGCATCATCCAGGCGAAGGCTTAGGGCATCAAGGATCGCAGCCTTGCCGCGAAATATCTGCCGCATCTCAGCAAGCGTCATTTCGCTACGGTGCGCGAGCTCATGGAATGAAAAGCCGCACCAACCAGTTTCGGCGACGATCTCGAACGCCATCACAAGTAGGTCGTCAGGGGATGGAGTAGGTTTCTTGGACTTCGCCGCGGACATCGATGCGGTCTCCGTAAGAGAAGCTGGTAGTCAGCTCAGGCAAGTTCCTTCGAGCGTTGGGTTGCAGCATCCAAGGCCTGGTCAAACAGCGCTTGCAGACCATGATCCGCCATCAACACCTCAAGAGCTGCTTGGGTGGTGCCGCCTGGGCTGGTAACATTTTTCCTCAAGGTCGAGGCCGGTTCATCGCTTGCTCGCGCCAAGGCCCCGCTGCCGGTGACCGTGGTGCGCGCCATGGACCAGGCAAGATCCTCAGGTAGGCCATGAGCAATGCCAGCCTTAGCAAGGGCTTCGATCAGCAGAAAGACATAGGCTGGCCCGCCGCCAGACATGGCGGTGATCGGGTGCATCAGCGCCTCATCATCGATCCAGTGCACATCGCCGACGGCAGCCATCAAGGACTGGGCCAGGTCACGTTGCCCCTCACCAACATGAGCATTGGCGACAAGGGCCGTCACTCCCTGGCCGATTGCAGCCGGCGTGTTCGGCATCGCCCGAACGATGGGTGCCCCTTGACCAAACACCTCCTCGAACCGCGCGATACTGGTCCCGGCCGCAATCGAGATCAAAAGGGTTTCGATCGAGAAACGGTCAGCATAACGCGGCAGAACATCCGCCATCATCTGCGGCTTGACCGCGAAGACGGCAGCGCGAAAAGTGACTTCAGACGGGATACTCAGGGCGTCAGCAACGACCCTGACACCAAGGGCCGTGCTGATCGCTTTTCCTGCTTCCTCCGCGGGCTCGACCACGATCGCGTCCTCGTTTGCAAGGCCGTTCTCGATCCAACCCCGCAAGAGGGCCGTTCCCATCTTACCGCAGCCGACCAGCAGCAGAGGGCCGGCAATCCTAGCCATCTAGGCTTCGCCCTCCGTCTCCAACATAGCGGCGGTCAGAGCCTCGACCGGCGGTTTCCCCCCCCAGATCACGAACTGGAAGGCTGGGTAGAAACGTTCACATTCAGCGACCGCGATGTCGATCAGATCCTCCATCAATTCCCCGCTGACCCCGACGCCGTCGCGCAGGAGGAGGGCATGCCGAAACACTGGCAGATTCTCATCCGACCAAAGATCGAAATGGCCGAGCCACAGCTTTTCGTTCGCCATGGCGAGCAAGGCGTAGATATCCTGTTTTTTGGCAGCCGGAACCTTCATTTCAAGCGCACAGGAAAGGTGCATCACCCCCAGATCCGGATGCCAGCAAAACCACAAGCGATATTGGCACCAATGACCGCTTATCTCAGCGGCAAGCTCGTCCTCCGTCTGGCGGTGAAACGGCCACTCATTGGCAACAGCAACCTGCTCGACAAGGTCTAAAGGATTGCCGATTGATTCTTCTGTCTCGGTGCGTAGCGATACCATGGCGCACTCCTCAATCACTGCCCCGCATCTTGGGAACAGCCGCTTATGTCCGCGCCCACTTCGGCCTCAATCGATGGATATGACGCAATCAACGAATCCATCTCACACTACCGAGTCTGCCAAAACGCGATGGTCATCGCAAGACAACTCGGCGAGCCCGTAAAGTGAACACTCGTCTAAAATGAGCTCAGTCGTCCGCCTTCTTTTTTGCGGCGGCACGGCGAGGCGGTGCTTTCCTTGGTTTGCTGACAGTTTTTCTGCTGCTAGTTCTGGCGGGCTTTGCCCCCTCGAGCGCGGTGATGCGACTTTCCAGCGCCTCGACCTTGGCAACGAGTTTTTCCTGTTCGGAGCGGGCGTTCTGCGCAACGCTTTTAATCGCTTCAAATTCTTCGCGCGGCACCATATCCATGTCGCTCAGCCAGCGCTCCACACGCTCACGAAGCCGTGTTTCGAGTTCATCGCGGACGCCGGACATGGTGTGCAGGGCGCCATTGGCGACCTTGGCTAAGTCATCGAAGAGGCGATTATCGGTTTGCATTGCCGTTCTCCTGCGAGGCAAGTTGAAAAGAAGCCACGCTTCAATCGAGATTTAGGCGCCCCAGACGATCAAGGCAAGGAAACGACCGCCAAGAGCGCAACGATCTCAAGTATGGCTGATAGGTATTAATGAATTGACTGTGCGCAAGGGGCGACTGCGACAGGTGGGTCATTCCCGGCTCGACAGATGATGATACCTTAGATCCACCATCATCCCTTGGCAGCGGCGGTGCCGATGACCTAATCTCTTTAGAATACCGTCACCTCCTACGTTTGAGCGAGAAAATCTATGGCTACCGTGCTTCGCCAAAACCTGGCCCATGATGATAACGACGACCTGTCGGCCACCATGGCCACCCTGGGGAAAGGTGCCCGCCAGGCAACGGGGATGCTTGCGACGGCACCGAGTGGCGCTAAAAACAAAGCACTCGAGGCGGCAGCAAAGCATTTGCGTGCTGACACGGCCGCGATTTTGGAAGCTAATGCCAAGGATCTCGATGCCGCCAAAGGGCGCGACCTGAACAAGGCGATGCTGGACCGTTTGGCGTTGGATGAGCAGCGCGTCGAAGCGATGGCGCGCGGCCTCGAAACGATCGCCGCACAAGCAGACCCTGTCGGGGAGGAAATTGCTCGCTGGCAGCAACCCAATGGGTTGGACATCGCTCGGATTCGCGTGCCGCTCGGGGTCATCGGTATCATCTATGAATCGCGCCCCAACGTGACGGCCGATGCAGGCGCTCTTTGTCTGAAAGCCGGCAATGCCGCCGTCCTTCGATGCGGTTCAGAGAGTTTTTACTCCTCGCATGCTATCTTGAAGGCATTGCAGGCAGGATTGAGCGACGCTGATTTGCCGATTGAAGCCATTCAACTCATCCCGACAACGGACCGCCGTGCCGTTGGCATCATGCTAACCATGGCGGAGACCATTGATGTCATCATCCCTCGGGGCGGGCGCTCACTGATCGAACGGGTCCAGAACGAAAGCCGTGTGCCGGTTCTTGCCCATCTCGATGGGCTCTGCCACGTTTATCTCGATTGTAAGGCCGATCCAAAAAAGGCGCGATCGATCGCCCTCAACGCTAAAATGCGCCGAACCGGGATCTGCGGGGCCGCCGAGACGCTCTTGGTCGACGAAGCCGCGGCCGCATCGCTCTTGCCCACCGTGATCGACGATTTGATCGATGCCGGATGCCAACTACGCGGCGATGATGCGACAATCTCCCTGGATAAGCGTGTGCAACCGGCCTCCGATGAGGATTGGACCACCGAATATCTCGATGCGATCCTGTCGATCAAAATCGTGCAAGGCGTGGATGGCGCCATCGAGCATATCAATCACTTCGGCTCGCATCACACCGACAGCATCGTGACCGAAGCGAACGATGCGGCGCAGAAATTCCTCGCTGAAGTCGATAGTGCCATCGTGATGCATAATGCCTCCACCCAATTCGCCGATGGCGGCGAGTTTGGTATGGGGGCCGAGATCGGCATTTCAACTGGCCGATTGCATGCACGCGGCCCGGTCGGCGCCGAACAGCTGACGACATTCAAATATCTGGTCCGCGGCAGCGGGCAAACACGACCGGCTTGATGGCACATATGCCGAACAACCATCGCCGCCCGGTTGTCCGAATCAAACGCCCTCTTTCCGATCCTGCTCTATCGTCATGCCCGGCCAAGTTGCAGCCGGATACGCAAGACCCTATTCGACTAAGGAACCGACAAAAAATAGGTCTGCTCGGCGGGTCGTTTAACCCTGCCCATGAGGGCCATCGCGCGATCAGCCTGGAGGCTCTTCGCCGGCTTGACCTCGATCAGGTCTGGTGGCTCGTTTCGCCGCAAAACCCTTTAAAATCAACCCGTGAGATGGCTTCGCTTGATGACCGGCTGGCCTCGGCCAGAACCGTCGCCGACAATCATCCCAAGTTGATGGTCACGGATCTGGAACAAAGGCTTGGTACGCAATATAGCGTGGATACGATAAGCAAGCTCTCACGTACGAAAAGGGCGGATTTCGTTTGGCTCATAGGGTCCGATAATTTGGTGCAATTACCGAAATGGCGATCTTGGCGAACATTGCTCAACCTCGCGCCCATTGCCGTTTTCGATCGTGAGCCGTATTCTTATTCTGCGTTAGCTGGTCGGGTTGCAAGAGCCTATGCGGCTCACCGGGTCCGGGTGCGGGATGCAGCCGGGTTGGTCCGGGCAGATCCACCAGCTTGGGTGTATTTCCGTCTGCGCCGGCATCGCATCTCCAGTACCGCGATCCGACGCCGGGGGGCTTGGCCAATCGGTCCCGGGCGAAGCAATGTGACTGCTGTGCAAGGCGGATGAAGGGAGGGTCATCATCATAGGTACCGAGACGGCTACCAAAACGTCGAACGACGATCTCATGCATCTCATCGAAACATCGCTTAGTGACGACAAAGCGATCGACCCCATCATCATCGATCTCATCGGTAAGACCAGCATGGCCGATACCATGGTGATCGCTACGGGTAGCTCCAGGCGACATTTGGAATCGATGGCCCAGCATCTGCTCGAGCGGTTGAAAAGCCAGGGAATGATCGGCAACATCGCTGAAGGTCGCGGCCAATCCGACTGGGTCTTGATCGACGCCGGCGATGTCATCGTCCACTTGTTCAGGGACGAAACCCGGCGTTTTTACGACCTGGAGCGTCTCTGGGGCGGCGAGTTGCCCGACGCGCAAGCGATAGCGTCAGCAGGAACGTAACGCAGGTTCGATCACCAGACCGCTTAACGCCTGCTCGCCAATCAATCATCAGGCAGCGCCTCTTGTCGATCGCTAGATCGATCTAGCAGCTTGGTGCATGATAATACCAATCCGATGGAGCCTGGATCGCCAGCCTCCACGCTATCCCCCGCAGGCCGATCCAGATCATGCGCATTCATATCCTTGCCGTTGGCCGCGATCGTAAGGGACCGAGCGTCGATCTCGTCAGCGATTATGCAAAACGATGTCCTTGGCGTATCGAGCTCGTCGAGGTTCCGCCGCGGCGACAGGGGACCTCGCGCCAGCGTCTGGTCGAGGAGGCGGAAAAGCTCCGTCAGTTCTTCCCGAAAGGAGCTGCCCTCATTGCTTTGGACGAGAGAGGACAAGATCTCGACAGCCGCGCCTTTGCCGACCGCATCCAAAAGTTTCAGCTTGATGGCAAAAACGCTCTTTGCTTCGTCATCGGCAGCGCTGACGGTCTGGATCCCATCCTTGTCAAGAGCGCGGATCTACGCCTGGCCTTCGGTCGCGCCACCTGGCCCCACCGCCTAGTGCGCGTCATGCTATCCGAACAAATCTACCGCGCCAGCACGATCCTGACAGGCCACCCCTACCACCGTGACTAGTGGCGTGACCACTTCATTGACTTGGGTCGATTGCGCCAGGGTCGATGGTATGCGGCCAGGCTTTCGAGCGTTGGATTGGAGGCATCGGTTACAGGTTTAGCGTCAACATCTTTTTGTCGACATTCTTTCGATGGCCTGGCTCCGTGCTTCGATCGAAATCTCCGAGTTAACGTTGCCTTAGCTCGTGATCTTCATCTCATCATGTTGATCTGGCCCATGTGATCCTGTGTGTCTGAGCCAAGGCCTTCCTTTCCAGCAGAGGGCGGATTCCAAGGATCTCATAGACCACAAAAATGCTTATCGATGCATGGATAGCTAGAGCTTAACTCAGACGGTTCGATTGAACGTCAACGTCGGGTCTCTCGCAGGCTGCGGGAACAAGGTGACGATGCCCGATACGTGAACCATTTTCGTCTGTCGAGATACTGATATGACCACATATCGTTGGAGATGGGCGCAAGTAGCCAATGACGATAGGCGGACATAAGACCGTTGCTGGGCGTCTGAGATTTTTTTTCGCGCCTGCTCAAGCATTTCCGCAGGAAATACGCAGCGCCAACCTCACTACCCGGCCTTCCACCCGCTAAATACCATCATATCGGGTGACTGACGGGGGAGTGGACTGGTTCGATTTGCGCAGGAAATGGCTCTAAAGGAATGTCAGATCAGCTTGGCTCACCCTGCCCTTTTCGCCCATCGAAGCCAGGAAAAGGTCAGGGCGAGACTCGGATTCGCACAGTCGCATGGACCAGATCGGGCGTGTAATGGGGCAAGGTTAAGGTTTCGTTAGCCGCGGACGGAACACCTTCTGAGAGACAAGCAACATAGCCTCTGGCCGTTCGACAATGGTTGCTGCAACTCAGGCGGCTTCTCGGGTACCTTGTCGGCGTCTTGGCTGGTTCCCCTCGCGCGATTTGGCCTTGACCGGCGACCGCTCAGGATCAATCCCGATCTTGGCAAGGGCGCCCGCCCGCAGGAAGAGGCGTCCGGCATAGAGATGGGCTCTCGAAATGATGAAGAGCGGAAGCGCGAGCGCGATGGTCGAAGCACCGCCTAAGAGGTTGAGCGGACCTTTCAGGAAGCTGAGAAACTTAGTCGCATTGGCCGCCGTGCGCAGCGCCTGATAGGCGGGATAGGCCAGGATTGCAAGAATGAACGCTAATTCGATCAAGGCAAGATCGACAGGCTCGATCACGATATGGCCTGACACGAATGCAGCAGCAAGCGCTGCAAGGCCGAGTGTAATCGCGAGCAGAACAAGCCCGGCTTCGAAGCGCAGTCTTGGCACCAGTTTCTGCCCCTTGAAGAAGCGGAAACGCGCCGCGTTCAGGCGCTTCAGGAATCTGGGCGAAGGTTGGCGAAGCTCTTCGAAAAGCGGTGAAAAACGCCAGCCGATCGACGGATAGGCCGGCCCGTCGATCCAGCTCATCCGTTTTTGCTCCAGTTCCTCAAAGTTGCGTTTAGTCAGAAGGTAACCGTCGGCCATCAGGGCCAGCGCTTCGGTATCGCTGAACGCATCAAGGTCGGTGCGCATGCGCGCCAGCAGCGCCTGGACGCGGCGTTCGACACCAAAGCTGGTCACGTCGGTCTCGCCGCGGTCCTTGATGATATGTCCGTGATCGGCGGGGCCGATAGGCTTCAGTTCTGGCGTTTGGGCCTCGCGCATCATATGAATCAGCACGGTATGGCGTGGTTGTTTATCGAGCATGCGGGCAATCTGCAGCTCGCGCACCCGGTCCATCAAGATGTCGCGACTGCGGCCAATCGTTGGGCCGATACGGGTGTCCGGCTCGGCAACATCGAGCAATTGTCCAGACGCATCACTCACCAGAAAATGCGTGCAGCCTCGCTCGATCAGAACTTCAGTGCCAAGATTATCGTAGATCCCGCCATCGACGAGTTGGGTTTGGAGATGCCGTTTGGATCGCTCCGGATGAGGATAGAGGCGGCGAAGGGGAAACGGCTCGAAAAAACCTGGCACGGCAGCAGAGGCGGCAACCGCCTGACCAAGCGGCATATCGGCATAGTCATGCGTCAGACCATTATAAGGGCTCTGGCCAAGCTGCCAATTCTTGTCGACCTGCCTTCCGGTCTTGGAGCGAGGCGGCTCGCCCATCCGATCGACCCCAAAGCGCCAGTTATGCCCGGTATTCAAGGTGGTTGCATTGATGACCAGCATCGGCACCTTGCAATGACGCTGCATGTTGTCGGTGATCGGATTGAAGTCCCGCTGGCCGCGGGGATGGATCTCGAGGCTGCGCATTTCGACGGGTCGGTTCTTATCACCACCCCAGATCGGACGATAAAGATGGCGATCGAGCATGTCGCCGAAGCGGTCAGTGCGCGAATAATCGGCACGCGCTAATCGAATATTGCTCGCAAGGTTGGCGAAAACGCGCCAGCGCAGATTTTGCTGCACGACGGCCAGAAGATGACGCTCCATCTCATCGACAACCTCGATCAGACGCGGGGTGTCGATCTCGCCATGAGCATCGAGTTCTCGCTTAAGATAGAGATAATAGAGCGCGCCCACGATCGAACCGCCCGAAACGCAGGACAGAACATCGACCTGACGCAGCAGATCGAGTTCAGCCAGACGGGCGAGGACCCCGATATGGAAAAGCGAGGCGCGGAAACCACCGCCGGAAAGCGAGAGACCGATACGTCGTCCCTGGGCAGCGGATTGAGATGAAGCCTGCGGCGTGCCTGTAATCATGAGCATTGTTTGATCATGATTCGCAGGAAATTTCTATCCAGAAAATTGTTATTTTTTTACTGATTATTCAATTTAAAGGATATTTCTGTTTTCCGCCGGCTGGAGCGTTCCCCGACTCATGCGACATTTCTGGCGAGACAGGTTGTTACGAAAGCAAATCTCAACCTTTGGCTTTTAAGCCCATCGATCCGGTCATTGTGACCCTGGGAGTCCGAGCCTCCCTCCATTTCCCTGCGGGCGGGCTCATTCCCCAGGGTCGCATGGAGCTGGCTACAACGTTTAATGATTGCTGGTTAAGGTTTCTTTATCTCTGGACAAAAAATACGCCTGAACATTTGTCACCATAGCCTGGCAGCGGGCGTGAAACCGTCTGACAAACTTGCACCACATCCGAGCGGGTTAAGGAACAAGGATTGCGATGCGTAACCGGAAGCAGCGGTGTCTGCCGAGGCGGTGAGATGACTCTATATCCTGGCAGATAGGGTCGCCATGCCAGTGAAAGCTGACAAAGTCGGGGCTGCGGCCACGTGCGTTAGACCTCTTCCGCAGCCTGGTTGCGGTATCGCTTCAACAGGTAAAAACCCGTCGCAGGCTTGCTAAATTTGGCCGTATACCATCGATCTCGACACTGGTGGTCCGAGTCCATGAGGTGGCCACACCACTAAAATCGAATGCCGAATTGTGTCTTCCAATATTCGGTGTCTTCTAGGGTGTCGTCGGTTCGGCCATTGGCATAGGAGAAGGAAAGGCGGTAATTTTCTGAGCGATTGAACAGGTAGGAAAGGGAAACATCCAGGCGGTAGAGATCCCCGATATTGTCGTCGACATTCTTGAGATAACGGTTGGAGATGCCGAGTTCGATGTGATCGAAACCGGTCCCTTCAGCGCCTCTGAACTTCATGCCGAGGCGTCCGCCGAGGCGAAAGAAGTCGGCTTCGTCTTCAAGATCTTCATTGCCGCCATCATCGAAGACCCGACCAATATCGGCAAGCATATCGACATCCAGCTGCAGCGACAGCGGGCCGTAAGTTTTTTCAAAGCCGACTGGTAAGGTCGATGTCGGTGCAAGTGTTGGTGTCCAGCGAAGTTTCAGCAGGCCGATATCCGTGGAAAAATTGCTATCGGTCAAATAGAGCGGCGTGACGGCGAATTCCGAGCCCGAAAAGTCACGTTGATAGATGCTGATCGCCTCTTGAATACCGAAGCCGAGCTTGTCGATCTCATTGCTGGAACCATCGAAGAAACGCTCGAACAGCAGGAAGGGAATGGTCGATGTATAAATCAAATCGGTCCGTTCGACCTCGAAATTGTAGCCGATGACGGCGTCGACTTGATAGAGCGTCTCATCGTCGTCGATATCGGCGGTGATACTGAACTCAGCCGGCCGCACCGAGCTCAAAGCCTTGCGGTTCTTATTCAGATCGTCGATCTCGCTGGTGAGCCTTAGGCCATCAGCATCTCTCGGATTGAAGATCCAATCGGGCTTTTCTGGCGCCTCAACGATTTCTGAGGCATCGGTATCGGCAGCAACCAACTCTTCCGACAGCTCCTCCAACTCTTCCGACGTGCAATAAACCTTGGCGAAGCGCCCGGTGATATCCAGGATCTCGGCGACCTGAAACTGACGCCCAGGAACCTCGTAAAAGGGGTTGAGAAAGGGGGCGTCCACTCGCTCCTCGATGGTCGGCCGGCGAAGCCTCTCGAAGACGAAGTCCGGCCCGCCCGCCTGGGCTACGAATGCGCCCAGGCGCAGCTGAATGCGCTCCAGCGTCAAGGCGTCATCTTCATTGCAAGAGCGGCGCGGATCGGCTGTGCAATAATCCGGCTGGACCAGGGCCAGCTGTTTTTCCAAAAGAAGTGTGTCGCCATTCCTGTCAGCATCAAGGGCCGCGTCGCTTAGGCCGCTGACCGCGATCAACCACCTGATCAGCCGAAACGGGTCGACCGTTCGCGGCTCGAGATCGGAACTAGGCAAGCAAATTTGATCGCTCGGGAATAGCGGTTCATCATTTACCTGAGCCTTCACCGGCATTGAACAAGCCAAGGCCAGACAGAACGCCAAAGTTGACAACTCAAGGCGAACCCAAAGCCCATTCTTGGAAAAAACGGCCGTCGCGACAAAACCGATCATGGGCGATCTGATAGCAAGCAGGGTCGCCACATCTAAATCTTTTTTTGCGCTAAGCGCGCATCTTTCCTATCATGCCAAGCATGTTGGGGGGCGATAGCGATCATGCCAAACCCTAGTCTAAAGATCTATAAAGCACTGATTTTTCTAAAAATTCGAATCAGGTAATGGGCCATGTTTCCAAGCGATAGGCGCTGTCCCAAAACATCCATTCCAGCACCGATGCGCGCTTGAAAGCCTCCATCATCTCGGCTCTCATCGACGGCGTTGCGGCCTCGGCGATCCGATCGGTCGTCTCGATCACCTTTTTAACGCCATTGGCGAATTCTTCATCCGCGTAAGTATCTATCCAGGCCTGATAAGGGTTGTTGCCGGCCGCGATGTTCATGAGATGCTTACCGACTTCCCAATAGATCCAAAAGCAGGGCAGGAGGGCGGCAACCGAGACCTCGTAAGGGGCGTTATGGGCCGTCGATACGAGGTAATGGATGTAGTGGGAGCATGTTGGGGAAGGCTTGGTCGCGGCAGCCTTTGCCGCATCAATGCCAAAATCCTTGAAGAAGCCCTCATGCAGCGCCCGCTCGACGACGACGCATTCTTCAGCACTATGAGTTAACAGGATCATTGCGTCGGGATCGGGCGCGCGCGCGCCGGTCACCGCCAGCGCCTTACCAAAATGGATGAGATAATGGGCATCCTGCAGCATGTAGAAAACGAAGCGCTCGCGGGACAACGTCCCGGCTGCAAGCTCCTGATTGAATTTCATGGCCAGGATTTTTTCATAAAGCGGAGCGATCTCCGCCCATGCATCCTTTGAAAAACTCAACTGCCCCTCCCCTCTGATTGCCAAAGCGCGTGAAAATGATGGACCGGCCCATGGCCATGCCCGACATCCAGTTGATCGGCAGCGGCAATCGCCTTGCTGATATAGGCCTTGGCCACTTTGACCGCATCAGGGAGGTCATGACCACGTCCGAGAAGGGCCGCGATCGCCGCCGACAAGGTGCAGCCTGTCCCATGGGTATTCTTGGTCTCGATACGCTCGGCCAGCAGCAGTTGGCGATCATGGCCGTTATCGAACAGGTCGAAGGATTTGGGGCCTTGCAGATGCCCGCCTTTAAGCAAAACTGCCTTCGCGCCAAGCGCACGCAGCTCTTCGATCGCCTGGTTCATTGACGCTTCGTCATCGGGTGGCTCCCGGTTCAGGAGGACGCCAGCCTCGGGCAAATTCGGCGTGATTACGGTCGCCAAGGGCAAGAGCCTTTCCGCTAAGGCAGAGACCGCATCCGCTTGTAAAAGACGATCGCCGCTCTTCGAGACCATGACCGGGTCGAGCACGATGGGTTGGGCGCCGTAATGACGAAGCCGGTCAGCCACAACCTCGATCACATCGGGCCGGGACAACATCCCGATCTTGACCGCATCGATGCGGATGTCACTGAAGACGGCATCCAGCTGCGCCCCAATGACATCAGGCGGGATATCGCTGATCGCGGTGACGCTATGGGTATTTTGCGCCGTGATAGCGGTGATCACCGAAGCACCATAAACGCCAAGCGCCGAGAACGCCTTGAGATCGGCCTGGATGCCGGCACCGCCGCCTGAATCGGAGCCAGCAATGGTCAGGACATTGGCAACGCTGGTGGGCTGCCCGCTCATGCGGCCGTTCCCTTGCGCGCCGCCAAGCTCTTATCAACGGTCGACTTCAGCTGCTCCGCGGCAGCTTTCACATCGCCTACTCCGATGATCGCCGAGATCACAGCGATCCCATCGGCACCAGCCTTGATCGCAACCTCCGCGTTTATCGCATCAACCCCACCGATCGCAACCAGAGGAAGAGCTGTTTGCGCTCGCACGCGCAGCATGCCTTCCCTGCCCACAGGCAGACCCGCATCAGCCTTGCTGCCGGTGGAAGCAAAGGGGCCATGGGCGACATAATCGAGATGGGTGGGATCAGCCGCCGGCGTCTGATCAGGATCATCGATCGAAAGACCGATGATCGCGTCCTCCCCCAAAATCTCACGGGCCGCCCGCGGCGGCAGATCAGTCTGGCCGATATGGCAACCAACGGCAGCGGCGGCGGCTACGTCGACACGATCATTGACAACCAGGGGAACACCGAGCGGCTGGAGAAGCTGTTTTAGCGCTAAGGTCTGTTCCAGAAGGTCGCGTGCTTCTGCCTGCTTATCCCGGATCTGCACCAGGCTCACACCACCTTGGACGGCTTCACCAACGATGTCACAGAGCGATCGATCCCCGGCAAGCCTGGGGTCGGTGATCAGATAAAGGGACGGGTTCAACAAAAGAGATCGGTTCATTCCAGTCTAACACCATCAATGACGGCTGCCTCATCCAGAGACGCCAAGTGATCCAATAGCAGCCAGCGGAGGCTGCCAGGCCCAGAAGCTTTCGCCGCAGCCTGCTCGGCGGCAAGGCCATAGACGGCAAGCGCCTCGGCCGCCGCATTCAGCGGGTCCTCATCCACCGCAAGAAAGGCCGCAACGACACTGCTGGCGAGGCAACCAAGCGCTGTGACCCTGGTCATCATCGGGTGACCATTCTTAACCCTGAGCCTGCGCTCACCATCGGTCACGTAATCGATCGCCCCCGTGACCGCGACCACTGTGCCGAGCCGCTTTGCCAGTTGATCGGCAACCTCCACAGCCTCTTCGCTTCCATGGGTACTATCGACCCCCTTCGTTGGGCCAAGGGCGGCGCCTGCAAGGGCGAGGATCTCCGAGGCATTGGCGCGAATGACCGAAGGCTTCATTGCCGCGAGGTCGCTTGCAACCTTCGTCCGATAAGTCGTCGCTCCCACACCTACGGGATCAAGTACCCAAGGCTTGCCCTTGGCGCTCATCGCCTCCACAGCCTCGGTCATCGAGTCTACCCATGGAGGGGTCAGCGTGCCGATATTGATGGCCAGCGCCCTCGCGATCTCGGCAAAGTCCACCACCTCCTCTTTGGCATGCACCATGGCCGGCGAGGCACCTAGTGCCAAAAGACCGTTCGCCACGACATCCATCGAGACGAAATTCGTAATATTCTGAACGAGGGGTGCCTCTCGACGGATCACTTGCAAGCTTACCCAACATCGGGCAGCATCGACTTTCATCACTCGCCTCCCTGGAGCCGAGGACCGCTGTTGGACGCTTGGGGAAGGGTCGTAGCGGCGATATCGGCTCCCTGCGCTGGCATGACCCAGATCAGGTTCGACGGGTTTGATCTCAGTCCCTCCATCAAGGGACACCCCGGCTAGATACAGCATCATTGAAATTGGCCCTTCGTCTCAGGGCTGTCAACACGTCGAGCCGGCACGGACGTTTTAGGGAGATCACTAGGGATGAGTATGAACAGACGATCCATCGTTAAAGCTGGTGCTGCAATGGGTGCCGCCAGCCTCGCGGGCGTCATCGCCCAAGGCGGTCTTGCTCGTGCAAGTGATAAAAAAACCTGGCGCATGGTGACGACCTGGCCGCGCAACGCGCCAGGTGTCGGCGTCAATGCGCAACGTTTCGCCGATCGCGTCGGCGCGATGAGCGGCGGCCGTCTCTCCATCGATCTTTATGCGGCCGGCGAGCTGATCCCACCCTTCGAGAGCCTGGATGCGGTGCAGCAGGGCACCGCTGATCTTGCCCATTCCGCCCCCTTCTTCTGGCTCGGCAAATCGAAGGCACTCAACTATTTCGGCTCTATCCCTCTTGGCCTCATGGAAAGCGAGATCGCCGCTTGGCTTTATTTTGGCGGCGGCATGGCGCTTTGGGAAGAAGCGATGGCGCCGTTTGGGATCAAGCCGCTCTTTGCGGGCTCAAGCGGCATTTCAGCGGGTGGCTGGTATCGAAAAGAGATCAACGGTCTCGATGACCTCAAAGGACTGAAGCTGCGCATGGCGGGCCTCGGCGGTGAGGTGATGAAACGCCTTGGCGCGACACCGGTGCTGACACCGCCGGCCGAGGTCTTTCAAGCGATGTCAAGCGGCACGGTGGATGCAGCCGAGCTGATCGGACCTTGGAACGATGCCGCCTTCGGGCTCTTTCAAGTCGCGGATTATTACTACTTGCCCGGTTTCCACGAAGTCGGACCGACCGCCGAGATCCTGATCAACCAGGGGGCATGGGATTCCCTGCCTGAGGATCTAAAGGCGATTGTAGACGGGGCAGCGAAGGCGACAGCGATCGAGTACAACGCCGATTATCGCTATCACAATGTCACGCTGCTAAAGCCGCTGGTCGAAGAGCATGGCGTCCAGCTTCGAGCTTTTCCCGATGAGGTCAATGACGCCCTTGCGGCGACGACCATGGAGGTACTGGAGGAGCTTGGCGAGAGTGATGCGCTGACCAAGCGTATCCATGCTTCCTACATGAACTTTCTGCGCACTGCCGATACGTATAGCGAATGGTTCGATCGCCCTATTCAGGCAATGAGAGCGAAAGCCCTTTCAGGATCGACCCCATAAAAAAAGCGGCCTGCCAGCCGCTTTTCCCAAAACGGCCATCGCCGCGACGGAAACACGTCCTCGAGCAGAGGCAGGGTTCCCGTCGCCGACGACCGATCGAAACGACCGTCTTAGCTGGCCGCGCAAGGATTGCAGGGGTTGCAGGGATTGCACGGGTTGCAGGGCGTAACCGCATCAACGGCAGCATCACCAACAGCCGCAGCATCTTCAGCGATACCCGACGCGGTGTTGCAGCCGGAAAGAGTAACGGCAGTACCGAGAACGAAGGTGGTGGCAGCCAGCGTACGGATCGCCGTGCTCGAAAGAAGTCGACGGTTTTGTTCACTCATCTTGGTCCCCCCTATGGGATGTGTAGAATTGAGATAGCATGCTAGTTACACGACCCATCAAAGAACTGCAAATTGATACTGTGTTTTAGTGAAACTCTATGCAGGTCCCCTTCAGCCCTTATCTTTGCTCAAGTCTCGATAAGCCTCGAACAACTTCGGCATCAAATCATCACCATAACCGAGCGTGATCGCCAGATCGTACCAGCGCCGAATGCCGTCCGCCAGCGGCGCATAGACCTTCCGTTCCTCCGCTAAATTCCAAAAATAGGACACATCTTTTTTGGCATTGCGAATGGCGAAGGCCGATTGCGACGGATCGCCCTCCTTGGTCAGCAAGCTCGCCAGCCGGCGAAAGGATGCACTGTCGCCGCCGCTGACCGAGATCAGATCAACCATCATCTTCGGATCGATGCCCGCTTTCTCTGCGGCCGTACAAGCTTCAATGGTGAGGGCTGCATTACCCAGGGTCAAAAAATTATTGATCAGCTTCAGCGTATGAGCACTGCCAAGCGGGCCGGTATGAAAAATCCGTGCGCAAAACGTCTCCAACACAGGCCTGATCTTTTCTAAAAGAATCGACTCGGCCCCGATCATGATGTTGAGCTTGCCCTCCTCCGCCTCTTTCGGCGTCAAGGTGACCGGCCCGTCCGCTAGCTTTGTGCCCTTGATCGCCAAGGCTTCGGCAAGCACCAGGGTAGAGCTCGGCTCGGCGGTGGTCATGTCCACCAGGACCAACCCATCATGAGCACCCGCCAGCACGCCATCTTCGCCCAATACAACCTTCTTCATGACGCCGCTATCGGAAACGCAGGTAAAAAGAAGATCGACCCCACTGGCAAGCTCGGCTGGCGTCTTCGCCTCCGTCGCCCCGCGCCCGATCAGATCATCGACGGGTTCCCTGTTGCGATGCGCCATGACCGCGAGTGGATAGCCACCCAAGAGAATATTCTTAGCAGCGCCATGGCCCATCAGCCCAACCCCGATAAAGCCCACCTTCATGGTCATTGCTCCTCCCCCAGAATGCCAAGGCCTTCATCCATCTATGGCCGACCGACCTATCTCAAGCTAGACTTATCAGTCACAAAAACCGAACCCGTTACAGGAGGCTTTTATGCTGGGCGATCCCCCAATGGTCACGTTGAAGCGCCATGTTCAACGCCCCGATGCCAAGCAGATCGAGGCACTGACAGGTGTACCGACCGGTTTCGTGGTCGATCTACTGATGGGCCAGGGTGCCGTTGACCAGCGGATCAAGCCCCTTTGGCCTGACAGTGCGATCACCGGTGCCGTGCTGACCGCGGATTGCGGCCCACGTGACAATCTCGGCCTTCTGGTGGCGCTCGAAGTTGCAGAGCCAGGCGACGTCGTCGCACTGGCCACCGGCTGCTTCGAGGAAACTGCGGTGCTCGGTGATCATGTCGCCGCGATGGCCAAGAACAAGGGGATTAAAGCCTTCGTCACCGACGGCCTGGTTCGCGATGTGGATGGCTTGATCGAGGTCGGCTTTCCCGTCTATTGCGCCGGTGTATCGCCCAACAGCCCCTATAAGAGCGGGCCTTGCGAGGTTGGCACCAGTGTCACCTTGGGCGGCGTTGCGGTCACCTCCGGCGACCTGATGGTCGGCGATCGTGATGGTGTCGTGGTGATCCCGCGGGATAAAATCGATCAGGTCATCGCAGGGCTCGCCGATGTTCAGGCGAAAGAGGACGAGATGGGAGAGCTCATCGCCAAGGGCCTCTCGGCACCTGGCTGGGTAAAAGAGCTTCTGGCCTCCGATCAAACCCAGCTTTTGGACTGAGATCAGATGCCCTCCCCTCTCCTTCCTTCAGAATGCCGACCGGACCAGGCAGGCTTCCTGATCAATCCTAATGCCAAGCGTTTTGCCCCCTGGAGCAAGCGCCAAGATGCGGTGTTGAATCGGGAAGGATTTCGTCAAGCAGAGGCCGTGATCCGTCAATGGCCGGGCTATGTCTCGACGCCGCTTTTGAGCCTGGACGCCCTGGCTAAGTCCATGGGCATCGATCGCGTCTGGTATAAGAACGAGACGGAACGCTTCGACCTCAAGAGCTTCAAAGCACTGGGCGGCGCCTATGCGATTGCTGAACTCATCATGCGCGAAGCGGCCAAGCAGCAGAAGGCTACGCCTGTCTCGAGCCAGCAGCTTTTCGCCGGCCATTATCGAGACCTTACAAGTTCCATCACCGTCACCTCTGCAACCGACGGCAATCACGGACGCTCAGTTGCCTGGGGAGCCGAACTCTTCGGCTGTAAGGCGATCCTCTACATCCATGCCACGGTCAGCGAGGGGCGAAAGCGGGCAATGGAAGCTTTGGGAGCCGAGGTGCGCCGGATCGATGGCAATTACGACGACAGCGTGCGCCAATGCGCGGCGGATGCGGCCGACCATGGCTGGACGGTGATTTCGGATACGTCCTATCCCGGATACACCGAGATCCCGAAGGACGTCATGCAGGGTTATGGCGTGATGGCCACGGAAGCCATCGCCCAGCTCCCGGCGGGTGAACAACCGACCCATGTTTTCGTTCAAGGCGGTGTAGGTGGCATGGCGGCTGCGGTCGCAGCCCATCTTGCCTGGCAATGGGAGGCCGGACGTCCGAAGCTGGTGATGGTCGAACCGGTGAACGCGGCTTGTCTCATGGCGAGCGCCGAAGCCGGCGGTCCTGCGGTAATCGAAGGTGACCTGGATACCGTTATGGCCGGTCTCTCCTGCGGCGAACCATCACAATTAGCCTGGGATGTTCTCGACGAAGCGACCGACGCCTTCCTGGCCATTCCCGACCACGCCGCAGAAGCCACCATGCGTCTCCTGGCCGATAGCGAGCGCGGCGATCCAGTAATCGTCGGCGGCGAAAGTGGGGTCGCCGGCCTTGCGGGCGCGATCACGGTGGCCAGCACCGAGGGTCTTCGCCAACAGCTCGGTCTGGATCAACAAAGCCGCGTTCTGGTGTTCGGCACCGAAGGCGCAACAGATCCCGACGTTTATCGAGAGATCGTTGGGCGTTCAGCTCTGGACGTCTTGGGCCACTGAACCAGGAGAGAAGTTCAGCGCGCCTTCTTGCGAACGACGGGACGACCTCGACCGGCAGTCCGCCCAGCACCACCCGCTCGGCCACGCTGGGCTCCAGCTTGAGGCCGCTGAGCGCGAGACGTCTTACCTAACTGGCCCTTGCTATCATCCACGGCAAGAGCACTTTGCCGGTCCTCGATCGACTGCCTTCCCATCCGGCGTTTCGACGCTGCCGTCGAGCTTGCGTCCTTTTTCTTCACAGAAGCAAGCGTCAGCGTCTCCTGCCGCCGGGACGGCGTCTTCGTCACTTTCTTCGCATCTGTGGTCTTTTCCCGACCGGGGTCTTTTCCAGCAGTACCCTTTCTGCCCGCCAGTTTCCTGCGCACAGGCTTAGCATCATCCTTGTCCGGCGTGAGTGCGTCAGATGCCCCCTTCGTCTTGACCTTGGCTTTGGTCAGGCGCCGTTTTCTCTGAGCGGAAGGCGCAGTCGATTGCAGGACAAAGCCGATTTGCTCCTTGACCACCTTAGTCTTGATCTCATCAATCTCTTTCTTGCCAAGATTACCGAGATGGAACGGTCCGAAGCTAACCCGGATCAGGCGGTTCACCGGCCAGCCAAAATGTTCCATGACCTTGCGGATCTCGCGGTTCTTGCCTTCGCGCAAGGCAACCGAAAGCCAGGCGTTCTTGCCGAGTTTGCGCTCCAAATGCGCCTCGATCGGCCCATAATCGAACCCATCGATAGTGATCCCCTCGATGAGCGAGGCGAGCTTCGCCTCGTTGATATCACCATGGACCCGGACCCGATATCGGCGTTGCCAGCCCGTGGACGGCAGTTCCAGCTGGCGCTTGAGCGCACCGTCATTGGTGAGCAGCAGCAACCCTTCGGAGTTCATATCGAGACGCCCGATCGGCATCAGCCTTGGTAGACCCTCCGGCATGATATCAGAAAGCGTCTTTCGCCCCTCAGGATCACGCGCCGCCGTGAGCACGCCGGTGGGTTTATGAAAACGAAAAAGGCGCGATTCGGACGCTTCCGGCAAGGGCTTGTCATCAACCTCGATCTGGCTTTTCGCGGTCACCGTGACCGCAGGCGTCGTCAGCACCTTACCATCGACCTTGACCCGTCCGTCAGCAATCCAGCGCTCAGCATCCCGCCTGGAACAAAGCCCCGCGCGAGAAATCCGCTTCGCAATCCTCTCGGGCACCGGCGAGCCGTCGGGGGCGTTACTTTTGTCGCTTGGCGCGGGCATCAACAGGGGCTTTCACAGGCTTTGATCAAGGATTGGAAGATGACGTCGTCAGCGGTTGAGATACTGTATTCAGGGTGCCATTGGACGCCTAAACAGAAGCGCTTTTTTGGGAATTCAATTGCTTCGATCACCCCATCCGGCGCGCGTCCGCTGATCACCACGCCCTCACCAACCGCGGCAGCAGCCTGATGATGGGCGCTATTCACCGCCAAGGTGGCAGCGCCACCGGCCAGACGAGATAGCAGGGTGTTCGCCACGACGTCGACCTTATGTCCGGGCTCCGTCCTTGGATTGGGTTGCTCATGGGCCAGGCAGTCCGCCACGATATCGGGAATATGCTGGATGAGCGTGCCGCCCAGGGCAACATTCAGCAATTGCTGCCCACCACAAATGCCCAAGACCGGTCGATCGGCATCGAGAAAACCGTTCAAAATCGCTAGCTCGAAGGCCGTGCGCCGATCCTTGGTGACCACACTGTCATGCCGATCCTGTTCTCCATAAAGCGAGGGATCGACATCGAAAGCACCGCCGGTGACGACCAGGCCATCGAGCAGGTCCAGATAATCCGTGGCCAGCTCAACCTCATGGGGCAGTGCAATAGGCAAACCACCCGCCTTGGTGATGGCGGAGCAATAGTTTTCGCGAATCGCGTACCAGGGCAGCTTCGAAAAACCACCTGGCGGTTCGGCATCCAGGGTCAGACCGATGCGCGGACGTCGCGGGGACGTAGACAGTTAACGGCTCCTTAAGACATGATCTGGCAGAAGAGACCTGAGCGGCAAGATGAACAACATGTTCCTTAGGTAACCTCGCACAAGGTAAAGCGCAATGTCGCCGCATGACGGGGAAACCTGCGACCGGGCCGCACGACCAGCGAGCGACGTTCTCGACGTTACAACAGAACAGTTTCGCCATCGTTAGGGAAAAAAAGAATTTGACCGGCTACATCATCGACCTCATCGGCATCCAGATCGACCTCATCGATCTGATCGCCCTGCTATGGTTCCTGGCCGTCTGGTGCGGCTACACCTGGTACTCGGATCATGACAAAGGCGTCTATAACCTCAACAGCGCCATGAACGATTACCGTCTGCTCTGGATGAAACGCATGCTGGATCGCGATGTGCGCATGGTCGACACGCAGATCCTCGGCAATCTGATGCGCAGCATGTCGTTCTTCGCCTCGACCACCATGTTTATCATCGCAGGGCTTGTCGCTGTACTGGGTGCCCGCGGCGAAGCCATGGCGGTCCTTGACGAGCTGCCCTTTGTGGTCAGCTCGTCAACCGTGGTCTGGGATATGAAGGTTCTATTGTTGATCGCGATTTTCATCTACGCCTTCTTCAAATTCACCTGGGCCTTTCGCCACTATAATTATTGCCTGATCCTTGTGGGCGCCGTCGACGGTCACGATCGCCTTGATGAGGAATGTCACCGGATTGCAGAGCGTGCAGCACGCATTGCCAACTCAACGGGGCGTCATTTCAACCGTGGCAATCGCGCTTATTACTTCGGCATGGCGGCGCTGAGCTGGTTCCTGCATCCCTGGATTTTCATCGCTCTGACCATCTGGGTCGTCCTGGTTCTCTACCGAAGAGAGTATCATTCCAATTTGTTGGAAACCCTTGGAAAACCCAATATCCAGGGGCTGTGAGAGAAAAAATGTCCATATATTGTTTGTACTATCCATTTCCCTCTTTAGCCGAAGCGGCTGATAGCCTATAGTTAAAGCACCTTGGGTGCTGGCGAACATCAAGGGTGCCTCAGTCGATATCAAAAATAAGATCCGCCGGGAAATCGAACGCATGCGTTTCTACGCTGATCTCCATGTCCACTCGAAATATTCGAGGGCGACCAGCAAGAATGCGGATCTGGAGCATCTGGCCTTTTGGGCCGCGCAAAAAGGGATCGCCCTGGTCGGCACCGGCGATTTCACCCACCCGGCTTGGATCAAGGAAATCAAAGAGAAGCTGGTTCCTGCCGAGCCCGGTTTGTTTCGCCTTCGCCCAGATATCGAACAGGCAGTCCAGCAGAAGCTACCGGCCGCCTGTCAGAAAAATCCGGTGCGCTTCATGCTCGAGGTTGAAATCTCGACCATCTACAAGAAGGGTGAGAAGACCAGGAAGGTTCACCATCTCCTCTATGTGCCAGATCTAGAGGCAGCGGATAAGCTGATCACCAGCCTATCTCGGATCGGCAATCTCAAATCCGACGGCCGGCCGATCCTCGGTCTTGATTCGCGAGATCTCCTCGACATCACGCTGCAATCAGGCCCAGAAAGCTACCTGATCCCCGCCCATATCTGGACACCCTGGTTTGCCGCCATGGGCTCCCGCTCCGGCTTCGATAGCATTCCCGAATGCTACGGCGACCTTGCCGATCACATCTTCGCGGTCGAGACCGGCTTATCATCCGACCCCGCGATGAACTGGCGCGTCTCCTCGCTGGACCGTTATCGCCTGGTATCCAACTCGGATGCCCATTCGCCGATCAAGCTCGGCCGCGAGGCAACGGCCTTCGATTGCGATCTCGATTATTTCGCGCTGAAGCAAGCGCTTGAGACCGGCGACGGCTTCGTCGGCACCGTCGAGTTTTTTCCCGATGAAGGGAAATACCATCTGGACGGTCACCGCAAATGCAAGGTCTGCTTCGAGCCTGAGGAAACCAGGCGTCGGGATGGATGTTGCCCGAAATGCGGCCAGCCCTTGACCATCGGCGTTCTGCATCGCGTGAATGAGCTCGCGGATCGAAGGCCGAGCGACGTCAAGCCGCCAGCCACGGCCGGCAAGGTGACCCATCTTGTTCCCCTTCATGAGATTATTGCCGAGGTGGTCGGGACCGGCCCCAAGAGCAAACGGGTCGAGCGATGCTACCACCATCTGGTGACCTCACTTGGCTCGGAATTCGATATTCTGAACGAAGTGCCGATCGAGGATATCCAAAAGGTCGACGACAGCCTGCTCGGCGAGGCCATCAGCCGCCTTCGTCAAGGCGACGTGATCCGTGAGGGTGGGTATGACGGCGAATATGGCGTGATCAGCTTCTTCGAGAAGGACGAACTGCGCGAAGCCACGAGGGGTGCGTTGCTGTTCGACCTGCCCAAAGCCATCGGCAAAAAGCCGGCTGCCGCCTCGGTGCCAACAGACCCCATCCCTAAGAAGGCAAAGCCGCGACGCAGCAAACAGAACTCGGCCAAAGTGCAACAACCGGGTGATGCCCCCACAACGTCGTCGCCCCAATCGAACCTGTTCCCAAGGCACGGCATCCTGGCTGCCCTGGACAGCCAGCAGCAGGTCGCAGCGGCGATGACCCGAGGACCCGTTCTGATTATCGCGGGACCAGGCTCAGGCAAAACCCGAACGCTCACTCATCGGATCGCTCATCTCGTGGCTGAGGAAGGTGTCGAAGCTAAGCACTGCCTCGCGATCACATTCACCCGGCGCGCGGCCCTGGAAATGCGCGAGCGGTTGGAAAAGCTACTACCCAAAGATGCGGACAAGGTGCCGATCCACACCTTCCATTCGCTCGGCCAGACGATTTTACAAGAACAGCCCGCAAGCGCGCGCCTGCCATCCGATTTTCGAGTCGCCGACGATCTCGAACGCACCGAGCTAATTAAAGCACTGCTCGATATCTCCGCTGCGAAGGCCAAAAAGCTTCTTGCCGATATCTCAAAATCGAAACGCTCGGCACAACTGACCGGCGACGATGTTGCGGCCGCCCTTGAAGTCTATCAGCCCGAACTTGTGCGCCGTGGCTGGGTGGATTTTGACGATCTTATCACCCTTACCGTGCGCCTCCTAACCAACCACACGGATCTCGCCTCCTATTATCGCGAGCGCTATGCCTGGATTTCAGTAGACGAGTTTCAGGATATCGACGAGCAGCAATATCAGATGGTACGCCTCTTAACATCCGCCAAAACCAATATCCTGGCGATCGGCGATCCGAACCAGGCAATCTACGGCTTTCGCGGCGCCGATCCGAAAAGCTTCAAGCGTTTTCGCGACGATCACCCCAGCGTCCAAACTGTAACGCTTCGACGGAATTATCGCTCCAGCGGCACCATCGTCAAAGCCTCCGCCCAGATCATTGAAACGGGGGAACCCGGCGCGGCTGATGGCCTCGATATCGTGCGCGCGATGGAAGAGCGCATCACCATTCATCAAGCACCGAGCGACAAGGCCGAAGCGGAGTTCGTGGTTCACCAGATCGAACAGATGATCGGCGGCCACAGCTTCTTTTCCCTCGATACCGGCCGCTCGGCCGATGGCCGGAGCAGCGAGCTGTCGTTTGCCGATTTTGCGATTTTGTATCGCACCGAAGCCCAAGCCTCCCTGTTTATCGAAGCGTTCGAGCGTTCGGGCATGCCGTTCAAGAAGCATAATCACGCGCTTTTGATCGAGGAGCCGTCGGCGCAGGCGATCCTTCATCGGGTCGATCCGGTGGCGAAATCCACGGCGTCCTTTGAACTCAATGCCGCTGCCGCCGCGGTCATGCGCGAAGCCGGCGATGACGACATGCAGGGCCTGAACGCCACACTGCAGCAACTCCTGGCCCTTGCTCAGAGCTGCGAAGATCGCCTGGATTGGTTCGTTGATGCGGTGCCATTGGCAACCGAGGCCGATTGTTTCGATCCGAGAGCTGACCGGGTCTCGCTCCTGACCCTGCATGCGGCCAAGGGGCTGGAATTTCCCGTGGTCTTCATGGTTGGCATGGAAGACGGCATCCTGCCGCTTAGCTTTGGTAAGCGCTTAAAAAGCAGCGAACGCGCCGAGGAGCGTCGTCTCGCATATGTCGGCATGACCCGGGCCATGGATCGCCTTTTCCTGACACATGCCGATCAGCGGACATGGCGCGGCAACAGCCAGAAACTGCCACCATCGCCCTTCCTCCTCGACATCGGCGACGAGCTGTTCAACGCGTCCCGCGCCGAGGTGAAACGCAAACCGAGAGACAAGCAGCTCCTGCTGTTCTAATAACCGGCAACGCCATCTTCGACGCTTTCAGGTCTTTAACAGTCGCTCTCGTGCCGAATTCTTGAAGCGCTCCAGATCGTCATCGATATGCAGCTATTCCAGCTGCTTCGAGACATGGACAAGAAGCTCCGGGGCATAATCGTCGGCCTGATCGAGCAAGCTCACTGCAAAATAGACCTAGCCAGGTAAATAGTCGTAACGCCCGGTAAGCGGCGATCCGCAAGTTTCACAGAAGATCCGGGTGACGCCAGGACTGGCCATCACCTTTCGTCCCTCATTCGGCGTGAAGGCCACCGCTGTCTCGTCAAAAGCCGCGAATGCCGCAACAGGTGCTCCCGTCACGCGGCGGCAATCGGCGCAATGGTAATAGGCGACGGCATCTGTCGCCTTTTCGACCTGGATCATCGTAGCACCGCAATAGCAGCGTCCGGAGATGACAGTTCCAGAAAGATTATTCGCCTTGATGGACCTCTCCTTCGGCAGGAGAGCGCCGACCGACCTCGCCGTCGGCCTTATAAATAATCCCGCAAGAAAGCCACCAGCGGCAAATCCGCCGCCGGCATGTCATAGGTCGCCATTTCGTTCGGGCGGACCCATTTCAGGACCTGGCCCTCTCTAGGTACAGGCATCCCGTTCCAGACGCGGCAGACGTAAAGCGGCATCAAGAGGTGGAAGTGTTCATAAGCATGAGAGGCGAAGGTAAGTGGGGCAAGGCAGCTTTCCACTATATCGAGCCCCAGCTCCTCCCGAAGCTCCCGGATCAGACAAACCTCAGGCGTCTCGCAAGGCTCGACCTTGCCACCCGGAAACTCCCAAAGCCCAGCCATGCTCTTGCCTTCAGGACGTCTCGCCAGAAGCACCCGATGATCAGCATCCACCAAAGCACAAGCCGCCACCAACACAATATCATGCGATGACATCGGTGACTGGACCTCGTCTTTTTCTGGTATCACGGCGTCCATCTTCCAGGTTCAAACACTAAACCGCCACTGGCGCATCAAAGGAAACGAGGTGGCCGCGCCACCTGTGCCACTATGACCGATAATCGGCGTTGATGGTGATGTAGCCATGGGTGAGATCCGAGGTCCAGACGGTCGCGCGGCCGGGGCCGCGGCCGACGATGACGTCGATCACGATTTCAGCGCCTTTGAGATGGTCATTGATCGGCGCCTCATTCAAATTAATGACCCTTGCGCCCTTCCTTGCAACCTCATGCCCGCCGACACGAATGGAAAGCACCCCGATTTCGATCGGCTGATAGGCCTTCCCGATAGCCATGGCGATGCGGCCCCAATTGGCGTCCTCGCCGGCGATCGCGGTCTTGACCAGGGGTGAATTAGCGATCGACATGGCAATGATGCGGGCCGATTCGTTATTGACCGCGCCCTGGGTACGGACCTGAATGAACTTGGTCGCCCCTTCGCCATCCCGGACCACCTGCTGGGCGAGATCGATCGCGACTTCGATCAATGTGCGGCGAAAACCCCGAAGGAGCTCATCGTCAGCACTAAGAGGCGCCGGATGCCCCGCCTGGCCGGTTGCGAACAGCATCAGCATATCTGAAGTGGACGTATCGCTATCGACGGTAATCCGGCGGAACGCCAGCTCGTTCGCTTCTTCCACCAATGTCTGGAGCACCGGCGCAGGCAAGCCCGCATCGGTCATGATATAGGCCAGCATGGTCGCCATATCAGGCTGGACCATGCCAGAGCCCTTGGCGATACCGGCAATCGTCACCGAACGGCCACCGATGGTGGTCTTGGCGACAGAACCCTTCGGAAAGGTGTCCGTCGTGCAGATGGCATGGGCAACAGCGCGCCAGTTCTTGCCCTGGAGCTGCTCATTCAGCATGGGCAAGGTCGCAACGATCTTTTCCACGGGCAGCGGCTCGCCGATAACCCCGGTGGAGGCAACGTAGATTTCCTCAGGCGCCGCACCGAGCAATTCTGCTGCTGCTGCTGCCTCCATCCGCACCGTGGCATCGCCATGAGCGCCGGTCAGCACATTAGCATTACCAGCATTGACCACGAGGCCCCTTGCTCTGCCATAGCGCAAAATCTTCTTGCACCAGACAATCGGATGCCCCGGCACCGCGGATTTGGTGAACACACCGGCGGCGGTCGTGCCAGGTACGAACTCGATCAGGGCCAGATCATCACGTCCGGTATAACGAACACCGCTCGCACCAGCCGCGAGGCGAACACCCGGAACTTCCGGAATCATCGGAAAGTCGACGGGTGCTAGCGGTGAACGTTCTAGAACCATGGTCAGCTCTCAGCCTTGACCAACGCGATCAGCTGCCATCCTTGGTCTGACCTTCGCCCTCGGCACCTTCCTCGACAACGCCTTCCTCGCCGGTGAACGGTGAACCATCCATATTGAAGCGCTCGATCTCGGCGCCTTCGCGAAGTTCGGCGACCAGTTCGGTAACAACGGTGCGCGCAACCTCCTGGCGAATCTGCGGCTCGGTCTCTTCGAAGGTCGGCTCGACCTTGCGTTTGTCCTCGACTTTGATGACGTGGAAACCGAATTGGGTTTTGACCGGCTCGGCAGACGTGCTGCCGATTTCCATGGTGAACGCTGCGTCACCAAATTCCGGCACCATCTGACCCTGCTTGAAATAGCCGAGATCACCACCTTGCGGACCACTCGGACCGGTCGATTTCTCTTTGGCAAGCTCGGCGAAGTCAGCGCCGCCTTCAAGATCGGTGATCACCGCCTTAGCGTCTTCCTCACTGGCGAGCAGAATATGCCGTGCATGGACTTCCTCATAGGAAAACCCTTCGCCGGCCTTCAACGCTTCATACTGGGTTTGAAGAGCCTCGTCGGTGGTTCTGGCGTCGATGGTTTTACGCAGCATAGCATCCCGCAGCACATTGGCGCGCGCCTGGGCGAGTGCCGGCTGAATCTCGGGATCGTCACCAAGTTTCTGGTCTTCCGCCGCGACTTCGAGGAGCTTGAAGTCGATCACCCGGTCCAGAAGCATCGGGTAGATCTGCTCCATCGGGACCTGACGCATTTGCTCGGGCAGGGCTTGGGCCGCAAACTCGACATCGGTGCGAAAGATTTCGGTGCCATTGATGGTCGCGACAACGGTATCATCCGCGCCCGCCTGTTCCTGGGCAAACGCCGTCGTGGTCAGCGCCACCAGCCCGATGGCGGCGGTCATGGATTTGACGATCATGAGAGAACTCCTAAGGGTCGATTAGAGGTCGATGAAATTAGCGGCCATAAGAAACACAAAGCCAAGCGGCCCACAAGCGCTGCGAACCCCAAAGCTAGGCGTATTTGGGGTTCTTCCTAGCGTTTGGCAATGAAAGGCCCGTGATGTCACGTTGACACTCACCTTCAAACTGCCTATCTGACACCACGTAGAATTTTGCTTTTTTTCCTCTGTTTTGGAGGGCAATGCGTCCATGATCGGCGCCCTTGCCAAGCGGTTATTCGGTTCGGCCAATGACCGTATTGTAAAGTCGATGAAATCCAGGGTCGATGCGATCACATCGCTCGAGCCGGAGATGGAGGCGTTGTCGGACGCCGATCTGCGTGCGCGAACCGATTGGTTGCGCGAGCGTTTGGCGGCCGGTGAGAGCCTTGACGACATCATGAACGACGCCTTCGCAACCGTGCGCGAGGCCAGTAAGCGCATGCTTGGCCAACGGCCTTTCGATACGCAGCTGATCGGCGGCATGGTCCTTCATAAAGGCCAGATCGCCGAGATGAAGACCGGCGAGGGCAAAACGCTTGCCGCCACGCTTGGCGTCTATTTGAACGCCATCGAAGGCAAGGGTGTCCATGTGGTCACGGTGAATGACTACCTGGCCCGGCGCGACAGTGCCTGGATGGGACAGATCTACGAGTTCCTCGGGCTTTCGGTCGGCTGCATCATTCCCAATCTTTCTGAGCCTGAGCGCAAAGCCGCTTACGCCGCCGACATCACCTATGGCACCAACAACGAATTCGGCTTCGATTATCTGCGCGATAACATGAAGTTTGATGCCGAAAGCATGGTGCAGCGCGACTTCAATTTCGCGATCGTCGATGAGGTCGACAGCATCCTGATCGATGAGGCTAGGACGCCGCTGATCATCTCAGGCCAGGCCGAAGGTAGTTCGGAATTGTATCAGGCGGTCGACGGCCTCATTCCAAAGCTTGAGCCGGACGATTACGAGAAGGACGAGAAGCAGCGCGCGATCTCACTTAGCGAAAGCGGCGGCGAGAAGATGCAGGAGTGGCTGACCGAAAGTGGCCTGCTCAAACACCCCGAACTCTACGACATCGCCAATGTCACCCTGGTACATCACATCAACCAGGCCCTTCGCGCTCATCAGCTTTTCACGCGCGACGTCGATTATTTGATCAAGAACGACAAGGTGGTGATCGTCGACGAATTCACTGGACGCATGATGGAAGGCCGGCGCTATTCTGAAGGGCTGCATCAAGCGCTTGAAGCCAAGGAAAAGGTCACGATCCAGCCGGAGAGCCAGACGCTCGCTTCGATCACCTTCCAGAATTATTTCCGTCTTTATCCCAAGCTTGCCGGCATGACAGGCACAGCGGCGACCGAGGCTGCTGAATTCTCCGAGATCTACGGGCTCGATGTCATCGAAATGCCGACCCATCAAACCATGGTCCGCCAGGATGAGGATGATGAGGTCTATCGAACAGCACCTGAGAAGGACAAGGCGATCGTCAATTCGATTGGCGAAGCGCATGAAAATGGCCAACCGGTCCTGGTCGGCACTGTCAGCATCGAGAAATCGGAGCATCT
Organism: Geminicoccales bacterium; assembly: GCA_050633905.1. Lineage (GTDB taxonomy): Bacteria > Pseudomonadota > Alphaproteobacteria > Geminicoccales > Geminicoccaceae > JANQPX01. Next base: position 50,983 of record JBOEHJ010000052.1, read on the forward strand.
GGCCTCGCTTTTAAAGGCGAAAAATGTTCCCCATCAGGTACTGAACGCCCGCTACCATGAACAGGAGGCCTATATCGTCGCCCAAGCAGGACGTCTGGGTGCCGTGACCATCGCCACCAATATGGCGGGCCGAGGCACCGATATTCAGCTTGGCGGTAATGCCGAAATGCGCATCGAGCAAGAGCTTGCCGATGTGACCGACCAAGCAAAGCGTCTTGAAGAAGCACAAAGGATTGAGCAGGAAGTCGAGGCTGAGCGGCAAAAGGTTCTGGAAGCAGGCGGCCTCTATGTTCTCGGCACAGAGCGGCATGAGAGCCGACGGGTAGACAACCAGCTGCGTGGTCGCTCAGGCCGCCAGGGCGACCCCGGACGCTCCAAGTTCTTCCTCTCCCTCGAAGATGACCTGATGCGCATCTTCGGCTCAGAGCGCATGGACAACATGCTGAAGAAGCTCGGCCTCCAGGAAGACGAAGCGATTATCCATCCCTGGATCAACAAGGCACTGGAGAAGGCCCAGCAAAAGGTCGAGGCGCGCAACTTCGAGATGCGCAAAAACGTCTTGAAGTATGATGACGTGATGAACGACCAACGGAAGGTCATCTACGAACAGCGCCGCGATCTGATTGGCGCCACCGAGGTCGCCGACACAGTGCGCGATATGCGTCACGAGGTGATCGAGGACCTGGTCGCCGAATGTATCCCGGAAAAAACCTATCTCGAGGAATGGGACATCGAGCGGCTGGCAACCGAAACCAAGACCATGCTCGCTTTGGATGTTCCGGTCGAGGATTGGGCCAGGGAAGAAGGTGTTGCTGATGTTGAGATCAAGGATCGCCTGATCGATGCCTCTGATCGCAGCATCGCGCAGAAGGTGGCGAATTACGGTCAGGAAAGAGTGCGCCATACCGAAAAAGGGCTTTTGCTCAGCATTCTCGATCAGCTCTGGAAAGACCATCTGATGCAGCTCGATCATCTGCGTCAGGGCATTCATCTTCGAGGCTATGGTCAAAAAGATCCGCTGAACGAATACAAGAAAGAAGCCTTCGGTCTATTCGGCGGTTTGTTGACCAATCTCCGCCAGACCGTGACACGCAGCATTTCCCATCTGGATCAGATCTTCGAGCAGCAGGAAATGATGCGCACCCAGCTCCAGGCGCAAATGCAGCAGGCGGCTGCCAAGCGGCAGGAGGAGCAGCCTTTAGCAGCTACCGGAACCGATGGTATCCCCGTTAGTACCTCGCGCGGCAGCGGTTCGTCGTCCCAAGAAGGCGGCCAGGCCAGACAGGCAAAAGTGCCAAGGAACGCGGCTTGTCCCTGCGGTTCCGGTAAGAAGTACAAACATTGCCACGGCAAATTAGCATGAGTTCTTTCCAGCGACCGATGACGCGATGGCGCCGGGTTGTTTTGCGGGGCTGAGCCTCAAACGATTGAGCAGGGTTCTTTCCGGCACGCCGAGTGATGCAGGAAAAAGAGCCAGCGGGCTGCGCGTCGTCGCGTTCATTGCCTTTCTTATCGCCTCTCTTTTACCGAACCTGCAGGCCATGGCGGCAAGCAAAGTTGCTGTCATCGATATAGAGGGACCGATCGGTCCCGCGACCAGCAGCCACATCAAACGTAGCTTTGAGGATGTGCGCGCCCAGGGCATCGATGTGGTCGTGCTCCGCCTGGATACGCCAGGTGGCCTGGTGACTTCGATGCGCGCGGTGATCAAAGAGATTCTGGCATCACCCGTGCCGGTGATCGGCTTTGTCGGCCCAAGCGGTGCCCGCGCCGCCAGTGCCGGCACCTATATGCTCTACGCAACCCATATCGCGGCCATGGCGCCCGGCACCAATCTTGGCGCCGCCACACCGATCAGGCTGGGCGACCCGGACGCGGACAGCGATCCGGATGCTGAGAGCGGGGACGATGAAGAAGGCGAGACGCCGAGCATCGAAGACAAAATCGTGAACGATGCGGTCGCCTATATCAAAAGCCTGGCCGAACTGCGCGGGCGCAATGCCGATTGGGCCGAACGCGCGGTCAGAGAGGCTGCCAGCCTGCCGGCGGGCGACGCCCTCAAGCTCGGCGTGATCGATCTCATCGCCAACGACCTCCCCCAGCTCCTCGCCAAGCTAAACGGGCGCGAGGTGGTGATCCAGGATGAGACGCAGACCCTTGATATGACATCGCGCGAGATCATCGAACTCCTGCCGAACTGGCATACCCGATTTCTCGCCATCATCACCGACCCGACAGTGGCCTATGTCTTGTTGCTGATCGCGATTTCGGGGATCCTGATCGAGGTCTCCATGCCCGGCTTGTTCCTTCCGGGCATCGTCGGCATTACCTCCCTACTTCTGGCACTCTATGCATTTCAGCTTTTGCCGGTGAGCTTAGTCGGCCTCGGCATCATCGTTCTTGGTCTCGTCTTGATGATCGTCGAATTGACCCTGCCAAGCTTCGGATTGATCGGATTTAGCGGTATCGTTGCCTTCGCCCTCGGCTCGATTTTTCTCATCGAGACCGGCGTTCCGGGCTATGGTGTGTCAAGATCGCTCATCGGCATGCTCTCGGTGATCTCATCGAGCTTGCTGATGATGTTCCTGATCTGGCTTCGCCGCCTACATTCCCTCCCTGTCCTCAGTGGGCCTGAGGAAATGCTGAACGCTGAGGCGACAGTCATTTCCTGGGAAGACGATGCGGGTCGCGTACGCATGCGCGGCACTAGCTGGGCGGCACGCAGCGACACGGCGCTTTCCCGTGGTCAAAAAGTCCGGGTCACCGCGATCGATGGATTAACCGTCGATGTCGAGCCCGACAGTGAGGATACCGTGTCATGAGTTTTGGCGTGCAATTGCTGATCGTCCTGGTCTTTTTCGGCATTCTTCTGGCAGCCCTCGCCGCAGCCTCGGTGGTGATCATTCAGGAATATGAACGCGGCGTCGTGCTCACGCTTGGCCGCTTTTCCGGCATTCGCCGCCCAGGCCTACGCTTCATTCTTCCGGTCATCCAACAGATGCAGCGGGTCGATACGCGGGAAAAGGTGGTCGACATTCTGCCCCAAGACATCATCACCAAGGACAACGTTCTGGTGAAGGTGAACGGCGTCGTCTANNGCCTCGACCCGGGAAATGGCGCAATCGACCCTTCGCGCCTCGGTCGGCACCCATGAACTCGACGAACTTTCGGACCCCGAACGCTTAAGCGTCGAGATCCAGCGCGTGCTCGAGGTCAAGACTGAGAGCTGGGGCATCAAGGTGTCCAATGTCGAGATCAAGGAGGTGGACGTCGACAAACAGATGATCCGCCATATCTCTCGCCAGGCTGAAGCTGAACGCGTCAGGCGCGCCAAGGTGATCGAAGCGGAGGGCGAAAAACAAGCAGCCGAAGCCTTCCTCGATGCCGCAAGAATCTTGTCTGAAAGCCCGGAAGCCATGCAGCTCCGCTATCTTTCGACCCTCACCACAATCGCCAATGAGCGCAGCTCCACTATCGTCTTCCCCTTCCCCACCGACCTTGTCCAGATGTTCGGTGTCAAAGCCAAATCGAACGGTTCAGGCAATCCCTTCGCCTGACCTGCGACAAGCCACAGACGCTTTGCCCGACCACCAACGCCGTTTTTCAATGATTGTGACGTAGATCGCAGTTTATCCCAGGCATCGGCAGAAAAATGTGTCTCACAGCTTGCGCAGCTGACGCTGACATAAACCATCCGAGCCATGCTGTAGAAAACACCTCGGAGTGATCAATGGCCGGAAGGTCGACATATCGAGCAGTGGTCCTGGGGCTCGTCGCCATTGGCTTGGCCGCCTGCGCAACCAGTCCGGAACAGGTCGATAGGACGGAATCGATTGTCCTGCTGGACCATCCAAGATTCGCTGATGCAGCAAGCGATTTTAGAATCTTCAGGGACAATTTTACCGGCCAAGCAGGTCACTCTGCCGCCTATCAGACGAAGGACGGCATCGCGCGTCTCATGGTCCTTGTTGCCGGCACCACAGAATACATCGGCAATATCGATGGCGAGCAAGATGTGATCCAATGGTGCGAAAGTACGTTTTTCAGGCCGCCTAAAGACGAAAACGCAACGCCGATAGACCTGCCATCATGGCGCGACGGCGATACAGTCGAAACGACATTCGGTCAGTTTCAGTACCGGAAGTTTTCCGCTGCCGGCAGCGGCTGCACCTGCTTTCTCCATGGCTGGGGCAATAAAGGGAACACGGCCGCTAACGGCAACAGCATGTTGCTCGTCGGCTATGTCTGCAATGCATCAAAAGACCTGGCCAGTACCGAAATCGAATCACTGATCAAGGCCATCAATTTTCCAAGACGCTGATCAAGCCACCTTGGCATCCAAGCCGAGCGTCGTTTGACCAAAAGAGGTCCTGTGGAGGAGTGGGCTGGTGAGGATGTCGTTCGATCGAAAAACGCTCTCGATGGTCGGTCCTGTGGTGTGGTGTCCATAGTTCAAACGTTTTTCTGTCCAGAGCTAACGAAACCTTAACCAGCGATCATTACACATTGGTGCTTGGTCCATGCGATCCTGGGAATCCGCCCACCCGCCAGAAAAAAGGGGCTTGGCTCGGATTGCCATGATCGCATGGGCCAGGTCACGCAGTTTAAGTCCGAGCGCGTTCGTGTCTCGTTAACGACAGAAAAAACAGTGACCGGGAAAGTGTCACCACGACCCCANNAGCGCCTCCCCTCGCTGATCGGCAGATCGTCTCACCAAAAGTGAGAGCGTATAGGCGTCGTTCTCAAGTCTCGGCCAGTGGTATTTTCTGACATAGCGCCAAAACGAGCTGGTTTCCTTGAGCACTGGCAACCCAAACCTGATACCTACGCTCGATATCAATCAAAAGAAGATTTTTGCAGCAAACAAAAAATTTAAAAGAGACACTAATCAATCAAAAATAAACACACCTTATCGACAACAAAAGAAAATGACAATTGATATCAAAATACCGATATGATAATTGGTTCTTCGTTTATAACTAAAAAACTTAGCATCAAAAGCTTTTATGTAGAACATGAGAAGGAAAAATAGTGTTATGATTCGCTATTCACTGCTAGTTGTCTTCTTTTTTATTGCTTTGAGTGCATGTTCTATTCCACCGCCAAGTGCTAATATTTCAATGCAACAGCCTGTCGCCACTCAATTGGGCTCGGATAGCACTATTTCTCTGCGTGTCGTGAGTGAGGCCGATGAGCCGTCTGTTTCATGGGCACACCAACCCGACGACGCAGCCGCGTATCTGAGCGACGAAATCCGGGCCGCATTGATCGACAGCAGGATCGTTCATCAGGTAGTGGGCCCTGACGACGAGGCAGCTTACGGCATGACCGTGGCGCTTACGGAATTCAAGCACAACGCTCCAAGTAGCGACCCATCGCTGGATGCCGAGCGTAATGGCGGTCTCAACACCATGACCGCGAAGGTCGAACTGGTGAACCGGGCGACCAGCGAAGCAGCGGGTGCCTATGACATCACGGCGCAGTCTGCATCTAAGACCGTCTACGGCGAATACGGCGCTGTCGGTATTGAAGCGATGCTCGACGCCGCCGCCGAGAGCATTGTCGAGGCTCTGAGAGAAACATCTGCGATCCGCATGCCAACAATCGCGACCTCAAACGACGGTTGAGATTACTGTCAACGTTCCCCAAACGAGAGACAAAGCCATGAAACTGAAATCCCTAGCTCCCATCGCCTTATTGTTCGTCGTTGGCGCCTGTAGTGCCTCCGGCGAGCTAGACATGGCACAGTCAAAAAGCGAGCCAATCAGGCCAAACTCCACGGTCTCATTTGACGTCTTCGCCCTTGCCGAAGCTGGCAGCGACGTCGATGTCGATCTGGGCATCGACGCCACCAAAGACCTCCTTTTCAAGAAGCTAGAGGAGGATAGCAATTTTGCAAGCGTGGTAAGCGACAACGGTTCCTCCGACTACCAGATGGAGGTTCAGCTTTCGGAAGTCGATGTGGTTGCGCCATCGGCGCAGCGATGGCTCGGGGCCTTCGCCGGCGCGCATTCCATTGCCGCCAATGTGAAAGTGATCGACAACAGCAATGGCTTGGAAGTGACCTCATTCACCGCCAGAGGTGACTCGGCGGTGCAAAGCATCTTCTCCATCTGGACGCAATCCTACACCTTCGACGCTGCAGTCGAGGCCTTTGGAGAAAAGGTCGTCGAGGGGATTATCTAAGCGCCCTGTTCATGCCGGGGTTTCGATCGATCTATCTCGGACCAGATTCGGGATCAAATCCCTCTCGCCAACCCGTCGCAAGGCGTCTCCTTTTGCGCTAACCTGACGTCAGCTTCAGCTGACGTCAGGGACGCGCAAAGGAGATCTTCATGCCGCTCAGCGACTATAAGACAGCCCTAGTAACAGGCGCTTCGAGCGGCATCGGTGCCGCCACGGTGCGAGCCCTCGCCAAGCAGGGCATCAAGGTCCTGGCCCTTGCCCGCCGCGAGGAGCGGCTAAAAGCGCTCGCCGATGAGACAGGCTGCATGCCGATCGCCCTCGATCTTCGCGACCACGATGCGATCCATGATCAGCTTTCAACCCTCGACGCCGATATTCTTGTCGGGAATGCTGGTACCGTCCGCGGTTTTGATGGCCTCTTGAATGCATCACCTGACGACATCGACATAACCCTTGGCACCAATGTACAGGCCCTGGTTCATGTCCTGCGCGCGGTCGTCCCGGGCATGGTACAGCGAAAGTGCGGTCATGTGGTCAATATTGGGTCGGTTGCGGGGCTCTACCCGATTAATTCGGTGATCTATGGAGCGAGCAAGGGTGCGGTCCATCTCGTGAACCAGAACCTTCGCATCGAACTTCAAGGCTCCGGCGTGCGCACCACGGAAATCTGCCCGGGCCGGGTAAAAACCGAGATTTTTGATGTCGCTATCAACGATTCGGAAAAGGCAGCAGCGATCCAAAAAACGGGCATCGAAGAACTGGAAGCCGAGGACATTGCGGATGCGATCATCTTCGCCCTCGATGCGCCCTGGCGTATGAACGTCAACATGATTGAAATCCAACCCACCGAACAAACCTTCGGCGGCTTGGCCTTCACACCGGCCCCAGACGCGCGGCAGCGTTGACCTTCGAGGAGACTGATGATGCTTGAAGCCGCAGGGCGGGTGGTAATGGTGTCCGGGGCGAACCGAGGGATTGGACGCGCCATCGCAACGTGTCTAAAGAGCAAGGGCTACAAGCTCAGCCTCGGTGCCCGAAAGCCTGACACCGTCGCAGACTTCGTAGATGACGATGTCCTCATCCACACCTACGACGCCGAACGCCCTGAAACCGCGACAGCGTGGATGCAGTCGACACTCGACAAATACGGAAAACTTGATGGGCTGGTGAACAATGCCGGGGTCTATATCACAGCGCGGATCGAGGACGGCGAGGAGGCGGATTTCGATCGCCTCTGGGCGGTTAATGTCAAAGGCCCGCTGAAGCTGATCCAGCTCGCCTTGCCCCATCTGAAAGTGGCCGGACATGGGCGCATCGTCAACCTCGTCTCGCTAGCCGGCAAGCGTGTGCCAAGCGATGACAGTGCCGGCTATGCCATGAGCAAACATGCCGCCCTCGCCCTTCACCACGCAACCCGCCGCGCGGGCTGGGATCATGGCGTGCGCGCGACCGCCGTCTGCCCAGGCCTGGTGGCGACCGATATGGTGAGCTGGTCCAAGGTCCCACGCGAGGAAATGATCGATCCCGCCGACCTTGCCGAGGCCATCGCCACAGTCATGACCCTGCCTGACTATGCCGTGGTGGCCGAACTGATGGTGAACTGCAGGCTGGAGCCAGCACTCTGAGGTTTTTTTCTGCATGGTCGACAATTTCGTGGTCATTTCCGGATGTTCAGGCGGCGGAAAATCCACAACGCTCGAAGCCTTGAAGCAGCATGGACACCGCGTAGTCGAGGAACCAGGCCGACGCATTGTAGCGTCCGAACTGGCCAACGACGGATCGGCCCTGCCCTGGCTCGATCCAGCAGCCTTTGCACGCCAGGCTATTCGCCTATCGCTTGCCGATCGCGAAAGAGCAGCAAGGCATTCCGGCCTGGTTTTCTTCGATCGCGGACTAATCGATGCGGCAAGCGCACTCCAGGAACTGACCAACAAGCCCTTTCTCGATCGGCTTGCTCGACGTCACCCCTACCACCAAAACGTTTTCATCACGCCGCCCTGGCCTGAAATCTACGTGAGAGATCGTGAACGCAGGCATGACTTCGCCGATACGCTCGAGGAATATGACAGGCTTTGCAGGGTCTATCCTTCACTCGGCTACGACATCCACATTCTGCCAAAGACAAGGGTTGCAGAGCGGGTTGATCTCATCCTTGCGGCATGTTCATAACCTGACGACGAGGAGGCAGCAACGATGACTACGGGTTTTGTTTGGGACGAACGCTATGCCTGGCATCAACAAGGCCTGATGCCGCTTGGCCTCGATACCGAACCGTTCCCGGGCCCCGATACGCCAGAGACCAAACGGCGGATCTACAGCCTAGTCCAAACCAGTGGCCTCGCCGAGCACCTGACGTCATTGAAACCGCGTCTCGCCACCGAAGACGAACTCTTACGCCTTCACACAGCCTCTCATATCGAGCGGGTCAAACAAGTAAGTGCCGCCGGCACCGGTGGGTCGGTGGGTGAGAGTGTGTCGATCGGTGAAGGTGGCTATGAGATCGCAGCTCTTGCCGCAGGCGGCTGCCTGGTCGCCATCGATGCCGTCCTCGAAGGCCGGGTCGACAACGCCTATGCCCTGGTGCGTCCAGCCGGTCACCACGCCGAATCCGCCCAAGGCCGCGGCTTTTGCGTCTTCGGCAATACAGCCCTTGCAGCACACCATGCCAAGTTAAACCATGGCATCAACCGCCTCGCGATCATCGATTGGGACGTCCATCACGGCAATGGCACCGAGGACGCCTTCTACGCTGACCCAACCGTCCTGACCATGTCGGTCCACCAGGACCAGAACTACCCGATCGATCGCGGCCAGATCGAGGCGGTCGGCGACGGCGCAGGAAAAGGCGCCAACATTAATATACCCTTGCCACCCGGCAGCGGTCACGGCGCCTATGTCGCCACGATCGAGCAGGTCGTCGTCCCAGCCCTCAATGCCTTCAAGCCCGAACTGATCATGATCGCCTCAGGCGTCGACGCCTCCGCCCGTGATCCACTAGGCCGTATGCTTTGCTCCGCCGAAACATTTCGCACGATGACTGAACACCTTATGACCGCCGCCGCCGATCTCTGCCAAGGCCGCCTGGTCGCCTGCCATGAAGGTGGCTACGCCCCGACTCACGCCCCCTTTTGCACCCTCGCCATCCTCGAAACCCTTGCCGGGCACCGAACCGGCATCATCGACCCCATGGCTGAACGCCTAGCCCAAACCCCAGGCCACATCCTCCTATCAGCCCAACAACAAGCCATTGGCCGAGCCGCCCAGGGCGGAACTTAGGTTAGAGGCTGGCTAGTTGGTTTGCGGTCGTACCCTGTTGAGGCCCGGGCATTCTTGGGCTGCTGGGAGCTTTCTTCTCAGGATAAAGCCGGCTATTTCTAGCTGCAACGAATAGACATTCAGGGACATGACACCATGATCGCCACCAAACAACGAAACCGGCTCACCTGCACGCTCGCATCACTAGCCCTCCTAAGTTTAGCAGGTGCCGCTAGCACTGTTGGTGCGGTGGAATTGGAAATTGGCAAGACTTATACAGGCAACACGCTGATCGAGGCCAAGGCTTATGGCCTTGAATTCACCGTGCCAGAGGGATGGAGCGGCCTGCTGCCGCCGGGCGGCACCTTCTTTGCCATGACACCTGATAACAAGACCTTCGTCTTCGCAACAGCCGAACCCGGTTCCGTCAAGGAAGCACAAGGCTCCCTCTCGCAACCACTTCCCCTCGGCAACGGCATCACCTTAAAGCCGATTGGTGCGCCGCGCACGGAAGGCGATGGGTTCACCATCGACTACAATGTCTTTGGTGCACCCGAACCCTTTGGTGGCGAAGGCAGGGCGATCGTCAGCGATACCGGTGTGATCGCGGGCTTCATCGGTGTTGCCCCCCAAACCGGGATCGACACGATGCGCGACGCTCTCGACACCCTCACCAGCGGCGTCGCCTTCGAGGACCTGAAGTAGCCAGGAGAGCGGCTCGCAAACGGTCTTCGCCGAAGGTCACCCATCTTTTGTCGTCGGATGTGAAATACTTCACAAAGGATCGCCGGTCTTCCTTGTTATAGACGAGGCGGCACAACGACTTTTTGTGCTGAACATGGGCAGCAAGCCATTCATGCCCAGGCCATTTTTCGATCCCTATTCCGGAGACATCCGCATGCGCAAGACCGACGCCCAGCGACATCGTGAAACAGCGGCGCAAATCGCCCACGACCGGCAGCATCCCGTCCACGTCGCCAACGGCGAAGAACGCGCTTACCGCGACTCCAAGTCGTTCATGAGCTTCACCAAAGGCCTACCCCACGATCCGGCAACTGGCCTGGTGAAAGACGACCTCGACCCCGTCCGCCTGCGCACCGCGATCGATTCGGGTTATGCTCAGGAGTTCGATTTGAATGTCCCGCTAGGCGATCGGGATCCAGCAGATGACGACAAACTGAAATGGCGGCATTTCAACATGGTCGATCCAACCAGCAAGCGGATCGATCTCGCGATAGAGCCCGACGGCAACCAGCATCGCCGTTGGGAGGCCCCGACCGCTGGCTTTGTCTATGATTTAGAGGGGCCCGATTGCCAAGCCGTCACCATGCCGCCCGCACCGCCGATCGTTGTGGAGAATGTTCCTCTTCACGATCACGAGCATGACCATAAGAAGCCAACCCACACTATCGTTGCCAATCCTGAGCTCGTCGCAGAAATGGCCGAGGTCTACTGGCTAGCCTGGCTGCGCGATGTGCCCTTTGAAGCCTTCGACGAGAAGTCGGTCAGCGACCGCACTACGGTTGGCAGCAAAGTCAACAAAGCTGTCAAACATTTAAGAGAGCTCGATTTCTACAAGGAAAATGGCCCACACCACCCACGACGGCGCTTTGCCAAGAAGGACGAAAAGCTCTCGCGGCAAAACATCTTCCGCGGCCATACTCCAGGCGACCGCAAAGGCCCCTATCTCAGCCAGTTTATGCTGATGGGCAGCGAACATCTCGGCAAGCGTTACAATACCGCCAACGGCTTTCTACAATATGGTTCGATCACCATCGACATGCGCGTGCGCACCGCGACGCCTGAGCGGGATTACATGACCCGTTGGAATGAATGGATCGACGTACAAAATGGCGCGAATGTTCGGGATCTCACACAAGAATATGTTGGCCCCCCGGCTGCAGGAGACCCAGATCAACAATTCCGTTTCATCACGACGCCCCGCGATCTTGCTACTTACGTCCATTTCGACGCCCTCTATGAGGCTTATCTCAATGCCTGCCTCTGGCTTTTGAATGTCGGCGCCCCCGTCGACCCCAACTTTCGCCATCTGCTTGCCAAAACACGCCACACAGAAGGGTTTGCCCTCTTCGGCGGTCCACAGATCCTCTCTCTCATGACCGAAGTCGCGACCCGTGGGTTGAAGGCCGTACGCTTCCAGAAATTCAATTCGCATATGCGCCTTCGCCCGGAAGCGCTTGCCGGTCTGATCGCCGCACGCAGCGAAAACGCGCTGCCGAGCGGCGATGCCAACGATCATGTCGGCTTGCTTTGGGAAAAGCTTGATACGACGCTCGGCGGCAGCAATCTGATCGATCTCATCAAAACTCTCGTTCAACAGCAGAACCAGGCGCGTCCGACAAGCTACACCGCCCCGCAACCGGACATCGCGGGAATCGACAACTTGCCTCTACTGCCGATGGCTTTCCCCGAGGGTTCGCCCATGCATCCCGCCTACGGCGCCGGTCACGCTACGGTCGCAGGCGCTTGTGTCACCATACTGAAAGCGTTCTTCGACGAGGATGCCTGCCTTGCACGAGTCAACAGGCCCGCAGGCGATGGTGCGGTCAATGTCGTCACGGCGAGCGAGATCACCAGCAGCGGCGGTGGGTACTCACCGGTTGCCTTCGTGCCGGACAGCGTCGGGGCGTCCCTCGACGACAAGGGCAATATGTTTGGCTTCCTTCGCCTCGGCGACGAGCTCAATAAGCTTGCCGCCAACATCTCCATCGGCCGCAACATGGCGGGCGTTCATTACTACAGCGACTATATCGACAGCCTGCGCATGGGCGAGGAGATCGCCATCGGCATCCTTCAGGAGCAATCGATCATGTACCCGAAGGATCCGTTCAACGTATCCCTGACCACCTTCGACGGTCATCGGGTCGTGATCGGGAATGGCGAAATCCAGGTGGTCGAAAAGCCGAAGCATCATGGCGATGGCCACCATGCCGAACCCCTCGTTGCCAACCTGCCCTATCAGCAGCCGATGGCAGCGTCCTGATCCTGTCGTCACCCGACAACAGCCTTCAAACGTCCGTCGCTGAAAAGCGGCGGGCGTTTTTTTATGGAGCACCAGCGAGGACAAGCCTCGCACCGGCTGGCGCATTTTTTTAGCGGTCGTGATCGTCAATAGGCGATTTAGCTAGATACGCTGATGCAACAGGCGATCGACGTTGGCATTGCCCCCAAGGGGCTTGAGAAAACTGTGCTTTCTGGACACTTTGCTCCAGCATCGGATCGGGCATACGGCACCTGATGAAACGGCGGAAAAACCGCACCTCACCTGCCTAAGATCTAGGCATCGTGCTCACAGATTCGCGATGTTGCGTCACAGACAACAACCTAAACGTTGCCCCGTCCAAGCAATTGCTATAACTGCGCTATTGAGGCATGTCATCCTGATGTTGTCGTCCTTCTCAAGGTATCTCTATGCGCCAAAGGCGTTCCGCAAAAATCCTGGCGACCCTCGGCCCGTCGAGTTCGACGGCAGAGCAGATCAAAGCGCTGTTTGACGCCGGCGTCGACGCATTCCGCTTCAATTTTTCCCATGGCACCCATGAAGACCATCGAGAGCGCTATGACATCGTGCGTGCGATCGAGGCCGACGTGGATCGGCCGATCAGCATCGTCATGGATCTGCAAGGCCCGAAACTCCGGGTCGGCCGTTTCGAGAACGACAAAATCGAGCTCGAAGCAGGCAAGGCTTTCCGCCTCGATATGGAGGACAAGCTCGGCGACAGCGATCGCGTCACGCTGCCCCATCACGAAATCTTCAAGGCGATCAGCGAGGGCACCGAACTCCTACTCGACGATGGCAAGATCCGCTTGGCCGTCGAGAAAGTCGGAAAGAATTTCGCCGAGACCCGCGTGGTGGCCGGCGGCCCGCTATCCAACAGCAAGGGTGTCAATGTCCCGAACGCCGTCCTTCCCCTCTCAGCGCTCACCGACAAGGATCGCCGCGATCTGCAATATGGCCTCGATCTCGGCGCTGATTGGGTCGCTCTCTCCTTCGTTCAACGCCCCGAAGACGTCGCCGAGGCCAGGCGCCTGATTGCCGGCCGTGCCGCGATCATGGTGAAGATCGAGAAACCCGCCGCCATCAACCATCTGGACCAGATCATCGAAATGGCCGACGGCGTCATGGTCGCCCGCGGCGATCTCGGCGTGGAAATGCCGCCTGAAGATGTGCCGGGCCTGCAAAAACGCATGATCCGTGCCTGCCGCGATGCCGGCAAGCCCGTGGTGGTCGCAACGCAGATGCTGGAAAGCATGATCAGCAGCCCAGCCCCCACCCGCGCCGAAGCCTCGGATGTCGCAACCGCCGTCTATGACGGCGCCGATGCCGTAATGCTCTCAGCCGAGACCGCCGCCGGGCAATACCCGGTCGAAGCCGTCTCCATGATGGACCGCATCATCAACAAAGTCGAAAACGGCCAACTCTACCGCACCTATCTCGACGCCTATCACGCCGAAGCCGAGCGCACCACGGCCGATGCCATCATGCTGGCGGCAAGCGGCGTCGCGACCACCATGCGCGCGGCCGCAATCGTCACTTACACCACCACAGGTTCAACAGCTCTTCGAGCAGCCCGCGAGCGCCCTGACCGACCCATTCTTGGCCTGATAACACGAGAAAGCACCGCAAGGCGCTACGCCCTCCTCTGGGGGCTCTATCCGATGATCTGCGCTGATGCTCAGGACATCGACGAGATGATCGAGCAGGCCTGCAAAGCCGCCCTGCAAACCGGCCTCGCCCGCCCAGGCTCCAGCCTCGTCATCACTGCCGGCATGCCGTTTGGCACCCCTGGTGCCACCAACCTCCTCCGCATAGCCTGGGTCTCCTAGCGGCGACGCGCCGCGGCATTGATTTCTGGCGCTGGTGGAGGTTGATATGGCAAATTCCAGGCTGGAAGCGGACAAACGTCGTGAGAACTTCGTTCTCGGTAATGGAATTTGAGCTAACCCTGGCCAGACCCGATCTCCGCCAACCGTGTTCCTTCCACACGTGCCTTGATTTTGGCAAACGCAGTTTCCCGGGCCATCGACATATCGTCGCCAAAGGGTGAAAAGCCGCAATCATCGGTCGTGCCCAGGAGATCTGGTCCTAGTACCTCAATGGCTTCTAGGGTGCGGTCACGAACCGTTTCGGCGGTTTCGACCATTTCACTAATCGGATCGATCACCCCGATGAAGATCATCTGATCCGGCCGGCGCTCACGCGCAATGATATCAAGGACATGCGGACGGTCCCTCTCGCTTGCCATCTGAATGAAGAAACGGCCGGCTTTCGTGGCAAACAGATCGGGCAGCAGATCCGCGTAGTCGACATCCGCGGAATGGGTGGAGTTGTGATCTCCACCTGGACAGGTGTGAATGCCTATTTTCGCGCGCTCGAGGTCGGAAAAGTGATCGAGAACGCCATTGTTGAGCATGACGAACTGGCGAAGCAGACCACGCGACGGGTCAAGCTTGCAGGCAAGGCGGCCCTCGGTGAAATCGATTTGCACGCTATCGGCACCGGCGTCGAATGCCGATCGGATATCCTTGACGCATTCCGAGGTGAGATCAGCAAGGAACGTTGCTTGGTCATAACCCTCGATCCCGTTCTCCGGGTAGAGAAGGCTAATCGCAGATGGAGCAATGACCGCTTGCTTCACCGGCATCGTCGTATGGCACTTGGCCTGGGACGTAAATTGGCCGGAATAGGTGGTGTAGCGGAAAGGTCCTGCCGTCAGACGAGGCAGCTGGCGAGTGTGACCGTCTTCGAAAGGAATGACAACGCCATCAGGCGCTAGGCTCGTAAGGCCACTGATCGGATAAGTTGCAAAGCTCGGTTTGGACTGCTCACCATCGGTGATGACCGGTGACCCGGTTGCCTCCATCTCCAACACCGTTTCCTTGACCGCTCGATCGACAACGGTCGCCAAGCTGTCGGCATCAAGGCCTCCATTGCCATGAGCCTTCATCGCATCCATCAAATATGCCGGACGCGGTACGCTGCCAATCGGTTCGGTCGGGATGCTCATCTCATTTTCCCTCGCCTTTTAAGACATGGGAAGAAGGATGGGGGATTTGGCGTAAATTGTCATGGCTACATGTGCCGACCATCGTGGCATGAAGCCATTCAGCAATGGGTGAAGGTGTGAACTGTGTTCTGGCGAGGGTCGCTCGAGGTCAAAAGGTCAAGTTAGCGGCCAACGACCAGGTCATAAAACATCCGGTCGCGCTTGGATGGCCATCAAGGTGCCTGTCATGGTTGCCACCAGCTTTTCAGTTTCACCAGTGATCGCAAAAGCTTTGGCTTCGCAGACGGTCAGCGTGCGTCCTGACTTCACGACCTCGCCGCGAAACGAAAAAAGATCGCCGGATGCGGGGGCGAGCAGATTGGTCTTGAATTCGACGGTCAGGACCTCGGCTTCTTTCCCCATCAAGGAAAAAGCAGCGTAGCCGCAAGCGCTATCGAGGGCGGTCGTCATGATCCCTGCATGGATAAAGCCGTGCTGCTGAGTCAACGCATCGGCGAACGGCATCTCAAGCTCGATCGCCCCGGCAGCCAGTGTCTTGATCCGAATGCCGAGCGTGTGCATCGCCTGCTGACGGGCAAAACTCGCGCCCACGCGGTCACGAAAATCAGGATCTCTCGGCTCGAAATGGACCATCGGTCAGCGGTTCCTTTGGGATCGGCGAAATGGCTCTCCCATACAGGGTTGCAACAATAAATTGACCCTCCGAAAATGGGTTCAAGCCTCCCTCTTCCAGACGGAAATGCACCATCAAGCCTGCACCGGGAAGGCTCTACCAGAACATTTTCTCACCTTACGAAACCAGCCCACTCCACTGCAATGTCCGCCTCGAAAATATCGCAAGAGTACAAAATTTTCAGACCAAATTTACGCAACATCGGCGCACGATGCTGATTATATCAAAAAACCAAACGAACCCGAGCCCCGCAGGAAAGCTCGGTTTTTCGAGGAATACCGAGACTTGTTAAAGCGCCTCGCCGCGCATCAGCCTTGGCAGGTCGCCGACTAGGCCCATGGCGTGATGCATGAAGAAACGTTTCAGCGGCGGCGTATGTTGAACCAGGCCAAGGCCGAGTTCGCGGGCCAATCGAACGGGCGTAAAATCGTTGGCAAACAGGCGGTTAAGGCCATCCGTAATCGCGATGAGGGCAAGACTGTCGAAGCGGCGCCAACGCTCATAGCGCTCCAGCACCGAAGAAGCGCCGGGATCAAGACCGAGACGGAGCGTATCCACGGTGAGTTCGGTCAGTGCCGCGACATCGCGTACAGCAAGGTTCCAGCCTTGGCCAGCAATCGGATGGATGGTTCGCGCGGCATCGCCGATCAAAGCGAGCCGGCGATCCGTGTAGCGTTTCGACTGGGTCATGGATAAGGGGTAATGGAAACGCGCGCCTGCCAGGGAAATGGCACCGAGGCGCGGATCGAAGCGCTCCTGCAGTTCGTCGATGAAGCTCTCGTCATCCAGGGCAATGAGGGAAGCGGCGAGGTCATCTTCGGCAGCCCAGACAATCGATGATCGATTGTCCGTCATGGGCAAAATGGCCAGCGGTCCGCTCGGGAAGAAGCGCTCGACAGCGAGGCCGTCATGGGGCTCTTGATGCGCGATCGTGGCGACGATGCCAGTCTGCCCGTAGGCCCAATGCAGCATCTCGATACCTGCCTCCTTGCGGCAATAGGAGTTGCGGCCATCGGCCCCGATCACCAGACGAGCTTGGACCACACGCCCCGTCTCCAGCGTCACCGAAACACCACGATCATGCCGCTCGATCGCGGCAACCTTATCTGGAATAGCGAGGGTCAGCGATTTGCCGGAGAGCTCATTGGCACGGGCAACAAGGGCCGCTCTTATACGTCGGTTCTCAACGATATGGCCAAGGGGTTCTTGCCCCACCTCGCGGTGGTCGTAGCGCACAGCAGAACACAGCCCGTCGTCGCTGACCTCGATGTCGTTAATCGCGGTGGCGTCATCGGCCATGGCCTGCCAGACATCGATGCCTTCTAGGAAGTAGCGCGACGCCCGCGCGATCGCCGTCACCCGTCCATCGAATGGTGCTGCCGTCGACGTCGGCCATGGTACCGGATCGATCAACAAGACATCGGCGCCGGCACCGGCTGTGGCGGAAGCCAATGCCAGCCCCGTCAAACCGCCGCCCACCACCACGAGATCTATCTGAGTTTGTTGCAAGGTCATGTCACTAATCTGGCGTGAAGCGCTCTTATCCTAGCTGTGGCACGCAGTCGCATCGCGTTCACGGCCTCCTTCTAAAGCTTGCCTGCCACACCATCAGCGGCACTTGATTGCCGAACCGAAAAAGTTTCAAGGAAGAGCTTTTCTATCCCGAAGAAACCAGGTGCCTCCCTGAATTTCTTTCCTGATTTCGACCCGGCTCCGGCCGGGTCTTTTATTCCCGACTAGCACCACTTAAGGCCTCAAAAAAACTTGACCATATACCCCCGTATCCAGGCCACATCGGCCGAAGTCAAATGAGGTGGCCACGCCACTAGGATCTGAGGAGCAGGTAGTCTTCAGGGTCGATCACAAGGTAGTGTAAACTTCCGATATCGAAGCTACTGTCGGCCTGATGAGGGCGCTGGCAGATAAGTCGATGGCCTTGCTCGGTCTCGACATAGAGATGGCTCTTGTCACCAAAGAAGGCGCGCTGGGTGACATGGCAGGGAAGTGCTAGGCATTGATCCTCGGGCGCTGCTGCTGAAAGCTCGATCTTTTCCGGCCGAACGCCAATCTCGGCATCCGCCGCGCCCTGACCGTCGCCCTCGATCTCAAGCTCGCCCAACCCGTCGGCCTCCACCTGCAAACGTCCCCCTTCAGCGCCGATGACCCTAGCCCGAAAAAAGTTCATCTTACCAATGAAATCAGCGACCATCCGGCAATTGGGACGCTCGTAAAGATCGGCCGGTGAGGCCACCTGCAACAACTTCCCTTGATCCATGACGGCGATCCGGTCCGCCATGGAAAGCGCTTCTTCCTGGTCATGGGTCACGATGATGAAGGTGATGCCGACCTCGTGCTGCAAGCGGACCAGCTCAAACTGCATCTCCTCCCTGAGCTTGCGATCCAAGGCGGCAAGGGCCGGTATCTGGAGCAAAGGTCTTGATGTGGGGCTTCGCCTTGATCAGAGCCTCAGCGGCCACATCGATTTCTTTCGGGTCCTTGGAGTTCAGTGAAAGACCCAGATACTTAAGCGCGACCTCAATCACGTCGCTGTCGTTCAAGAGCGATATGCGGCCTGAATACTGGTCATTGAAAAGATCCGCCCAGGCCTTCGGCGTCATGCCTTCGGTCGCTGACGGACGATAGCCAACGCCGATCGTGCCCCAGAAGTAGGGGATGGAATGGGTTCGGCCCGGATCGAAGCCGGGATCGGTGAAAGCCGGATCGATATTGGCCATATTGGGGATCTTGCTGTGATCGAGGGGCGCTAACCGATCCGCCGCGATCAGACGTTCAACAAAGTCGTTGGACGGGAAGATGACGTCGTAGCCGGGATTGCCCTCACGTAGTTTGGCGAACAATTCGTCATTGCTGGCGAATAGGTCGTAGCGCACCTCATTGCCGGTCGCGGCAGTGAAGTCATCGACCGTGGTCTCGCCGATATAGGTATCCCAGTTATAGATATTGACCTGTTTTGCTTGGGCAAAGCTCATGCGGCTCATCGTCGGGAGGACGGTGGCGACACTCAAAGCCCTCCTGGCAAAACGACGTCGGGTTAGGCTCGTTTGGGATCCGCGAAAGGAACGACCTCGTGACATAAGGACACTCCACCGGTTCTCGGCCGCCCAGCCAGGTTCGACGGGCCGAGCGCTTGTTCGTTGATTGATTACCTTGGAAACATCTTCACGACGCCGACTTGTCTGTCAACAACAGCTCGCTTCAAGACGTTCGAATGCGCCTGACAGCGTCTTTCCAGCCGTCATAGAGCTTCGTTCGATCACCCGCCGCCATCGCCGGCTCGAAACAGTGATCTCGATGCCAGGCCTCGCTGATGAAATCGGTTGATGAATAGAGTCCTGTCTCGAGCCCGGCCAGATAGGCAGCGCCAAGTGCCGTCGTTTCGGTAATTTCCGGTCGCTCTACCGGAAGATCGAGCATATCGGCCAGGAACTGACAAACCCAATCATTCGCGACCATGCCGCCATCGACCCTCACTGCACGCGGACGACCATCGCCCTCGATATCACTGTCCATAGCGTTCATCAGGTCCTTGGTCTGATAAGCGACCGATTCCAGTGTCGCCCGAACCACCTCACCGATACCGCTATCCCGCGTCAGGCCAAGCAAAGCGCCACGCGCATCAGGGTCCCAATAAGGAGCCCCAAGACCGACAAAGGCGGGGACCAGATAAACCCCGTTAGTGGTCGTCGTGGCTTTGACAAGGCTCTCGGTCTCGCGGGCATCGGCAAACAGTTTCAGCCCATCGCGGAGCCATTGCACGGCCGCACCGGCAACGAAGATGCTGCCTTCAATCGCATAGGTCACCTTGCCGTTCAGGCGATAGGCCGTGGTGGTCAGCAGGCGGTTGGTCGACGTAATGGGCTGATCACCGGTATTGAGCAGTGCAAAACAGCCAGTGCCATAGGTGCTTTTCAACATCCCAGGCGCAAAGCAGGCTTGACCGAATGTCGCTGCCTGCTGATCGCCGGCAATCCCGGTCACGGGCAAGGGAGCCCCAAACAAGTCGGCTGGTGTGGTGCCGAACAACGTGCTGCAATCCTTCACCTCGGGCAGAATGGCGCGGGGAATGTCCAAAATGGCGAGCAGATCGTCGTCCCAGTCCTGACGATGAATATCGAACAGCATGGTCCGAGACGCATTCGTCGCATCGGTTGCATGCACGGCGCCGCCGGTCAGATGCCAGAGTAGAAAGCTATCGACCGTGCCGAAGGCCAACTCGCCCTTCGCAGCACGGCTTCGCACATCGGGAACTTTGTTCAGAAGCCAGGCGAGCTTGGTCGCCGAGAAATAGGGATCGAGCAGCAGGCCGGTGCGGGCCTGAACCAGCGGCTCATGCCCCTCGGCTTTTAGACGCTGGCAAAAGTCAGCCGTTCGCCGATCCTGCCAGACGATCGCCCGATGCACGGGCTCACCTGTCGCCCGATCCCAAAGCACCACGGTCTCACGCTGATTGGTAATGCCGATCGCATTGATCTGCTCAGCACTCAAACCGGCTTTCGCGATGGCGTCCTTGGCAACGGCCAGCGTATCGGTCCAGATGACATCGGCGTCATGCTCAACCCAGCCTGATTGCGGGTAATGCTGCTCGAACTCACGCTGAGAGGTGGCCACGGGACGACCCTGGCGATCAAAAATCATCGCGCGGGAGCTGGTGGTTCCTTGATCAATTGCCAGAATATGGTCCGCTTTAGCCACGTTCATTTCCTTTTCGCCGGTCGCCTTCCGCCCTGAGTATCGAGCTGCGTTTTAGCGCGTTTAACGCTCGAGCGGAACCATGGTCGCCATGACCGTCTATGGGCCCCGACTGTACCTCGACGAGGCGGACTTGGAAGGAAGCCTTGGCGAGAAGCATAAGGATTGCCCGCCACTCACGCTGATTGCCGCATTGATCAAATGACGTGGTCACATCACCTCCGCCGGAAGCGGTGAGGCTGGCGATCGGAGTGCTGGGATCAAAAGTAATGTTGCGCCTAAGCAGTAGGCGGCAAAGCATAGGCCGATTGTTTCCATCATCATCCCGACATCCAGGAGGACGCCGATCGTCACCGGGCCAAGTGCCGAGGCAAAGACGCTGATGGCACTGGCAAACGAGCGGATCGCGCCCAGATGTTTAGCGCCATACAACTCCGCCCAAAGCGCACTGAAGCCGGTAAAGCCGATGCCCGCGGTCAGGCCAAGAAAGGCGAGATAAGGAAGAAGCCAAAGCGGTGCCTTAGCGGGTGTCAGCAGGATCAAGGCGATGGTGAGCGGCAGCAAGAAAAGCGGCATGATCCGCCTTGCGGTGAAGCGATCGATCAGGGGGCCGGCGGCGAGCGAGGACAGGATGGCGCAAAGCGCGAAGATCCAGTACTGCCCGGTCATCCACGTCGTCGACCAGCCTTTTCCCTCAGCGAGCGTAAGATGGTGGAAGAACAGCGCGGTCATGATGAACGATGGCGCGATGAATGCCGGTATAATCATGTAAAAGCGCGCCTCGGACAGCATTTGCCTGCGGGTATGATGGCGCTGTGAGGAACGATCCGATGCGCGCGGTTCCTGAAGCATCGACAAATGTTGTTGATGACGTTTCTTGTGATCGCCGAGCAGCCAAAGACTTGCCGGCAACAAAACAATGATGATGATCAATCCAGCCGAGCCATAAGTTTCACGCCAGCCGATGGCGGCAATCGCCAGCACGGCGATAAGGGGCAGGATCGCCTCTGCCACGGCCATGCCAACCGAGGCGATCGCCAAAGCTTTACCCCGATCAGGACCATGGTAACGCGCCATGGACGTCGCAGCAGCATGGCTGATCACGCCTTGCCCAGCTTGCCGCAGAAGAAAAATGGCAATGGTCAACAGGATGATTGAATTCGCCATGCTCATGGCAAAGCAGGCGACCGCGAGGCCGAGCAACGCTGCCACAACATAGGATCGAAGGTCGAAACGATCGATCAGCTGTCCCGTCCAAGGCAGTAGAACAGCACTAGCCAACGTGCCGATAAGATAGAGACTGCCCCATTCCGTATGGCTAAGCCCGAAATCGCCACGAATGGACGGTCCGAACAGGCCGATAAAAAACGTTTGACCGGCACTGGAGGTAAAACTCAAAAGAAACCCAAAGGCCAGGAAACGGCGGTGACGACTGGCGAAGGCAAGATAGTCAGCCGTGGACATGATGGTTTTGTCATCCCTGGAAGCTCAGCGTTCGGCGTAGCTTCTGTAAGACCTGATCCAATACTCGATGAACGGCAACCCAAGACGGCAGCATTTCCCAATGAGAATTAAGCAGCGCCGGCCCTCTTCCCCGCCCAACCGCCCGCAGGATCCTTGCATATAGAATAGTTCGGCGGGAGACGGCTAGCTCGACCTGCCCCGGTGATGCTCTGGTGGTTTCTTGGCTAACGAAAAATGAGCGCCATGCCTAACGAGATCGTAAGGACCAGAAAAACCTTAACGCTGACCATCAATCGTTCAGTGAACGCCATCGGCTATAATCATGATTTCGCCTGGCAAAGCGCTTTTTACCAATGCTTTGCTTTTCCCAGGTCGATGATCACTGATCGGTGCTTCGCTGAAGTTGATCAGTTGGCGTCATCGGCGATGTACCGTTTTAGGGCCTGAATGAGAGCATCACCACAATGGCATTCTTGATAGCAGCCTGATGCAAGACGACCTCCGAGGTCTCTTCTTTGCGGCGTTTGATGCCATGAACGATGCCGCTATCGCCATCGACCATGATGGTATGGTGATTGCCGGCAATGCAGCCTTCGAAGCCCTGTTCGGTTTCTCCGGCACCAATGGCGATGTGCTGCCGTTCCACTGCCTTTGCGTCGACAGCGAAACGAACAACATCTCGCCGTCACCGTTATCGGCGGTTCTCCTTAACGCGCCCGCGCGGCAACGCTATCGCCGCAGCGATGGGACATGCTTTTGGGGAGAAAGATCGACAGCCCCTATTCAGCGACCCGACGGCACGCTGCGCGGCCTTTTTCTGGTGATCCGCCACTCGACCGATCGCGCCCTGTTGGAGGCAGGGATGGCGACATTGCTCACCTTGCCGACCATCGCATCGAAACAAGATCAGCATTGCATGACAACGTTTCTCGAACTCGGATGCCGGCATTTCGGGGTCGAACATGGGTGTTTAGGCCATATCGAAAGGCTCGATTATCTTGTCGATGCAGTGGGCGGATCCTTAGCACTTCATCAAGTAGGAGACAGGCTGCCACTTAACGAGACGTTCATCAATCTGCCGCGGGATCAAGGCGGTTTGCTGGTGATCGAGGATTGCGGGCGCTCGACATTTCGAGAACATGCCTATTACCAGGAAACCGGCCTGGAATTCTATTTGGCAAGCGAGATTTGGGTCGAGGGTCAGCTCTACGGAACACTCAGTTTCGCCGATCGTTCCGCCAGAAAGACGCCGATTGCAGAACACGATAAGATCCTGCTTCGCGTGATGGCTCGTTGGGCCGCCATGTTGCTGGAAGGGCGCATGACGCAATCAGCCCTCTCCTTGGCCACCCATGATCTGGAGAGATTTGCCTATATCGCGTCGCATGATCTGCATGAACCGCTTCGCCGCGTGGTAACCCATTGTCAGATCCTCATGGAGGATTTCGGTGCTGAAGTCTCGGACGAAGGCGTAGAGGTCGTCGAGATCATTCAGGCGAGCAGCAAAAGCATGCGTTTTATGCTGAATGATCTCCTGACCTACTCCCGCCTGAACCAGCAGCTTCAGCAAGCCTTCGAGCCTGTCGACATGGCGTCTATCGTATGTCACGCTATCGACGATCTGGAATCCAAGCTCGCCCACCAAAAGATCGAGCTGAAAGTCGCCCATCTCCCGCTGATCTGGGGGCGTGAGGCGCTCTTACAGCTAGTCTGCTATCACCTTCTCAGCAACGCCATTAAATTCACCGGCGACCGTCCACCTAGCGTCGACATCTCAGTCCAGGATCAGGGACGCTATTGGCAATTCAGCGTCACCGATCAAGGCATTGGCATCGAGCCGCGATTTGCCGAGCGAATTTTCGACATTTTTCAACGTCTTCATTCCAAGGACGATTTTTCAGGCTCTGGCGCCGGTCTTGCCATTTGCAAGCTGATCATCGAGCGCCATGGCGGCGCAATTTGGCTTGATACGACCTATCTCAAGGGCACGCGCATGGTGTTCACATTGCCCAAGGATCGATCAGCAATCCGAGCCAAGATGGCGCCGATGCACCCTTAGGGTTTTTTGTTGGCTTGAAACCAGCAGCAGCCCTGCTTGACAGCGACATCCGACAAGCGTGACGGGAACTTGTTTCGTCCGCCACATTGTCTTTAGGTCGATCTGAAACGATAAGTCGGGGGTACATTAACCCTCGTCCCTTAGCCGAGCAACATGACGCTGGGGACTGGACCAGAACCGGCCATGACAACGTCAACATCGGATTTTGCCGA
>JBOEHJ010000053.1:0-80608 GCA_050633905.1 Geminicoccales bacterium
CCCATGGCGATGCCGTCGGTCACCGTGATGGTGGTGAATTCGCGAGGGGTGCCGCCTGACTTGGCAACACCGCGTTTTGCCGCCTGCGCCTGCCTTGCGAGCGTGATGTTGCAAGGCGCTGCTTCGTTCCAGGTGGTGACCACGCCAACGAAAGGCTGGTTGATGTCGTCCTCGCTTAGGCCCATCGCGTAATAGTAAGAGCGATGCGGTGCGCGCTCCGGACCCACCGTGGTGTGGCGGCTCGGCAGTTTGGATTTGTCGAAAACGGTGCGGGTGGCCATGGTCTTTCCCCAGTCAGACGTATCGGATTTTTCGATCATGTTTGGCGGCAACATAGGCCGCTGCCGGCTTTCTGCAAAGCCCAGAGATGATGGATTGAGTGCTGGAAGGCTCAGCGACGCCGGGCTTTAGATGCCCTTTTCCTCAATTTCTTTCGTGGCGACGGAGCGTTGTCATCATTCTGTGTGTTCACGTCGATAAAGAGCGATGTTTGGAACCCCGGATGTCTTCTGACCATGGTGTTTGGCGATGGCTTTCGATGCACCGACCAA
Source organism: Geminicoccales bacterium (assembly GCA_050633905.1). Lineage (GTDB taxonomy): Bacteria > Pseudomonadota > Alphaproteobacteria > Geminicoccales > Geminicoccaceae > JANQPX01. The sequence goes on from JBOEHJ010000053.1 coordinate 552, forward strand.
GCAGCTTGCGGCAGCCCTTCGTACTTATGTCGACGTGGATGTCGATCAACATCACCATGTCGTCGATACGCCGATTGAAGAGCGGGCCGGGCGGCTCCTCGACCATCCGCTGATTTGGCAGATGCTGCGCCAGCTGATTTATCCTCTTTTGAAGTATCATGACGCCGTTCGGATTGCCGATGGGATTGCCGTTTACGACGCGTTGTCGCCGGTGCGTCCGGACCTTTGCTTCATGGCTAACCGGGATGCGATTAGGGCGGCGGATGGCCTTGTCGACATCATCATCCCCGTGGATTGGCGAAAGGAATACAGAACCAAGGCTAAAACCAGGGAAACCGTGCAATGTCTGACCAGGGCAGTGAAAGAAGAGCGCGCGATCATAGTCTTTCCATCAGGCCGGCTTGCCTACATGACCTGGGATGGCCTTCGCAAGCATCCTTGGCTTTCAACAGCGGTATCGCTAGCCTGGCGCTATGGCGCACCAATCCTGCCGCTGCAGACCGATAGCCGCAATTCCTGGCTATATTGCGCGCTTGCTCAGATCAGCAACGAGCTTCGCGACATCACGGTGTTCAACGAGCTGTTGAACAAGCGTGGGGCCAAGATCGGCATGACCTTCGGACCACCGATCGATCCAGATACGCTTGCGCAGGATCCAGATCTCGCGACCGAACAGCTTCAGGCCATGGTCGAGAACCGGCTCTTGAAAAAGTAGAAAAAAAGTACCGAATCACCAAAAAGAGTGATTTGGTTCACACTTTTTTAGGTTAACCGGTGGCAGTATTAGGCATCAATAGAGCGTCAAGTTTGGCGCCAAGGTGAGAATTTAACCCTGAGACCTGTGTTTATGTGCACCTCATTAGAATGAATTTGAGATTTTAAGTCGGCAGATTGGCTATTAGTTTTGCCCTTGTGTCGACAGCCGATAGCAGAACCTCCCAATGCGGCGTGGAAGCCCCCTTCCACGCCGCATTTTTTGCAAGTCCAGGCGGCGTCTGGAGGTGTTGGTGTCCAAGCTCTGCAGCTGCGATCCGTTCGGTCTTCTATGAGGCCTCGCAATGGGTACAAGTTGTCAACTGAGCCTATGCAAGACGGATTGCAACAATCTATCCGGCAAACTCAGACCAAGCTCAAACAGCCCGTATACAGCCCGACCGAAACACAAAGCCCAAGTTCCCCCTCACATGGGATCATGTGTAGGGGAAGGGGAGGTATTGGTAGAGCCAGGTTTCGGTGAGGGTTTTGTCGCCGAGTTGGAGATAGAGGCGAAGGTTGACCGGGTCGTTACCGTCGACCTTGAGATCGAAGAACGCGCGCCAGTTCTTGGTGCCGACGACTTGCAAGGCGTAATCATTGCTGATCTCACCAGATGAGGCGCTGATGATTGGCTTAACCTCATCCAGCTTCTCGACATCTTTGAGTGCATCGCCTTCGAAGTCGATGACGAATTTTTTGATGCCCTCGGGCCGTGGCTGGCCGGGCACACCGCCATTGCCGAGACGTGTATGGGTCACTCTGGCAACGGTGGTTGAGGGATAGGGTTCGTCCGCATTCCAGAATAGGCGATAGCTAAAAGACCATTCGGAGCCCATTTTGACCGGCTCCTTTGGTACCCAATACATTACGATGTTGTCGTGGATTTCGTCGTCAGTTGGGATCTCCACCAACTGCACAGCACCCTCGCCCCAGCCTTCAAGCGGCTCGATCCAGACACTGGCACGGCGGTCATAGAACACGCCGTCGTCTTCGTAATTGTGGAACGCTCGGTCGCGCTGCATGAGCCCGAAGCCTTTGGGGTTCTCATCAACAAAGCTGTTGGTCAGCACTTCGGATGGGTTGTTGAGGGGGCGCCATAGCCGTTCGCCGGCCCCCGTCCACATAGCAAGACCGTCGCTATCATGGATTTCGGGGCGCCAGTCCTTGGCCTGGTGACGGTTATGCTCACCGAACCAGAACATGCTGGTCAATGGGGCTATACCTAAGCGCTCGACATCCTTGCGCAGAAAAAATTTGGTCTCGATTTCCTGCTGCACGGTACCGTCCTTGGTGCATTTCATGCGCAGGGCGCCAGTGATGCTCGGTCCGTCCAACAGCGCGAAGATGGTAAAGTCGCTACTTTTGACCGTGCCTGGCTGCAGCCAGAATTCGGTGAAGCGGGGGAACTCTTCCGGGGTTGGCAAGGCGGTATCGATCGCGATCGCGCGGGCTGATAACCCATATTGGTTCAGCTCGCCTGAGCTCCTGAAATAGGCGCCTCCTAGGAAGGCTAGCCAATCGGTGTTCGCATCCTGGCCATCCTGCAGGCGAAATCCCGAGAATCCAATGTCATCAGGCAGCACCTCATCCAGATTGGTGTCGCCAAAGGTGAAGTAATTGGGGTGATAAATGACCTCGCGTGCTCTGTCCTGCTCCAGCCAGTGGATCTTGACCGGCGCCTTGAAATAGCGGCCAAGATGGAAGAGCTGTGCCGGAAAATTGACGTTGGTGCCTTCGCCTAAGCCAAGCTCACGTCGATATCTGATTTGTTGAAATGCATCGTAGTCGATGCTCTCGAGGATCTCCGTATGCTGGATCACAGGTTCTTCGTAAGCTTCAGATGCCAGCTCCTTGGCGCGAAGCGTAAGCTCTTCGAAGCTGAACGGCGTTGATTCGTCGAAATCAATCCTGGCATCTTCCGCCAGGGCTTTTTGCAATTGTAGGCCTGACGTAGCACCGATGGCAGCGGCAAGTTGGAGAAACTGGCGACGATTCGACATGATTTAGGATCGCTCTTGAATGATGGGCTGGCGGGGGCTGTTCAGTCCTAATAACTGGGCTGATCGACGATGAACATCAGAAATAGCTAAAATTGTCTAAGGTCAAGACCTGATAAGGTATAGCGTATCATCTTAAGCCTGTGGTTTGATCGTCTGATGCCACTGCAATGATGGGCAAAAAAGAAAAAGGTGGCCTGTCATGGGTCAGGCCACCTTTCGCTGTCCGGTATCGGAAATAATGGTGTCGTCAGGTCTCGGCGCGCCTGATCCAGGCGGGTGCACCATTTGTGTCGGGCTTGGCGGTTTGAGCATCGCTTTCGGATGGTGAGGCGGGAACCACCGTAATTTCGACGCGGCGGTTTTGCGGCTGATACTCGCGACCGTCATCCAGTGCCGGTGCATCGGATCCATGGTTCACAATCTCGATATCGTGACCGGAAATGCCATAGGTCTTTCTAAGAGCCGTGACGACGGCTTTCGCACGGGTCTCGGCAAGATATTGATTGAAGACTGGATCGCCGGACTTATCGGTGTGGCCGGAGACCTTGATCGAAGCTCTGGTGAGGTTATCGGCATAGGCACTGATTTCGGATAGCTCTCGCCAGCCTGCACCGGTGACTTCTTCTTCGCCTAGATCGAAATACACGACGAACGTCTTGCCGCCTGCTAGCCTCGTGTCGACGTTCCTAGATTGGGCCGCAGCAAGCTTGAGACTGGCGACCCCATCGCCCTCTTGTGACGTTGCTTTCAAGGCGCCGTTTTGATCGAAGGCGGCGATCTCCGTTCCCCTGACATCGTCAGCAAGAGCGACTTCAGCATTGGCATCGGGCCCGAGAAGACCGATTTCCTGATAAAACCGAAGAGCACCTGGATGAAGCTGCATCGGTACGCCGAGGAGAGCCCGATCGACGGATGTCTCATACATCGCATCATGGATATTGCGCAGGAATTCGAGGTTCTCAAAAACCGCCTTGGTCACGAGGTAGACGACTTCGGGATCGACATCCTTTCGCGCCACCAGAAGATTGGACTTAGCGACGGTTTGAATGTCCTGATCCTGGCCTGGATAGGTTGCAGCAGGGATGACATAGCGGGTCCAGAGCCCAAGGCCACCATCCGCACGGGTGATCTGCTCATCAGTGAATTCGAGGAGCTTGTAGCTATTCTCGTTGCTGGAAAGGGTGTCCTGGATATGGGGGGCTGGGGGGCGGATCGGCGTGCTCATCGCTTTGATCTGGCCAGCTTTCAGCGCCTGCGCACTTTGCTGGTAGTTCAATCGCTGCAGATTGAAGCTTTCTTCGATATCGACGTTGAAATGAGAAAGAAGCAGTCGGTTTGACTCATAAGGCCCAAGCCTGTCCGGTCCAAAGGAGACCGGCATGTTTTGTAAGTTGACCAGGTCGGCGACCGTACCAGTCTTGACGTATTCTTCATTGACGACGAAATGTTCGGCATCGCGCCACAGCATGGCGATGGCCTGAATATCGTCATCCGGCTCCTCGCCTGCAAAGGTTCCTGTGCCAGTCCGGGCAAAGTGCCCAAACATGGCTTGGAGGATAGCGAATTGCGCATCATTTCTTTGCAGCATCCGGACATTCTCGACGAAGCCACTGGATGCGACGGGCGACAGATCCATTTTGTGCCGCGGCTGCAGTTTTACCTTAGCAAGCGATGAGATGCCGACGCCGACCGCAAAGGATTTTCCGGTTTCCCGACCCGTTGCCAGCATATAGCCATCACCTGCGAGTGCAGCGATCGGCTGACAGATAACGGCGAGCCCCAATGATAGCGCGATTGACTTCAGGAAATGACGAGCACACGCCATGATGTTACCTCCTTGTACGTCCCCCACTCGCCGAGACCGTTCTTTGCTTCGCCGATGTCTCCGAGGAAGAAGACATCATGGTCCCGACACGCATTACCTCGACGCTTACCTTAAATACCAACGACAATCGCTAAATGCTAAAGCCAATGTCACTAGGCTGATTTATCGAACCCCATCAGGAATTGACCTTGGATGGCATGAATCATCGTTTGAAATTAGCCGCGAATTTACGTCAAATAACCGTCATTCTGTCAAGAAGCTTGGCGCTTTCCGACGCGTTTGGCCGCCATCGAGGGGGGGCATTGTGGCAAAGCTGCCGCTAGAGCGCCTGGTTATAACGTTCTAACGAGCTGCAAAGCCTACTTTCCTCTGCTTACGCTTCTTAACGATCTCCAATAGCCTCCGATGCGGTTCTCGAAAACTGGTTTTTTCGCTGGCGTTATAAGCTTTGTGTTTAGGCGCCTCAAAGCGTTTCCAGGACAAACTAGCCCTCTCCCCCTAGAGCAGGCTGCAGAAAAAACCTCATGCGTCTGGCCACGGCCCCAAGTCCGCCTGCTTTCGTTGGCAAAACGACTCCATGTGTCTCGATATGGCACCATGTCACCGCCTTGGCAGACGAAATTGTTGTTCGTGTCAGGCATCACGATCCTTTTTCCGCAGTCTCTTATAGAACGGCGATGACCTCGCTTGACGGAAAAAAGCCTAGGATTTGGCGCTTAATGTTCAGGCGTTTTTCCGCCCCGAGCTAACGAAACCTTAACAAGCGATCATTACGCGTTGTTACCTGGTCCATGTGATCCTGGAAATCTGGCCGCCCGCAGGGAAGTGGGGCGAGGTGCGTTCTGCCAGGATTGCTTGGACCAGATCGGTGAGCTTAGAAAGCAAAGGGTTATCAAGTGTTTGTGTACAGCTAATCGAATCGAAATCATTACCACGGCTTAAAGAGTTACTCGGATGGTCGCCGCGATTCAGTTTTGAAGGCGTGAAAGTCTGTCCGGCTGGCAGCGTAACCCTTGCTCTCAGGCGACATCCGCGTTCGGGTAACCGGTTCGGTCATGATCGTAAGGAAGCGGATCGCTTGGCGGTTGCTCAGGCGAGTTGGTTTCCGAAATCAGGCCAACTTCCTTGAAATAGCGATGCGCGCCCGGATGCAGCGGTAAGGATAGACCCGATAAGGCTCGATCCAGCGTGAGGTTTCGAAGCGGTGTGGTCACACGACGCAGATAGGCGAGGTTTTCGAAGATACTCCGGGTGATCTGATAGACCATTTCTTCAGGCAGATCGGCATCCACCACCAAAAGATTGGCATGGGCGATCGTTGAAATATCTTCGCTTTGGCCGGGATAAGTCGCCGCCGGAATCGTATAGGGGCTCCACAACCAATGACTGCCATTGGCCTTGATCACCTGATCGGTCGTTATCTGCAGGAACTTCATGCCCTCTGAGGTAATATCGCCCATCGTCTGAAAGAGGGGGCTAGGCGTCATGGCGGCCAGACTGAGCGCATCCAGATGACCTTGTTTCAAGGCGTGGATAAGATCATCCTTAGCCACTGGCGCGACATCGAAGGCTTTATCGACATCCAGACCGAGGCCGGCAAGTAGCAAACGGTTCGCCTCGTCAGCACCCGTCGTTTCCCGTCCGAGGAAGACCTTGCGATCCTTGAGTGCTAAAAAATCGTCGATTGTTCCCGTCGATACATCCTGATCCTGAACCACGAGATGCAGCACGTCGGACCACAAGGCGGTCACGGCGCGCAGTTCGCGTTCAGGAGGAAGTCCGGTAAAAGAGCCCGTCGCGGTAAGGGCTGCATATCCTGTCACTGACGGCAGGATGGCAAGATTGGCCGCACCTTGTTGTATGAGACGAACATTGTCGACCGGGCCTTCGGAGTGGATTGCTTCAATGTCGATCTTGTGGGTCGGACTGAGCTTCACCTTGATCAACGAGGCGAGACCCACACCCACTTGATAGACTGGCGATGTCGCCTCGCCGGCTGCCAGAATGAGCCCATCGCTCGCCGCAGCCGTCCTCAACATCCCCGAACCGAGATAGCAAAGAGCACCAACCATGATCCAAATGACGGCCTTCATCTTCTGAACCTTTTTCTATGTCCGATACGCCGGCTGCTCGATGAACCAAAAGTCATGATTGCTGTGATGGATATTCAACCAAAAATACAATAAGTCGCGTTGTGGTTTCTTTGTCAAGTGCAACTAAAATGCGTAACTAGATTTTATAAAAATCTCTTCCAGGATATGTTTTTCCACGTGAAGTGATGGACTATACGCGAATCACTTCTTCGGTGAGTTGGGTCGCTATCTTTGGGAAGACGGTGAGTTTCGTTGATGGGCGTCATCACTGGCGCATCCAATTCAGCGCAATGAAGTATTATTATTTTTCTTTATTTTCAATACGTTACATGAAGCATATCGACAAGGCTACCTGCGCCGTTGGTCGATCAGGCATGCGCTATCCTGCCAAAACTACAAAAAGCGCATGTTGTCTTCGTGACACTATAAGATATCTTTTTGAGTAAAATTTTAGAGAAAATTGAATCATCTATGGCATGAACAGGCGTTTTTTGTGTTGATAGCAACGTGTGTTTAAAGCAGTTTCCCGACTCTTAGGGGGTTTATTGAGATGCACTTAAACATTGCTGTACGGACAGGATGTCGCGTCCGTCACCGAGACTGGCCACCCTACCACTACGCTCAACTCTGCCCTACCCCGAATGGCGAGCTAAGGCTTTGCCGCATCGGGCCCCATGACGACAAGCCGCCGGTCGAAGTCGACGAAGAAGCGTTTGATGACGACCAGAATTGGAAAATTCTGGATTTGCATCCGGAGTAATCAACGTAAGCCCCGGTAATGGTCGGTCTACACCGCTTGCGCATTTCCGGATCTGTCCAGGCCATGACAAGTCACTCTCTCGTCCGCCAAGCTGATTTCTTCTTTGGTGCTTGGGGTCCGAACGGCATTGTCGTTCGATTGGAGGGAAGGCAAGGTACGATCCATTCCGCGAAATGCTCCAGCCCTGTCGATCATCACCGGGACTTTCATTTTTTGAGTTCAGCTGAGCCTTGATCGAGAGACCTTCCATCTCATGTACCCCATAGGTGGCCTCGATGGGGCGAACAGTGATTGATGATGGCAGCATCATCGAGATCTAAAGGTCGGCCATTAACAATGGTGGAGCCGCGTATCCGGCTGCCTTTCTCCCAAGGAAATAGCTCTTAAGACTTGGCGATCGCCGATTCCGTCCTACCCTCATCTTATAACAAGAAAGCAAGTGAGGTGGGTAGTGGAGGCATTGTTGTACGAGTCCGACCGGAGCACCGATCGCGCTGATCGTGCGGGCGTTCTGATTGGCATGGGCGCTTGTGCGCTAAGTGGCGGCATAATCGGGTTCATCTTCGGAATCATCGTCGGCGTCTGGCTCTAGAATCGTCGGAGTGAGTCATCTCGGCTGCAATAGGTGGCTGCGGTTCGGGACGATGCCCTGCGGCAAGTCGTAGACGTTAACGATTTGGTTACCGTGATCTGCGAGCCTCTAGAGGACATCGCTACAATTCTGGATGATCCATGACCGCCGCATTCACTCGTTTTTCCTCACTAAAAACCAGTCATTTTCGATCTGTCTGCCTGGGCCAGCGTATCGCGGAGCTTAGAGACGAACTCGATGAGTCCAGGGAAGTCGTGCAGTGGCAGTGCCTTTCCGCCATCGTAATGTTGGCTGTGATCGCATACCTCCTAGCACGCAACCTCGACAGCCTCTGGGCGCTCGGGCTGATCATGCCCTTGTTTGCGATCGGCAGTGCAAGCCTACAGCATACCTTTGCGATTTATCGCTATCATGTGCACACTCAAGTGATGCCTTCGCTTTGCGAGTCCTTTGGTCGGCTGCGCTACACCATGGGGGCGGCACCGGATCTCCAGATCAATCAGATGGTCGATGCAGGCCTGCTGCCACATCATGACAGACATATGGTCGAGGATGCCTTTTTTGGAGATTACCGAGGGCACCAGCTGACACTAGCGCTCGTCGATCTTTGGCAAGGTGTGGATGGCCAATCCTATGAACTATGGGAGCAGCGGGCACGCGCGGTCGTCTTGACCATCCATTGCCCGACGGAGCCTGCGCGGCTGCCGGTTGATGAGCTTTCACAGACCCTCAATGGTCAACCCGGTCTGGAACTCCGATGGTCGGATGGCTATCTGATGCTCGCCATTCCCTGCACCGAGAGCCCCTTCGATCTGGGTGGTTTATTCGAGGCGCCCGAAGAGTTTATGCAGCGTCTGGAACGGGTAGCCGCTTTGATCCAAATAGCACCCAATCTGATTGATCACCTGCTGGACGGCAGTCATAGAAGTGCCAGGCTAGCATGAGCCTGTCGTTAACGAGCGCCTTGCTGCCGATCGAAGTTTGCGGGTTTTTTGAGCCCTACTTGATCCAAGAGATGGGCTCTAATCTCGCGCCAGGGAGCTGATCGGTCGTCAGTCTTCAGACGCTGTGACAGCGTATCGATGGCATCGTACCAATAGCCGTTCCGTGCGAGGTAGGCGATTTGATCGACAGGCGCCAAGGTCGAGATGAATTGGGTCGTATCCGCTGATGCGTTATGCTCGAACCAGGTTTGCGCCATCGTGCTGCTGATGTCACCATCTGCTGACAACAACGCAACTGACCACGAATAGCGTTGGTCGTCTTCGAGCATGATTCCATAACCTTCGAGAGGCACCGCATAGATGCCGGCGTTGGGATAAATGCCAAGCTCGACATCCAAGATCGGGTCGGTGATGGCGGGGTCCTCCGCCAGAAGAGTAAAGCGCACTGGCATCTCAGTACCTTTTGAAAGGTACCAATAAAGCATCGGTGCTGGCGAAAGGCTTCGCGACAGCCTGCTCGGGGCGAGGGGCTCAAGATTGGGCAAGGCGGTGATACTGCGAACCCCGCCAGCATCCGTCACCCCCGGCGCGCCGACATCATGGGGAATAAAAACGATCGTCTCGAGCGTTTCCTCGATCGTCTTTTTCTCCGGTTCATCGTTTGGCTTTTCGTCAGCCATCGACGATGCGCTCAAAAGAGCATGCCCAATGCCGGCGAGCAGTGCCACGATCCAAAAACCTTGTCTTGTCATCCCTTTATCTCCACCGGCCATTCCGGGCTGCTTGCCCGACGACCGAGCACGCGATACACGCCGATCAATTCGGACTTGCCCTTGAGATTGGCCTTTCCGAGAAATTCGGCATCGTAATCATCGTTCAGTCGATCCCAGGTTGCCTGTGAGATCAAGGTACGGCAGTGACCCACATCACATCCGATCTCGGGATCGTCCTTGGCATAGTTTTCCAGACGCGCCGCCGTATTGGCCGTATCGCCAACAATCGAATATTGCCAGCGATCGGCACTCCCGATCATGCCGACCATCAGCTGGCCGGTATGGATGCCGATCCGAACGCCGATCGGCGGCAGGCCCTTTTCCGCCCAAACCTCATTAAGTTCGGGCAAACTCTCGGCCATGGCAATGGCGCAGTCGATAGCAGCGCGGGCATCCATATCGATCTCTTCTTCCGTCGTCCGTGGTTCGGGGACGCCGAACTCCACGGTTAGACCATCACCCGCGAACTTTTCGATCACCCCGCCATGTTGCGCTACGATATCCACCATCACCGAAATATAATCGTTCAGCCAATCGGCAAGGACGGGCTCGGCAAGGCGTTCGGAGATCGTCGTAAACCCTTTGATATCAGAAAACATGACCGTTGCCGTCATCAGTTGCAATGGTTTGCTTTCCTGCTCGTGTCGCCGCCGCCAGATCACATCGGCGACCCGCTTCGACACCACGCCGGAAAACAGCGCCATGATATCCTCACGCTCACTTTCCGCCCGGGTCATCACATAGATAATTGACAATGTCATGGCGAGCGCGAAGCCGAGAACCGCTGGCACCAACGGAAGCCACCAGCTCCAGACCGTAAGCGCCAAACCATTGGCCGTGATCAGCGCAGCGCCAATGGCGCAGATGCCGACAAATAGCCACAAGCGTGAGGTCACGATCATCACGGCGAGCCCACCGCACATGGTCCAGAACCAGATCCAACCACCATCGAAGATCGTGCCGAGCGATGCATTATCGAAGCGCTGGGCTGAAATCTCGATCGGCTGAAGCTTATCCTCGGCTTGGCCGATCAACTGGCTGATGATCTGACCATGGAGATGCATACCGAACATCTTGCCGTCCGTCATGCCGAGGCAGGTCAGCGGCACATCGACGACATCCTTGGCGGCGCGGACCGTATTGCCGATCAGAACAATTCGGCCATGAGCGTCAAGGCTGTCTGGGTTGTTCAGGATATCCTTGACCTGATGACGCTCAAAGCCGTTCGCGCAGGCGGGAAAGGAGAGCAGGAATTGATAGCCGCCGCCCCGATTGGCCGACCGGCGATAAAAACCGCTGCTGTCAGGCAAAAATGGCTTAATGCTTTCGTCGCCAATGGTGAGGTGACCTTCTGGTGACCAATCTATGGTGGTTTCGTTCGTGGCCAGATATCGGCTGGCCAGGAGGAGGGCGAGGCTGGGTCTTGGCGCCCCGTCATTCTCCGCAATATGGAGGAGGCCGCGTCGGATGACGCCATCCGGATCAGGCAGGATCGCCGCCGAGCCGATCTGCAGGGGCTTGTCTTGAAGCGCTGGCGGGGGGCCAAAGGCGCCGGCCCCGTCCTTCACGATCCCGACAATCGAGGGATTATCGCGAAAGGTTGCCGAGAGGTGATCGAAGGCTGAAGGATCATCACTCGGCGGCTCAGGGCGATCGCGGATTAGGTCGAGGCCAATGGCCACGGGCTCATCAGCAACCAGCTGAACGAGGAGGTCGCCGAGCACAGCATCAGGCAGCGGATAGCCGAAGGCGGCCTCGTCATCTTCGGTGTATTCGACCATGACGATCGGTTTGCGCGGACCGGTCCGATCTGCCGCCAATCGCAGATAGCTGTCATAAGCTTTGAGCTCAAGCCCTTCGATCTTGCCGGTGTTCCTCACGAAGAGCGTCACGGCAAAAGCCAAGAGGATGATGGCGGCCAGGATGACCAGTGGTCGACGTTCCATCCAGGGTTCCGGTGCACAGTTCTTTGAGCGATAGCCCGTTCCGGTCAACGTACACTCGAAGTGCCCCGATCGAAACCTTTCATGTCAATCAAGAGGTTAGGAGAAGAGGGGCTATACGGTCTTCGAAGGCGCGGTTAATCATGATCTCATCACAGAACAACGTTTTCGGGATAGGATGATGACCCATCAGCGCCTTCGAAAGTTCAACACCAAGGATACCTACCCCGAGCAGAACCTCGACAACGATCTCTGCCAGGTCGTTCGAGCGACGGGTACCATGGTGTTTGTTCGGGGGCAGGTTGGCCAGGATCTCGACACCAGCCGATCGCTTGCCATCGGCGATGCGGCTGGCCAGGCTGAGCAGGCGATGAGCAATATTGACACCCTCCTAAGGGAAGCGGGCAGTGCGCTCGATCACATCACCAAGATCACGGTCTATCTGACCGATCCGCGCTATCGCGATGATGTCTATCGTGTCATCGGCCGCTGGCTGAAAGGCGTGTTCCCTGTATCCACCGGGATCGTTGTGCAAGCCTTGGCGCGGCCGGAATGGGTGGTGGAGGTGGATGTCATCGCCGTCATTCCCGATGCTTGAATTGTCTAATGCTTGACATGATCGCTGACCATGCGCCGAAAATGCGGCCGGTTGGTTCCGTCTCATCAGGCAGAATTCGGAGTTTCGTTCCATGACCTTCTCGATCACAGCGCGTTGCGCAAAAAGCGGCATGTTTGGCATCGCCGTCTCCTCATCCTCGCCTGCTGTCGCGGCACGTTGCGCATTCGCCCGTGCTGGCGTTGGTGCCATGGCGACCCAGAACATCACCGACCCCATGCTCGGCCCGCGCGGGCTTGATCTGATGGCCGCCGGACGCTCCGCTGGCGAGGCCATCGACATGATCGTGGGCACCACCGACCACATCGCCTATCGGCAGCTCGCTGCGATCGACAAACAAGGCCGGACCGCTGCCTTTTCCGGTGAAGAAACCCTCGGGAACCATGCGACCGCCGAGGGTGACCAGGCCGTTGCAGCCGGCAATCTGCTGCGCGACAAAGCCGTACCAGCGGCAATGATTGAGGCTTTTCAAGCAGGATCCAAAGCCGATTTGGGCGATCGGCTCCTTGCCGCGATGCAAGCTGCCCTCAAGGCAGGAGGCGAGGAAGGGCCGGTTCATTCCGCCGGCATGCTGATGGTCGACCAGCTCGCCTGGCCAATCGTCAGTCTGCGTGTGGATTGGGCCGATGACGATCCCATCGAAGCGCTTGCTAAGACCTGGGCAATCTACAAGCCCCAAATGAACGACTACGTCACGCGCGCCCGAAACCCCTCAGCCGCCCCATCCTACAACGTTCCCGGGGTGGTGTGACCACGCCATTGACTAGGACCGCTTTGGGCCAGGACCGACGGTATGCGATCAGGTTTTTTTCGTTGGTTGTGACATCTCCACCATCACCACAACATGCAGATGAGTGGTTAAACGGCAGATCTATCGATCATCCCAGTGCGTTCGGCGCCAACGGCGCAAACCCATGAGCTGGCCACGCCACTAGCTTTCGTAGCGGGTGTTGCCCCTTCGGTTGGTGTCGATGGGGAGGTCGATCAGGAGGGGTTGATGTGCTCGTTGCGAGCAGGCTTGGCGCGGGCAGAGGTGACAATTGATGCCGATCGGGCTGAACAGCCGGCTGTCCTCGCGATTAAAGGAGGAGGCGTAATCGATCGCTTCAGCATAGCGCAGCTCGCAGCCCAGCGCCAAGGCAAGCCGGCGGTCCTGGCTGTCGCGGCTGAACACCGGTCGATCCGTTGTGCGGCTGATAGTGAAAAAGCGCTCGCCATCCGGCAGTTCGACGAATTGCGGTAAGATTAGCCCCGGCGTTCGAAAGGCTGTGTGGATATTCCAGACGGGGCAGGCGCCGCCATATTCCGCCAGATTGAACGAGGTTGCATTGAAGCGTTTGGTGACATTGCCGGCCTTGTCTACGCGCAGGAAGAAAAATGGCACGCCGCGCGCGCCGTCGCGCTGGAGTGTCGTGAGGCGATGGCAGACCTGTTCGAAGGAAACGCTGAACGCGGCTGCGAGACGGTCGATGTCGTAGCGCGTGGCCTTGGCGATATCGAGAAAGGGTTCGTAGGGCATCAGGAAGGCGGCGGCAAAATAATTGGTGAGCTCGACATGGCATCTTGCAATGCTCGATTCGGCCGTGATCCCGCTATCGGCCGTCACCTTGTCAAGCAGATCGGCCAGCTCCACCAGGCAAAGGGTGCAGGCAAGCTGGAAAACGCGATTTTGATGATCGAGCGCTTCAGAAAGGTGCACCTCATTGGCCTCGTCATCATAGACCCTGAGGGCTTCGCTCATCTCCTCGACAGGGCGGGTCTGCACCTTGATGTCGTGTTCTTTGGCGAGGCGGCGCTTTAGCACCGCGTATAAGTCGTCGGGATCGGAGGGCTCGGCTGCGCGCAGCGCTTCCGCGGCCGTTTCCAGCTCATCGAAATAATTGCGGTGATCGCGAAAGAAGTCGTGGATGATGGTTTCCGGCGAAAGTGCGATCAAGCCAGCCTGTGCCTGCTCACTGCCCTGGCGCAGGATTTTCTCGAGCGCTGTCCGGTGCAGGCGGTAGAGCTGCAAGAAATGATCGACCAGCCCCGGCGCATGATCGATGGCGCCGCGCAGTTCCTGCAGATCCGGAATCTCGCCACCGAAAACCGGGTCTTGAACCGCGTTGCGCAGATCCGCGAGCTTGGTCGAACTTTCATCCTTGATTAGGTCCCGCCAATCCACCTGATAGGCGTCTGACAGGGCCATCAAGACTTGCACGGACAAGCTTCGCTGATTGTTCTCGAGAAGGTTAACATAGGCAGGGCTCACCCCGAGTTTTTGAGCCATCTCCGCCTGGGTTTCTTTCTTCTCCCGCCGCAATTGCCGCAGACGCGGGCCGACAAAGGTTTTTCGCACGACTCGAGCCTTTCCGTTGGCGGCCTCTTTGTTTACAACATTACAATTTTAACCACATGTTATGATGACAGACAACACGTTGACCCAAAATGTGCTGATCAAGCACCAGCTCTATGATAGCGTTCTCTCATCGTCACACATAAATTTTCGGTGGTGCTGACCGGTTGTACCAATCAATGGCCATCAATGGGGGGAGCGATCAGATGGGTTCCAAAGTTCTTATTCTCGGTGCCTCTTACGGGTCCTTGTTCGGGACGAAGCTTTTGATGGCTGGCCATGATGTGACACTAGTCTGCCGCCATGCCACGGCCCAATTGATCAATGAGGAAGGGACCGAAGTTCGCATCAAGCTCAAAGATGAGGATCAACACCGCTCAATCCTCTCTTCGACATTGCCGGGTAAACTAGATGCCCTGGCCCCGGAACAGGTTCAGCCGAAGGACTACGATCTCGTCGTACTTGCCATGCAGGAGCCGCAATACGGCGTCCATGCACTCTGGACCTTGATGATCCGCATCGCCGAGGAACGTCTGCCCTGCCTTTCGATCATGAACATGCCGCCGCTGCCCTACCTGAAGCGCATTCCTGGCCTTGATACCGCAAAGCTTGAGCAGGCCTACACCAATGCCAGGCTCTGGGACCGTTTCGATCCGGATGTGGTGACCTTGTGCTCACCCGATCCCCAGGCCTTCCGCCCACCTGAGGAAAAGCCGAACGTCTTGCATGTCGGCTTGCCAACCAACTTCAAGGCCGCCGAATTCGGGCGTTCCGAGCATAACGAGATATTGGCCAGATTGGAGGCCGATATCGCCGCCGTGACCCTTGATGACAAGGATGTGCCGGTGAAGCTTCGAACCTATGCGTCGCTTTTCGTGCCGATGGCGAAATGGAGCATGCTGCTGACCGGCAACTACCGCTGCATCACCCATGCAAGCCCGCGCTCAATCCAGGATGCGGTTCATGGCGATCTCGACTTTTCCCGCGCGATTTACGCGCATGTCGATCACATCGCTCAAATTCTGGGCGCTGATGCTGCCGACCAGGTACCGTTCGAGAAATACGCCAATGCCGCCATGTCCCTCGCCAAGCCGTCCTCGGCGGCACGCGCGATTGCCAGCGGCGCGCCGATGATCGAGCGTGTCGATCGGCTGGTGCAGCTCGTCGGCAAATCTCTGGGATTAGAAAACCCGGCCATCGACGAGATCGTTGCAACCGTCGATGCCGCCCTCGACGGTAACGAGACCAGGGTTGCCTAATATCAGCCGCAGACGCGGCTGCTGAACAAGAAGCCCCCCGCTCTTTTGTTGGCGCGAGCGTCGCCGCTTTCCAGTTTTCTGCTGGAAGCGGCGGCGTTTTCTCTCTTTAGTTAGATAGCTTGGCGTAGGTCTCCTTTAAGCCTTCGATCGTCCTGACGCGTTCGGCGACAACAACTCAAACCCATGAGTTGGCCACGCCACCTTGCTTGGCGATCCGGTCCTGCGCTATCAGCGCGATGACAGCGTCGGCATCGCGCTTACGCGTCGGAAAAGTTGAGCTGATCCCATGAGCCAGGCCATCGAAACAGTTGATGTGATCATCGTTGGTGCCGGACTCTCCGGCATTGGTGCTGGCGTTCACCTGCAGGACAAGTGCCCCGACCGCAGCTTCCTGATCCTTGAGGGCCGCGAGACGCTCGGCGGGACCTGGGATCTCTTTCGCTATCCCGGCGTGCGCTCGGATAGCGACATGCACACGCTCGGCTACAGCTTCAAACCCTGGACCGGGACGAAAGCGATCACCGATGGTCACACCATCCTGGCCTACATCGAGGAAACGGCCGCCGATTACGGCATCGATCGGAAGATCCGGTTCCAGCATCAGGTGATCGAGGCGTCTTGGTCGAGCGAAGAAGCCCGCTGGATGGTGACTGCCATCACCAAGGATACCGGTAGCCGCGTCACCTTTGCCTGCAACTTCTTGTTGGTTTGCTCGGGCTACTACAATTATAAGGCCGGCCATACGCCGGATTTTTCGGGCCGCGAGGCGTTTAAGGGCGACATCGTGCATCCTCAGCATTGGCCACGCGATCTCAATTATGAAGGCAAGAACGTCGTCGTCATAGGCTCGGGTGCAACGGCGGTCACCTTGGTGCCTGCCATGGCCGAGACCGCCGCTCATGTCACCATGCTGCAGCGCTCTCCAAGCTATGTGGTCGCCATGCCGGATCGTGATCGGGTGGCAGATGGCCTGCGCAAGTTTTTGCCCGCGAAAATGGCCTATGGGCTAACCCGGTGGAAGAACATCAAGATCGGTGCGTATTTTTACGGCAGGACACGGAAACAACCTGAAAAGGTCCGCAAATGGATTATCGACAAGGTCAAAAAGAAGCTTGGCCCCGAGATCGACGTCGATAAGCATTTTAACCCAGCCTACAACCCTTGGGATCAAAGGCTTTGTCTCATTCCTAACGGCGATCTCTTTCGATCGCTAAAGTTAGGGAAAGCATCTGTCGTCACCGAGAGCATCGAAACCTTCACCAAGAACGGCATCGAGCTTGTCTCGGGTGAGCATCTCGATGCTGATATCATCGTCACCGCAACCGGCCTTCGGGTCCTGGCTCTTGGCGATATCGACATCGACGTCGATGGTGAAAAAATCGATTTTTCAAAGGTCTGGAGCTATAAGGGCGTCGCATATTCCGATCTGCCCAATCTTGTTTCCACCTTTGGCTATATCAACGCGTCCTGGACATTGCGTGCCGATCTGATCGCGGCCTATGTCTGCCGCCTGCTCAATCATATGCGCGCAACCGGCACCCAGCGTTGCATCCCCCGCCTACGCCCATCGGACCAGGGAATGCAAAAGCGTCCGCTGATCGAAAACTTTTCGTCCGGCTATATTCAGCGCGCTTTGCCGGGCCTGCCGAGCCAGGGCGACTGCGACCCCTGGACCAACCCGCAAAGCTATGCTCTCGATAAAAAGGCGCTGAGCCAATGCCCGATTGACGACGGGGTCATGACCTTTTCTCGCGCGGGGTCGTGAAGTGGAGGGGAAACCATGAAGATCGCGGTTGTCGGCACTGGGGCGATGGGATCGATCTATGCAGCTCTCCTGGCCGATGCCGGCCATGACGTCTGGGCGGTCGATGTCTGGCAAGACCATGTGGACGCGATCAGCAAAACCGGATTGCGGATCGAAGGGGCGAGCGGCGATCGGGTGGTGACGACGCTGCACGCGACCACCGATCCAGCCGATGCCGGATGCTGTGATCTTTATATTATCGCCACGAAAGCGTCTGGCGTGGGCAAGGCGGCAAAGGCGATCAACGGAATGATGGGGCCAAAATCACTGGTGCTCACCATCCAAAACGGGCTCGGTGCCGGCGAGCGCATTGCCGAACACATGCCTACCGACAACGTGCTCCTTGGCGTGGCGGAAGGCTTTGGCGCCTCCATCAAAGGGCCCGGCCATGCGCATCACAACGGAATGAACCTGATCCGTATCGGCGAGATGGCAGGCGGTCTGAGTGCCCGTATCGAGAGCGTCGCCGGCATCTGGCGGGATGCTGGGTTCAAGGTGAAGGCGTTCGATGATATCAACCAGCTAATCTGGGAAAAGTTCCTCTGCAACACCACGTTCAGCGGCCCCTGCACCGCCTTCGATGGGACCATCGGCGAGCTGATGGCCGAGCCTTCTTGGTGGAAAATCGCGTTGGGCGCTGCGGATGAGGTTTACCGGCTTGGCCTGGCCAAGGGCGTTGCTTTTTCCTTCGATGATCCCATTGCCTATGTCACCGCGTTTGGCCAGCGCATGCCAAAGGCGCGCCCATCGATGCTGCTGGATCATCATGCAAGACGCCCATCAGAGATCGAGGCGATCAACGGTATGGCAGTGACCGTCGGCCGCGAACTCGGTATCGACACACCCTATAACGAGGTCTTGAGTGCCGTGATCAAGGCCCGTGAGCTCGCGTTTTCTACATCCTAACCAGTCGCCGGACCAAGGGCGCGCCGATCCATCGACGTCACGTTTCCTGGTGATCGGCCCTTCAATATTGCCTGGCATTCCATCATCGTTACGACAACCTTTGAGCAACCAGGCGAATAGTGTTAAGCCTTTTTGCTTAGTCGCCCCTTTCATCGCGAAAGGGGTTCTTTACCGTTGAGAGGACTATGCTTTACGCAACGCTCGCCGTGCTCATCCTGTTGATGGCCTCGGCGTTCACATCCGGCACCGAAACCGCCATGACGGCGGCTTCGTCGGCCCGCCTGCACAATCTCGCCAATACCGGCAATCGCAAAGCCAAGCTCGCCCAAGGGCTTCTCGAGCAAAAAGAACGCCTCATCGGCTCGTTGCTGCTCGGCAATAATCTTTTCAACGTACTTGCCACTGCGATTGCCGCCGATCTCATGATCAAGCTCGCAGGTGATGCAGGTATCGCCTATGCCACCTTGATCATGACGGCCCTTGTGGTGGTGTTCGCTGAAGTGCTGCCCAAGACTTACGCGATTCGCAATCCAGAACGTATGGCGCTCACCGCCTCGCCACTGGCTAATCTCCTGGTGCTGGTGCTCTCGCCGGTCACCCAGTCGGTGGAATGGCTGATCAACGGCGCGTTTCGGCTTCTCGGCGTGCGCACCCAGGGCGATCTCTATTCCTCGCCGCTTGATGCTGTGCGCGGCACCATCGAGATGCATGCCGAACAGGGCACCATGACCAAGCAGGATCGGGACATGCTTGGCGGCATCCTCGACCTTACAGATGTCGAGGTGCACGAGATCATGACCCATCGCCGCACCATGGAAACCATCGACGCCGATCAGCCGTTGCAGCAAATCCTAGAACAGGTTGTCGCCAGCCCCTATTCTCGCTTCCCCGTCTGGCGCGGCGAGCCGGAGAGCATCATCGGTGTTCTTCATGCCAAGGACATTCTCACCGCCGTCAAAGAGCATGGCCGCACGCTGGAAGGGCAAAAACTTGCCGATCTATACCAGCGGCCCTGGTTCATTCCCGACACCACGCCACTGAAACGCCAGCTCATCGCTTTTCGCCAGCGCCGTCAGCATCTGGCCATGGTGGTTGATGAATATGGCGATCTGGAAGGCCTGGTGACGCTCGAGGACATCATCGAGGAGATCGTTGGCGAGATCGCTGATGAAAAGGATGTGGAGCCGGAAGGGATCTTGCCCCAGGCTGACGGCTCCTATCTGGTCAGCGGTTGGATCACGGTGCGCGATCTCAACCGCGCGCTGGATTGGAAGCTGCCTGATGAAGAGGCCGCCACGATCGCCGGCCTCGTGATCCATGAAGCCCAGCGCATTCCCGAAGTTGGCCAGAACTTTGCCTTTTACGGTTTCCGTTTCGTCGTGCTCAGGCGCCAGCGCAATCAGATCGTGCTCTTGAAGGTGGTGCCGCCCGAACCTGAGACCAAGGCCGAAGACGCCAAGAAGGGATAACGGTCGCCTCACGGCTGTCCACTAATTGGAAGCCCGGCACCGCGTCGATGGAAAACCTTGCTGGCAGACGGTGGAGGACATCAAGCATCTCGGATTGTGAGACGCGCTTGGTCTGACAATCCTGATGCGCTGGATCAGTGATCTCCATGCGGATCGGCCGTTCGTCGCCTTCGTTATCGGCCATATAGATGAACTGAAGCAGGCCTTCCCTATCATCGACCAGCCCAAGGAAATCCCCGGTATTCTCCAGCACCTGTAAGGCAAGCTCGAGTATGCGGGGGAGTGGCATGGGTTTGGGATGATAGGAATCGATGGATTGGCCTGTTCGGTGGCGATAGTAGAAGACATGAAAGTCAGGCATCGCTGCGTATTTCCCAAATGACCGAGATGCAACAGAGCGATGGGTTAAAACGTAGCAGCTCAATCCTGGCTGAACTCTTCGTTCATCGCGCGGTCAGGAACTGGGATCTGGACGATACCAGCGAACACGAAAATCACGGCTTTTCCTGCCATTTTGCTGTGTTGGCGCTCAATGGCCGGCTCGCATTAAATTATGACAAAAAATCGTAAAATATTTTATCAAGCGTTCAGGCATGCCGTTGCGACAACGTCATCGGCGATGATGGCTGGATTGATCAATCCTAGGTCACTTGCCCGCGAGCGATCTGGCCAGGGCGAGAGCGCCTACTATGTCGTGTTGAGAATAGGCGGAGTTTTGAATATGCGCATCGTCTTTGGCCTGATCATTGCCACCGTCGTCCTAACCGGCTGTCAAACTACGCCTGTCACCTATGATGTTCCGCGCAGTCAGATTCATGATCGCGCGCCGGCGGCACTCTGGCCTGCTATCACGCAAGCTGTCGAGATGTCAGGCATGAACATCACTGCTGGTCATGAGGGACCGCCGAGCCTTATCGCGGCGAGGGGTGTTGATCAGCCGGGAGACTGGGCCGCCTGCAAGCGCGCACGCGTCATCGATCGTCATGACGACAAAAGTCGCCGGGGGCGTGGCTGGCCTATGGGTCGGATGGTTCAGTTGGTCGTCGATGTCGAGAAGGTGGGGGACGGCAGCAAGGTCAGTCTTCGGGCGACTTTCATCGAAGAACAGATCAATCCCTTCAAGAATCTTCCCTTCCAGGTTCGATGCCGATCGACCGGCGTGCTGGAACGAAGCCTGCTGGACGCGATCGGCCGAGCTTAGACGCCGCAGCGAATGACCTTGGCGTCGAGCGCCGTCGACGAACCCGTGATTTTGAAGCGAACGGCTGTCATAAAAACCAAAAAGGAGATCAAAAATAAACTTATAAACCTATAAAGATAAATTCAAAAGTCACTGTCGAGGACTTGCGGCCAAGGCTAAGATTTTGCTAGAAAAAACCTATGCTGAAACTTTTGCATTTCCCTCTTTGCCCCTATTCGCGCAAGGTCCGTTTGGCCTTAGCCGAAAAAGAACTCGACGTTGCAGCCGAGGCTATTGAGCCTTGGCTTTGTCGCGATGATCTAAAGACCGGCAATCCGGCCGCCGAAGTCCCTATTTTAGAAGACCGGCACAGCATTATCGTCGATAGCTCGGTGATCACGGAGTATCTGGAAGAGACCCAACGCGGCCCGTCTCTGCTCGGCAAGGAGCCGCAGAAACGCGCCGAGGTCAGACGATTAGTTGCCTGGTTCGAAAAGAAGTTTGCCCGGGATGTCACCGATCTTATCTGGTACGAAAAACTGATCAAGCGTTTGCGCGATCGGAAAACGCCGGACAGCGCTGCTGTTCGCCGCGGCCTCGCCAATATCCACGAGCATCTAGACTATATCGGCTATTTGTTCGATCAGAACCACTGGCTCGCTGGCGATGACCTTACACTGGCCGATCTGGCTGCCGGCGCTCAATTGTCGGTGCTGGATTATATGGGCGATGTGCCCTGGGAAAAGCATCAGAGCGCCAAAGTATGGTACGCCAAGATCAAGTCTCGCCCAAGTTTCCGCCCCCTCCTGGCTGACCGGCTCCCCTCTATCCGCCCAGCCAGCCACTACGACGACCTCGACTTTTGACGGGCGGGCCGCCATGGGCGTTACGTGCCTCGTTCAGCCAAGGGGGCGGTGCTGACCTGGACAGGTCTTCGCCCGTGGACTGGCCTGTTGAAATTCGTGATCGTGCTCTGGGATTTGGTTTCGACGTTGTGGGATTTGCCAAGCCGGCGCTGCCGGATCGGGTCGAGGCCGGCTATCGGTCCTATGTCGATCTCGGCCGTCAAGGCGATATGGACTGGCTCAAAACAACCTTCGATCGTCGAAAGAGCCCGAAATCGCTCTGGCCGGACGTCAAAAGCATCATCGTTCTCGGCATGAACTACGGGCCGGGCGACGATCCGCTTTCTTCCTTAAGTGATCCAGATGCTGGTAGCATCTCGGTATATGCGAGGCATCGGGATTATCACGATCTGATCAAGGGGCGGCTCAAACAGCTTGGCCAGTGGCTGGTGCATAAGAGCGGCGGTGAGATTAAGGTGTTTGTCGATACGGCACCCGTTTTAGAAAAACCGGTCGCCGAGCAAGCCGGGCTTGGTTGGCAGGGCAAGCACAGCAATCTGGTTTCCCGCGAGCACGGTTCCTGGCTGTTTCTCGGCGAGATTTTTACGACCCTGGACATCGAGCCTGACCGGCCTGGTCTCGATCATTGTGGCTCTTGCAGAGCCTGTCTCGATATCTGCCCGACCGCCGCCTTTCCGGCTCCCTACCAGCTCGATGCAAGGCGCTGCATCTCGTACCTCACCATCGAGCATAAGGGCCATATCCCGAAAGAATTCCGTGAACCCATGGGCAACCGCATCTATGGCTGTGACGATTGCCTTGCCGTTTGCCCCTGGAACAAATTCGCCGCCATTGCGAGCGAAGCGAAACTTAAGGCCAGGGATGATCTGAAAGCACCGCGCCTTGCCTATCTGGTTCAACTCGACGACGGTGCCTTTCGCCGCCATTTCAGCGGCTCCCCGATCAAGCGTTTGGGCCGTGACCGCTTCATCCGCAACGTCCTGATCGCTATCGGCAACAGTGGCGAGCCGCAACTGGCCGAACTTGCTAGACGACATCTTGGGGATACGTCACCGTTGGTGCGGGCGATGGCTGTTTGGGCGCTTCGCCAGCTTCTTGATGATGAGACGTTTTCTGACGTTACGAAAGATTGCCTTGAGCGGGAAACGGATCCGTCTGTTCTGACTGAATGGGGCGGGGCATGACGGGGCGGCTTTTTTGTTTCGGGCTCGGCTACTCGGCCATGACCTTTGCGCGAAGACTCATGGCCAAAGGCTGGACCGTTGCGGGCACGACGAGAAGCGTGGAGAAGCAAACCAGCCTTCGTGACGAGGGTGTGGATGTTCATCTGTTTGATCGGAACCGCCCGCTTGTTGACCCCGGTGAGGCGCTGAAAGGTGCTACCCATATCCTGACTTCGATTGTCCCGGACGAAGCCGGTGATCCGGTTCTGGCCTGTCACCTGAAGGATCTGTTGTCTGTCGAAACCATCGGCTGGGCTGGTTATCTCGGCACCACCGGTGTTTACGGCAATCGCAACGGGGAATGGGTCGACGAGACGACGCCAACCCTGCCGTCTCTTCCAAGAACGAAGCGGCGTGTCGCCGCCGAGGGGCATTGGCTCGCTTCAGGCCTGCCGGTGCATCTCTTCAGGCTTGCCGGCATTTATGGGCCGGGTGGCGGTCGAAACGCTTTAGCCACCGTCTTATCCGGCCGCGCGCGTCGGGTGGTGAAGCCAGGTCAGATGTTTGGCCGTATCCATGTCGACGATATCGCCCAGGTGCTGGAGGCCTCGATCCAACGCCCCAATCCCGGCGCCACCTACAATGTCGCCGACAATGAGCCAGCGCCGCCGCAGGATGTCATCGCCTTTGCAGCCGACCTGCTCGGTGTTGACGCTCCACCCGAAGTCCCCTTCGAAGACGCTGATCTTTCCGAGGCCGCGCGCAGTTTCTATGCGGACAACCGGCGGGTCGCCAATGATCGCATCCGAGAAGAGCTTGGCGTCGATCTGCTTTTTCCGAATTACCGGGAAGGATTGCGCGCCATTTTCAAGGGAATGGACCGATGAGCGCTCAAGCTGCGCTTTTGCCCCCGATCATCGTTCGGACCCGCTGGATGCCGGCCCATATGCGCTCGATCTGCAGAGGCGTTGACAAGCGATGATCACCCGCCTTGATCAACTCGACATTCACGTCGTCGGTCGAAAGGCGCTCGGCGAAGCGAAGCGTGGTCTGCCAGGGCACGTCAGGATCGTTCTGGCCATGCAGCAGATGAACAGGACAATGGATCGCGATCGGGCCGCGCAGCAAGAGATGCTCCCGTCCGTCCTCGATCAGCCGGCGCGTGATCAAGTAAGGGTCCTCGCCGTAGGCGGAAGGCCGCTCCAAAAAGCCAGTTTCCCTGAGCATTCGCCGTTCTGCTGCCGTCGCACGGCCCCATATCAGGTCTTCGGTGAAATCTGGCGCCGCCGCGATCCCCACCAATCCCTTGACGCGTTCTGGTCGGGCAA
Organism: Geminicoccales bacterium; assembly: GCA_050633905.1. Taxonomy (GTDB): domain Bacteria; phylum Pseudomonadota; class Alphaproteobacteria; order Geminicoccales; family Geminicoccaceae; genus JANQPX01. The sequence continues at coordinate 25,164 of JBOEHJ010000053.1, forward strand.
GTGCTGCAAGCGCCGCGATCCATGCCCCCATGCTCGATCCGACCAGGATCAACGACCCCGCCGTGACCCGATCGATGATCGTCAGTGTATCTTTGAGCCAGGCACTGATCGTGCCGTCCTTGAAGACACCGGACGAGTATCCATGACCACGATAGTCAAACCGGGTAAAAGCCTGTCGCCTGGCCCCGCAAAGTGCCTCGAGCGCCAGGGCTTTGCTGCCCGTCATGTCGGATTTGAAGCCGCCACAAAACATCACGCCCGGTGTCACACCGGCACGATGTACAAAAGCGAGATGACCACCGCCATCAAGATCGAGTTTCTCAAACATCAACCAAACCTAGGGCAAATCGGGTTTGCGAACCGTGACTTCCATGGTAGCACCCGAGAAGCCCGTAAAACAGGCTAACACATATGACCACCGACCTCTTGCTCGACGACAATGACGTGATGACCTTGGATAACCCCGTCGCCGATGACATGGAAGATCTGATCAGCGTGAAAGAGGTAGAGGATGCCATCGCACGCCTCAAGGGCCCTCGCGTCCTTCAGGTTCTGCCGGCGCTGGGCAATGGCGGTGTCGAGCGTGGTACGCTGGATATCTCGCGTTACCTGATCGATCGTAGCTGGTCGCCGATTGTCGTATCCAATGGCGGCGAGCAGGAGCGAGATCTCTTCGAGATGGGGGCGGTGAGCATCAATCTGCCGGTGCATACGAAAAACCCCCTGCTCATGCATGCCAATATCAAGCGGCTTGTGAACCTTATCCGTGAGCATGACATTCAGCTCGTGCATGCCCGCTCGCGCGCGCCGGCCTGGAGCGCTCATTATGCCGCGAAACGGTCAGGGGTTCCGTTTTTGACCACGTTCCATAGCCTCTACAGCGGTAGCGAAAACTTCTTGAAACGTGGTTACAACGCCATCATGACCGGCGGCAATCGGGTGATCGCCATTTCCGACTATGTCGCCGAGCATATCTCCCAACACTACGGCGTTGGTGCTGATCGGCTGCGGGTGATACCGCGCGGCGTCGATCTCCAGGCCTTCGATCCAGAGAAAGTCGAGAAAGCCAGGGTCGATGCGTTAATCGACAAATGGCAGCTCGATCGCAACAAGCGCATCGTCATGCTTCCGGCACGGGTAACTCAGCGCAAGGGACATACCTGGCTCCTGAAGTCGCTGAAAAAGCTCTGGGAGCAGGGTAAAGCTGACGACGTCATCTGCATCATGGTGGGCGGACGCACTGCCAAGGGTGGCTATGCGAACAAGGTTGAGAAGATGATCATCGACCTACAATTGGAGCACCGTGTCTGGCTGGTCGGCGATTGCAACGACATGCCGGCAGCCTATACCTTGTCGGACGTCGTAGTGGTCCCCTCGGTTGGTCCCGAAGCCTTCGGGCGAACCTCGATCGAAGCCCAGGCCATGGGCAAGCCGGTGATCGCCACCGATCGTTGGGGGCTATCCGAAACCATCATGCCGGCCGCTACCGGCTGGCTCGTCCAGCCGGACGACACTGATGATCTCAGCAACGCCCTCGACTTGGCCCTTGCCATGCCCGACGATGCCCGCGAACGCCTCGTCGGCCGTGCTAGGCGGTTCGTCGACCGCCACTATAGCGTCCAGCGCATGGGCAAAAGCACCCTTGCCGTCTACCGGGAACTCATCGAAGGCCGAAAGCCTCTGCCAAGCCTCCTCCCCGACACCCCCTTCGAAGGCACCTAGGTCATCCGTGACTTGGTTAGCGAAGGGTTAATGCGTCGGTTAGGGAACGCTCCGTTGACGGGGCGTTTGAAATGCGGGGCAGACGTGCAATGTCCCCTTGGTAACGTGCCGCCCGTCGCCGATGGGCGGCTTGACAGGGTTTTCTGTCCGTCCCATTGTCCGCTCGAAAATTCTTGCCATTTACATGAGTGACGCCCACGAGGGTTCACGCTAATCCCGATCGAGATCAAAATGAATTCCGCCATGTCCGAAGCTGCAGCCGAGCAGCCGTCACAGCCCGTCAACATCACGCTTCCAGATGGCAGTGTGAAGACCTTCGAACAGCCTGTGACCGGAACCGATCTCGCAACCTCCATCAGTACCAGCCTTGCCAAGGTCGTGGTCGCGATGGAGGTGGATGGCGAGGTATGGGATCTCGATCGCGAGCTGCCGGATGGCACGACCGTCCGTCTCATCCGCCGTCAGGATACCGACGCACTCGCCCTCATCCGCCATGACGCGGCCCATGCCATGGCCGAGGCCGTTCAGGAACTCTATCCCGGCACGCAGGTCACCATCGGCCCGGCGATCGACAACGGATTTTACTACGATTTCGCCCGGAACGAGCCGTTCACCCCCGACGACCTCGAGAAGATCGAGCGGCGCATGGCCGAGATCGTTGATCGATCGGAGCTGATCCAGCGCGAGGTTTGGACGCGTGACGACGCGATCGCCTTGTTTGAAAAAATGGGCGAGCAATACAAGGTCGAGATCATCCAGGATCTCCCCGACACCGAGACCATCACACTCTACCGCCAGGGCCAGTTCGTCGATCTTTGCCGCGGGCCCCATATGCGCACGACCAAGGATCTCGGCAAGGCCTTCAAGCTGATGAAGGTCGCCGGCGCCTACTGGCGAGGTGATGCGAAAAACGCCCAGCTCCAGCGCATCTACGGCACTGCCTGGGCCGACAAGAAGCAGCTCGACGCGTATATCCACCGGTTGGAGGAAGCGGAAAAGCGCGACCACAGAAAACTCGGCAAGCAGCTCGGTCTTTTCCATCTCCAGGAGGAAGCCGCCGGCGCCGTTTTCTGGCATCCCAAGGGCTGGGTTCTCTACCGCGAAGTCGAGAACTATATGCGGCGTCGGCTCGACGCATCAGGTTACCAAGAGGTCAAAACGCCTGAGATGTATGATCGCGTCTTCTGGGAGCAATCCGGCCACTGGGAGAAATTTCGGGAAAACATGTTCACGCTTGAGACCGAGAACAAGACACTCGCGGTTAAACCGATGAACTGCCCGGCCCATGTCCAGATCTTCAATCAGGAACTGAAGTCCTACCGCGATTTACCACTGCGCATGGCAGAATTCGGCTCCTGCCACAGGAACGAACCCTCCGGCGCCCTGCATGGTATCATGCGCGTTCGCGCCTTCACCCAGGACGACGCCCATATCTTTTGCACGCCCGAGCAAATCACCGAGGAATCGATCCGCTTCTGTGATCTGCTGCAGAGCATCTACGCCGACTTCGGTTTCACCGACGTTCATGTCAAATTCTCGGACCGGCCCGACGTCCGCGCCGGCGAGGATGACGTTTGGGATCGGGCGGAGGCAGCGCTCAAAGACGCGACGGACGCAGCCGGTCTCGACACGACCCTCAATCCCGGTGAAGGTGCTTTCTACGGTCCGAAGCTGGAATTCGTGCTGACCGATGCGATCGGCCGGGAATGGCAATGCGGCACGCTCCAGGTGGATTTCGTGTTGCCTGAGCGCCTCAATGCCAATTATGTCGGCGAGGACGGTGCCAAGCACCGTCCGGTCATGCTGCACCGCGCGATTCTCGGCTCAATGGAGCGCTTCATTGGCATCCTGATCGAGGAGCATGCGGGCAAGATGCCACTTTGGCTCGCCCCAGTTCAAGTCGTCGTTGCCACCATAACCAATGACGCTGACGATTATGCCCGCGAAGTTGGCAAGGCTCTTGAAAAGGCACGCATCCGTCACGAACTGGATCTCCGAAGTGATAAAATCGGCTACAAGGTCCGTGAACATTCCGTGGCGAAAATCCCTCTAATTTTGGCGGTGGGAGCGCGAGAATCGGAACAACGCACGGTTTCTTTGCGCCGATTAGGGCAACAAGGGCAAGAAAACCTTGCTCTTGACGAGGCAGTAGCGTTATTTGTCAAAGAGTCGCAGGCTCCAGACTTGGTGCCAGCCTGAACCTGGTGAGCTTGCTTGCCGGGCTCAGAGGTGGTTTTTGTCAATCAAGCGGAGAGATGCGAATGGTTTTAACAGAATGTTAAGGTTTGGAGGGTAACTGAACCTTTATGGCAGCACCTGCAAAAGAAGAATACCGAATCAACGAGCACATCGAAGCGCAAGAAGTTCGCCTCGTCGATGCTGACGGCGAAATGGCGGGCGTGGTCGAACTCCCTGCCGCCCTGGAAAAGGCCTTGGATGCCGGATTGGACTTGGTCGAAGTCTCACCTAATGCCAGCCCGCCGGTCTGTAAGATTCTTGATTACGGCAAATTCAAGTATGAGGCGCAAAAAAAGGCCAACGCCGCCCGTAAGAAACAACGGGTGATCGAGGTCAAAGAGATCAAGATGCGCCCCAATATCGACAACAACGATTACAACACCAAAATGCGCAAGGTCCACGCCTTCCTCGAAGAGGGCGACAAGGTCAAGGTCACCATGCGCTTCCGTGGTCGAGAACTCGCCCATCAGGACATCGCGATGAAAGTCTTGAACAGGGTGCGCGATGAAGTCGGTGAAACGGCTAAAATCGAGCAGTTCCCGCGCATGGAAGGCCGCCAGATGATCATGATCATGGCCCCCGCCAAATAGGGCTGCCAGCCCTGGGGTTGACTTGCTTGTTACTGGCCATGCGGGTCTGAGTTCATCGGGGGTGGTATGACGGCGACGGGTGATGGTCGGCTGGAGGAGACGCTCGCGTCTCACGGTCTTTCGCAATCGATCGATGAGATCGACGATCTCCTAAAAGGCGTCCTTGCCGCCCCTAAGGGCCCAGACCCTGATGCCTGGCTCGACCTCGTAGCACCACCCGAGGCCACAGACCTACGTGATCAGCTGAAGGATCGCCTAGCTTTCCTTGCCAAGAGCAGCGTAAGCCAAACCCAACCCATCGCCGATCGGCTACAACGGTTCAAGTCAAGGCTGACCGCGCTCGGTCTAAATGGCTTCATCGTCCCTTTGACTGACGAACATCGAAACGAATACATCCCTGATGCGCGCCAACGTCTGGCATGGCTTACCGGCTTTACCGGTTCGGCGGGAACGTTGGTTGTCCTGGGTGATCGCGCTGTCATGTTCGTCGATGGTCGCTACACGGTGCAGGCGGAGCAACAGCTCGATGCGGCGCTGTTTGAGCGCGCCCACCTCATCGAAACCCCGCCCGCAAAATGGCTCGATGACAATCTCGAACAGGGCCAGCGTCTGGCCATCGATGCGAACCTGCATGTCAAAGCCGAAGTCGAGCGGTACCAAAAATCCTGTGGCAAGGCTGGCGCCGAGCTGGTTACGCTCGATGAAAACCCGATCGACGGCATCTGGCCCACCCAGCCGCCGATGCCGATCGCGCCGTTGAACGCGCTGGACATCCGTTATGCTGGTGAAAGCAGCGAGGACAAGCGAAAGCGCATCGGCAAGAAAGTCGAAGAGGCCGGTGCCGATGTCTCTCTGATTGGCGCCCCCGACAGTATCGCCTGGCTCCTGAACATCCGAGGCGGGGATGTTCCCTTCAACCCGCTCACCCTTGGCTTTGCGCTTCTGCACAAAGACGGCGCCGTCGAGTTTTTTCTGGACGAGAGAAAACTGCGCCCCGGCCAAACCTTCGGCAACGAAGTCTCCGCCAGGTCATACGATGACCTTGGTCACAGCCTCGATCACCTTGGGTCGTCTGGTCGAAAAGTCCTGGTGGATCCAGCTTGGACCAACGTCAAGCTAACCAAACGGCTCCGAGCCGCTGGTGCCAGGATTGTCGAGGACAGCGAGCCCTGCATTCTCGCCAAGGCGATCAAGAACCCGACCGAGCTCGAGGGCGCACGGGCCGCCCAGATCCGAGACGGCGCCGCCGTCACTCGTTTTCTTTGTTGGCTCGACGAGGCGATCGAAAGCGGTCACAAAATCACCGAGCTCGACGCTGCCGCTGCTCTAGAAGCCGAACGCAAAAAAGATTCGCTCTACTGCGGACCAAGCTTCGACACCATCTCGGCCTCAGGCCCGAACGCAGCCCTTGCCCACTACCGGGTAACCGAAGAATCTAATCGGACCCTTGAAGCTAGCAGTCTCTATCTGGTCGACAGCGGCGGCCAATATCCAGACGCAACCACCGACATCACCCGAACGATCGCTGTGGGAACGCCCACAGCGGAGATGAGACGCCACTACACCCTGGTCTTAAAGGGTCATATCGCTCTGGATCGCGCCATGTTTCCGGTGGGAACCAGCGGCGCCCAGATCGACGCGTTTGCCCGAGCACCCCTTTGGCAAGCCGGCCTCGATTTCGACCACGGTACAGGCCACGGCGTCGGCTCCTTTCTCTGTGTCCATGAGGGCCCCGCCCGTATCGCGAAAACCGGAACAATCCCCCTCAAACCCGGCATGATTCTCTCCAACGAGCCCGGCTACTACAAACCCGGCGCCTACGGCATCCGCATCGAGAACCTCGTCGTCGTCAAGGAAATCAAAACCCCAGAAGGCGGGGAGCGTGATCTCTTGGGCTTCGAAAACCTGACGCGCGCTCCGCTGGACCGGCGGCTGATCGATCTTACCTTGCTGACCGATGAGGAGTGCGCGTGGGTGGACGCCTATCACAGCATCGTCAAAGCAGATCTCGAACCGCTGCTCGACGCATCAGCGAAAGCGTGGATGCGCCAATCAACCGAGCGCCCCGACGCGGGGCGGCATTGACTTGCCTGAGAATTGGGTGAACGCTCGCATTTCGATGTGAATCGCTTACCCACCCCGTGTCGTCATGCCCGGGCTTGAGCTGGCGATCTGGCTCTCCGCCAACGGCACTTGCTTGACATTGTCAGAGAACCCATCCTCGATCCTCCCAGGATTTGGTTAACTCTCGGTTAATGCCAACGGGGTGTAGCAGCGCAGGCTTGACGTCGGGCCAGAGCAGCCTCCGGCGCCGCAACCTCCCCCTTCCGCCGGCCATACCCACAGGCGGCTACCAGCCGCTAGGCGGACTTGAGGGGAGCGAGGGCGTCGTCAGGCCTGTCTTCGGCAAGGGCGAGGAGTGAGCTGTCGGTCTTCCCAGACATCCGCCTTGCCAAGGCGTTCTAAGGCCCAAGATGCTCGTCGACGAAGTCCTTCGCCTCCTCATCTCGGTGACTGTAGCTGATGAATATCAGCTTATTTTTGCGCCGTTTGCCATCACGTCAAGTAATCTCAAAGAGCGGGCCAACCGACGGGGCGCTCTTTAAGCGTCAAATAGTATCGTTCGACAAGTGAACACCGTAACATGTCGCTGTCCTTGAACCCCAAAATGGAACGCCTGCCTATGTACAAAAAAAAAGTTGCGGTGGTTGGTGGTGGGGTGGGGCGGCAGCATGTTGAGGCGTACCAAAAGCTCCCAGAAAAATACGATCTCGTGGCCTTTTGCGATGTCGATCCGGTGAGGGCAGGGGAGGTTGCGGCGGCCTTTGGTATCAAAAAAACGGTGACCGATCTTGGTGAGCTGTTGGCGATGGAGGAGATCGATTTGGTCAACCTCGCGACACCGCCGAGTTTGCATGTGCCGCAGATCAAGGCGGTGCTGGCGGCTGGCAAGCATGTGGTCTGCGAAAAGCCACTCGCCGCGTCGCTTGCTGAGATCGACGAGCTGGCCGAGGCTGAGGCGGCAAGTCACAAAAAAATCTGTCCAGTGTTTCAATACCGCTTTGGCGACGGCTTTCAAAAGCTGCTGCATCTCAAATCCAAAAAAGTTCTCGGGAAACCTTACCTCGCCACGGTGGAAACCCACTGGCAGCGCCTGCCGGCCTATTACCAAGTCCCCTGGCGCGGGAAGTTCGCGACGGAGCTTGGTGGGTGCCTAGTCAGCCATGCGATCCATGCCCATGACATGCTTTGCTCCGTGCTCGGCCCGATCAGCAATCTCCATGCGCGCACGGCAACGCGGGTCAACCCGATCGAGGTCGAGGATTGTGCGGTGTTGTCCCTTGAGATGGAAAGCGGGGCGCTTGCCGCCCTGTCGGTCACGCTCGGTGCCGCCGAGGAGCGTTCGCGCCTACGTTTTCATTTCGAGACCCTGACGGCGGAGAGCAGTCTCGGCCCCTACAACCCCCAAATAGAACCCTGGCGCTTTTTGCCGACCAAGCCTGAAAACCAAGCCTTCATCGATGAGGCGTTTCTTGACTTTGAGCCCGGTCCCGCAGGCTTTGCCGGCCAATTCAACGCGCTCCATCGCGCCCTCACCGAGGGTGGTCCGCTACCGGTCAGCCTGGAAGACAGCCGCCGTTCCATAGAACTCTTCACCGCCGGCTATTACGCCGCGTCAACGAACACCCTCGTCGCGCTACCGCTCACTAGTGATCATCCCGCCTATCACGGCTGGCCAAGGGGGGTCGGTTAGCGTCAAGAATCCCAACGCATCTTTCCCGATGAACCACGCCTGAATCCGATATTCACAGTCGATACAGCGCAGAACTTTTAGACGCATGGTCAAACCCCGGGGAGGTATGACCATGAAATCCATCATCACCGCGTTCATCTTGACCATCAGCTTTGCCGCAACGGCCGCCGCCAATGGCGACGAACCCAAGCTTTACCTGCAACTCGACGGCGGCACGGCGCAGTTCGCCAATAATGTGATCGATGGCCAACGAGTCGGTTTCGACGAAGGTTGGTCCGCCAACGCACGCATTGGGAGCGATGCTGGGCGTCTTGGCCTCGAATTGGAAGCCGGCCTTCATAGCGCGCCCTACACACCGGTTAACAACAGTCCCAGCCCGGTCTTCGTTTTGACACTCGGTCTCAACATTCTGCTCAAAATCGTCGACTTGCCGGGCTTTGATGTCTATGGCGCTTTGGGTGGGGGCATACTCTATAACGAGGACACACCAGAAATCGTTCAAGCACATTTTCACGCCGAGGCTGGCGCAATCCTCGGGCCGGACGGGTACTTGCAACTCGTCCCGCATGTCCGCTCAATCGCCTATTCTGGCGCTTCTTATCCTTTCCTAGAAGAAACGCAGTATATCAGCACCGCCCGCCTTGGCCTACGCATCCCCGTCGACTGATATGTTGAATAAAGTCCTATGAATCGATAAAGTCATCAACTGAGCGCTGCCCGTTTGCCATGCCAAACAAGCCCAAAAAACCAAACGAACCCGAACCCCGCGGAAAAGTTGGCGTTTTCCGATGAACGTCTACTTCACGATGCGACGGATCGGGCATGACGCGAGCGTTATGAAGAAATATTGCATCGCAATACCTTGCGATACGGATCAGCCTAAGCTTTGATCATAATATGACAAAAATTTTATCAATTACCGATATATTTCATTAAGATAAGAGATTTGCATAAGTGCTTATTCCTTTCATCGAAGCATTGCTGCATTGCAAAAAAATCACTTCTCAAGAGCGATCAAATCGCCATTCTCAGAGATAAGATATGACAAGGGGCGAGCTCAGATGATGCTTGCGGTCATGTCTTGGCTAGGAGATTTGGAATGACGACGACCTTTGCAAATAGCTCTCATCATTATGCGGCCCCGGTGCGCAAATCCGAAGGTGTTCGAGCGCTCGTGGCGATGTTCCGGCGCTGGCTGACGGATCTCGAGGTCTGGATGGACAATCGGGAAAAGTACCTGCAGACCGTTCGCGAATTGAGTGCGCTCACCGATCGTGAACTCGCCGATATCGGCATTGCCCGTTATCAGATTCGCGAGGTCGCAAGAGGCGACGTGACCAGCCCCGATCACTTGGATTGATGGGGATCTTGAGGGCAGGGGAGATGGTGACAATGCCGATCCCCTGCCTTCCTTTCGTCCATTGAGATGTTGGTCATCCGCGCATGATGCTCGGCAACCAGGTCGCCATCGCGGGCATCAGGCTGAGTAGAAAAAGCATCAGGAGCTGTAGGACGACGAAGGGAACAATGCCCCGGTAGATCTGTATCGTGCTGACCTCCGGTGGTGCCACGCTGCGCAGGTAGAAAAGGGCGAGGCCGAAGGGGGGGGTGAGGAAGGATGTTTGCAAATTCAAGGCGATCATCACGCCAAGCCAGACCGGATCGAAGCCAAGTTGCAGCAGTATGGGCGCGATGATCGGCACCACCAGGAACGTGATCTCGATAAAATCGAGAAAGAAGCCGAGCACGAACAAGATGACCATGACCGTCACCATCGCCCCCGCTTCGCCGCCTGGCATGGTCGTCAAGAGGTCATGGATGCGCGCATCGCCGCCAAAGCCACGGAACACGAGTGAAAAAAGCTGCGCGCCGATCACGATCATGAACACCATCGCGCTGATCCGCGTGGTCCTTCGCATCACGTCCGCTAGGGCACCATGACGATGACAGCGACTGAGTGCGACAGCGAGCCCGATCACCAGCATTGCGCAAAGTAGGACGGCGATGACCATGCCGCTTCGATCGGCAATGGAAACTTGATCACGCCCGAATCTTAGGTCGAGGTTCTGGTTCAGAAAAAACAACAGAAAGACGCTCAAACCCGCAGCATAAAGCCAAAAAGGCCGTTGCCGATCGAAGCGGTGAGCGGCCAGCATGGTGGCGCCCACAGCACCGATACCTGCCGCTTCCGTCGGGGTCGCAATGCCAGCGAGGATCGAGCCCAGCACCGCAATGATCAAGAGAATTGGGGCGATCAAGGCATGCAGTAACTGGTGATTTTGTTGTTTCCTGTCCGTGTCATTTTTTTTTGTTTTAGAGACCGCTGGGCAGGTCTCCGGTGCTACCCATGATGTAGCTAGCAAGTAACAAAAATAGAGACTGACCAGGGCGAGGCCAGGGATCAGTGCGCCTGCGAAAAGATCGCCCACGGTGACCGGTTCCAAGGCCCAATTGCCCGTGAGCCTGTTGGCTTCCTGATGGGCATTCGAGAGCTGGTCGCCGAGGACCACGAGTACGATCGAGGGGGGGATGATCTGGCCCAGAGTTCCCGAAGCGGCGATGGTCCCGCTTGCGAGCTTCGGGTCATAGCCATGTCCGAGCATGGTCGGCAGTGACAGGAGCCCCATCGCGATCACGGTGGCCCCGACGATGCCGGTCGAGGCGGCGAGCAACGTGCCCACGATGATCACCGAAAAGCCAATACCGCCACTCCTGTTGCCGAATAAGGCACTCATGCTTTCCAGCAGGTCTTCGGAGACCTTGGAGCGTTCCAGCATGACGCCCATGAACACGAAAAGCGGCACGGCCAGGAGAACCTTGTTGGTCATCACGCCGAAGATGCGGCTTGGAAAAAAACCAAGGAGTGCTCCATCGAAGAGGCCCAACGCCATGCCGATGCCGGCGAAGATCAGCGCGGTGCCAGCGAGGGTGAAGGCGACGGGAAAACCAAGCAGGGTCAAGACGCAAAGGGCCAGGACCATCAAAAGATCCAGCATGTCAGCGATGGCACTCAAGAGTTGGCGCCGGCGGCGTCGCTCGACTTAGGATCGATCAACCTGATCACGGCTCGACAGGCAATGGTGATGCCTTGCACACCCAAAAGGACAGCCATGACCGGGATCAGGGTCTTCAACAGAAATATCCCAGGCAGTCCGAGGCTGCCTTCAGGGGAGCCTTCGAAGATGGCCCAGGCATTGATCACATAGGGCATGGAAAACCAGAGAATGACGGCGCAAAATGGCCAAAGGAAAAACACAATGCCAAACAGATCGACCCAGGCACGATTCGATGGCGTGAGATCACGGTAGAAAAGATCGCAGCGCACATGGTCGTCATGTTTGAGCGTATAGCCGGCGCCGGCCATGAACAGGGTCGCATGCAGGTAGATGATCGCTTCCTGCATCATCACCGAACCAAGCCCGAAGACATAGCGCATGACCACCACGACAACCTGCAGCATGACCATGATCAGGCTGAGCCAGCAAATGGCCTGGCCGACGGTCTCGTTCAGCCGATCGACGATCGATGCCGCTTTGAACAGCAAAGCTCCAGTTAACTCCATGACATTGGTTGGTCGAAGAAGTTAGTTACGCGTCTTCAATATAGCCATCCCAACGAGACTGTCGAAAACTTGGCCGCATACCGATGAGCCTGGCCATGACGGTGGAAAGCAAATGTCGTGGATATTCCACCAACCCTTGAATGACACGCCCATCAAGGGTTTAAGTCATGCTTCCTTCCATGTCTTGCCAGAAGAGAATACCCATGAGCATCAAACGCATCGACGTCGGTCCCCGCATGAGCCAGGCCGCAATTCACGGCGATACCGTCTACACCGCAGGCCAGGTCGCCCAGAATGCACCGGGCGCATCGGTTGCCGATCAGACCAAGGATATCCTAAACGCCATCGACCGCCTGCTCGGTGAGGCCGGGACGGATAAGTCCAAGCTTCTCACCGCCACGATCTGGCTCGCCGATATCGCGACCTTCGATGAGATGAATGGCGTTTGGGATGCTTGGGTCTCGGCTGGAAATACGCCGTGCCGTGCCTGCGTCGAGAGCAAGCTCGCCAGCCCCAAATTCACCGTTGAGATCATGGTGACCGCCGCACTCTAAAGGCGTGGCCGCAGCATTTGGTTTCGGCCGGTATGGCCGGGACCGACGGTATGCGGCCAAGTTTTCCTGGGTGGGGGATGTCTAGGTTAGGGCGATTGCCGGGCTTGTCCCGGCATCTGATCTGCAGGGATGTTCATGCCCGAGCTGCAGCCTGAACATGATACAAATAATGTGGTCATGCCACGCGTGACGTGGTGACAATCTCATCCTGGGCGGCTGTCGCGAAAGCAAATGTCAACATTTCGTCTCTAGGCTCATCGATCTGGTCCATGTGACCCTGGGAATCTGTCCGCCTGCTGAGAAGGGTGTGGCCGGTCTCGGAATCTCAGGATCGCATGGACCAGGGCACTAAACTTAGAGCCTGTTCATCAAGGTTTCGTTGGGTCTGGGGAAGCCAACCTCCCGCAGATTGTCACCATGATACAAATGATATGGTCATGCCACGAGCGACCTGGCCATGCCAGGAGCGACGGGGTCGTAACACTAGAACGGGATTTCGTCGTCCAGATCGTCGTAGCCACCACCGCCAGAGGACGACCCTTGGGAGGATGAACCTCCGCCGCCCTTGCTGCTTCCACCACCGCCGCCACCGAACGAGTCGCCGCCGTAAGAACCGCTGCCTCCGCCGCCCATATCCTCGCCACGGCCACCAATCAAGGTCAGCTCGCCGCGGAACCGTTGCAGCACGATCTCAGTGGTATATTTCTCCTGGCCGCTTTGATCAGTCCACTTCCGTGTCTGAAGTTGCCCCTCGACATAGACTTGGCGTCCCTTGGAGAGGTATTTTTCCGCGACCTCACCGAGCCGGTCATTAAAAATGACCACGCGATGCCACTCGGTTTTTTCCCGTGGCTCGCCACTCTGTCGGTCACGCCAGCGTTCGGAGGTCGCAATCGCCAGATGCACGATCTTGGTACCATCCTGGGTCTGTCTGACCTCGGGATCCCGCCCGAGATTGCCCAACAGAATGACCTTGTTGACACTCCCGGCCATCATCCATCTCCTTATGTTCGACGCAAATTTGACGCGAAGTGGCGAAACTAGCAGCGTCGAGCCCACATCGAAATGAATTTTTTATCCTTGTCATTTCTGGTTGAGAAAGGGGGCGAAGAAATTGGGGCAAGGGTATTGAAACCGAACGCCTTAGCATGGCTTCGAGGAGTGATAGGTTTTGTTGACGAGGCGTGTTGGTGGTGACAATAGCCAGGCTATGTGCCGGATTTCGACCCTCTCGTCCACTATGTCAAAGGAGCGCAAAATGAGAGCAATCTTGCTGTTTTCCTGGATTTCAGTTAGCTTGCCGCGCACTTGCTGATCAACATAGTTGACTCCGACGAGAATTTTGTGCCTGCCAGATTTCGTAGTAGCGAGGTAACCCGACATGAGCCGACGTTTATGGCTGTTTGGCTTTCCTATACTAGGTATGTTGATCGTCGGCGGTGGTGCTGCTTGGACGTTGGTGGCGAGCGAGCATCCGCCAGGGGATCCTAATGATGCCAATCAAGTCTCCTTAGGTCAGGCCGTTTACGGTCGGGATTGCGCACGTTGCCACGGCGATGACCTCAGCGGTGAATTCGGTTGGCTGAAGAAGGACAATGAGGGCGAGTTTTCCGAGGCCGAGATCGAGCGAATGCTGCAAAGCCTCGATAATGTGGCGCCGGCTCATGATAGCAGCGGGGTGACCGCACGACATGGGGATGAGACGCTGTTCTCCATTATCAAAGACGGACCCGCCGTAGCACTTGCCAAGCCGAGTAGCCGTATGCCGGGCTTTTCTGAGCGTCTCGATGATGATGAAATCTGGGCCATCGTGGCTTATCTCAAAAACAATTGGCAGACCGACGACAACAAACCTGGATAGACAGCCTTTGTCTCCAGGTATGGTTTTGGTCAAGCTGAACCCTGCTGACAAATTCTGTCAGGAGGCTGCTCTATGATAGGAGGCATCATGCACGAGCAGCTCCGGCATTCGGCGGCTGGATAGGGAAATCACAGATGAGCAAATCTTCCAGCGAACTCACCGAGCGCTATGTCGATTTCATTAAGGCGCAGCGCCTGTTTTTCGTCGCGACAGCGGCAAGCGATGGCCGTGTCAATCTTTCGCCGAAAGGCATGGATACGTTGCGCTTGCTCACCAAGAATCGGCTTGCCTGGCTGAACCTTTCGGGCAGCGGCAATGAGACGGCGGCGCATNNNNATCACCTTGATGTTCTGCGCGTTCGAGGGGAATGCCCTGATCCTCCGGGTCTACGGCCATGCCAAGGTCATTCATCCCTATGACCCGGCATGGCAAGAGCTGATCGGCTTGTTTCCGACCTTGCCTGGCTCTCGTCAGATCATCGATATCGCTGTCGAATTTGTCCAGCAATCCTGCGGTACAGGGGTCCCGCGATACGACCTTGTTGAAGAGCGTGGGCCAGGGGAGCTTTTGCCATTCTACGACAAGATGGGTGAGGATGGCGTCAAGCGGTATTGGGCGAAGAAGAACCAGACCAGCATCGATGGCAAACCCACCTATATTCTTGATGAAGCATCCTGACCAACCCGCGACCAACCGATGATCCGCGCATCGCGGCGGTTTATCCACAGCTCTCTTCGCCCGTCCTCTTGTCGAGCTTTGGGCAAAGGTGCATCTAAGTTCTGGCTGTGCCCCTTTAAAATCGCGCTTATCAAGAGCCGCGCAACTTCCCAGAGGCGATAGGGTTTATGGACGATTTCATTCGGATCCGCGGAGCGCGGGAACATAATCTCCGGTCTGTCGATATCGACCTGCCACGCAACAAGCTGGTTGTGATCACCGGCCTTTCTGGCTCCGGCAAGTCCTCGCTCGCGTTCGATACGATCTACGCCGATGGTCAGCGTCGCTATGTCGAGAGCCTGTCGGCCTATGCCCGTCAGTTCCTGGAGCTTATGCAAAAACCGGATGTCGATAGCATCACCGGTCTGTCACCGGCGATCTCGATCGAGCAGAAGACAACATCCAGAAACCCGCGCTCCACGGTCGGCACGGTCACCGAGATCTACGATTATTTACGCCTTCTCTTCGCCCGCATTGGTGTTCCTTATTCACCCGCGACCGGCCTGCCGATCGAAAGCCAGACCGTCTCTCAGATGGTCGATCGTATCGGCGAGATGAAGACGGGGTCTCGCCTGTACTTGCTTGCGCCGATCGTTCGTGGGCGGAAGGGTGAGTACCGGAAAGAATTCGCCGAACTCCAGCGGCAGGGTTTTCAACGGGTCAAGGTCGATGGCGAGCTCTACGAGATCGACGAGGTTCCAAAACTCAACAAAAAGCTGAAGCATGACATCGAGGTGGTGGTGGATCGCCTCGTGCTCGCCGAAGGGCTGGAGCAACGTCTCGCCGACAGTATCGAGACGGCGCTGAAGCTCTCCGATGGCCTTTTGTTAGTGGAGAACGCAGAGGGTGGCGAGCCGCTCGTTTTGTCAGCCAAATTCGCTTGTCCGGTTTCGGGCTTTACCATCGATGAGATCGAGCCGCGCCTGTTTTCCTTCAACAACCCCTTTGGCGCCTGCGCGGCTTGCGACGGACTGGGCAAGAAACTCTATATGGACCCGGATATGGTGGTGCCGGAGCCGGAGAAGACGCTGGACGAGGGGGCAATCGAGCCCTGGAGCAACACGACATCAACCTATTACGGCCAGACGCTCGAAGGCATCGCCAGCCATTTCGGTCACGGCATGGACACGCCGTTCAAGGATCTCCCGGACGCCATGCGAGACATGATCTTGAATGGCTCCAAGGGCAAGTCGATTGAGCTCGCCTTTGACGACGGCTTTCGACACTACACCACCAATAAGCCCTTCGAGGGTGTGCTACCCAATCTTGAGCGGCGCTGGCGCGAGACCGAGAGCGCTTGGATGCGCGAAGAATTGGCGAAATATCAAAGCACCGCGCCCTGCGAAGCTTGCGACGGCTATCGCCTCAAGCCGGAAGCACTCGCGGTCAAGATCCATGCTCGTCATATCAGCGAGCTGACCAATCTTTCGATTTTGGAAGCCGGTTCCTGGTTCGACGAGCTGCCCGCGCATTTGACCGACAAGCAGAACGAGATCGCCGCGCGCATCTTGAAAGAGATCAACGAGCGTCTCGGCTTTTTAAACAATGTTGGTCTCGGCTACCTCACCTTGTCGCGCAACAGCGGCACGTTGTCCGGCGGCGAGAGCCAGCGCATCCGTCTTGCCTCTCAGATCGGATCAGGCCTCACAGGTGTCCTCTATGTCCTAGACGAACCCTCCATCGGGCTACATCAAAAGGACAATGAGCGGCTGCTCGGCACGTTGGTGCATCTGCGTGACCTCGGCAATACCGTGATCGTGGTCGAGCATGATGAGGATGCCATTCGCGAGGCCGATCATGTGGTCGATATGGGGCCGGGTGCCGGTGTCCATGGCGGTATGGTGGTAGCCGAGGGCACGCCTGATGAGGTCATGGCGGCACCTGAGAGTCTCACCGGGCAATATCTTGTGGGTCATCGCCAGATCAAGGTGCCAGCGAAGCGGCGCAAGGCCAAGAAGAAGCGCTGGTTGACCTTGAAAGGGGCTTCCGAGAACAACTTGCAAGATGTCGATGCTGATATTCCACTCGGCACCTTCACCTGCATCACCGGTGTCTCCGGAAGCGGCAAGTCAACCCTGATCCTCGATACGCTTTATCCAGTTCTGGCCAAGCATCTGCACCGCTCCAGGAAATATCCGGGCGAGCATAAGGAGGTCAAAGGGCTTCAGCATCTGGATAAGGTGGTCGACATCGACCAGTCGCCGATCGGACGAACACCTCGCTCCAACCCGGCGACCTATACCGGCTGCTTTACCCCGATGCGTGACTGGTTCGCCGGTCTGCCCGAAGCCAAGGCGCGCGGCTACAAGCCTGGTCGTTTCTCATTCAACGTCAAGGGCGGGCGTTGCGAAGCCTGTCAGGGCGACGGGCTGATCAAGATCGAGATGCATTTCCTGCCTGACGTCTTCGTGACCTGTGATGTCTGCGATGGCAAGCGCTTCAATCGCGAGACGCTCGAGGTGAAATATCGGGATCAATCGATTGCTGATGCCCTCGAAATGACGGTTGATACGGCGGTCGATTTCTTTCACTCAGTCCCGCCTATTCGCCACCGGCTGGAGACGCTGCAAAAGGTCGGGCTCGGCTATATCAAGCTCGGTCAATCGGCGACAACGCTCTCCGGCGGCGAGGCGCAACGGGTGAAGCTGGCCAAGGAGCTGGCAAGGCGGGCGACCGGCGATACGCTTTATATTCTGGACGAACCGACCACGGGCCTCCATTTTGAAGATGTGAGGAAGCTCCTGGATGTCCTCCATGCGCTTGTGGAGCAGGGGAACACCGTGGTGGTGATCGAGCACAATCTCGATGTAATCAAAACGGCGGATCATCTGCTCGATCTTGGACCCGATGGCGGCACAGGTGGAGGACGGATCATCGCATCCGGATCACCGGAAGATGTCGCGGCGACGGAAGGGAGCTATACGGGTGATTATCTAAAGCGGTCGCTTGGCACGGTCGTCACCGGTAATGATAAGAAGCGCCGCGCCTAAGCGGAGAGTTTGTCCATCGTCAAGGGGAGATCTTGATGTCCGCCGTTGCTTCATCGCCATTGAAGGATTTCCGCAAGAGCATCGACAACCTTGACGCGACGCTAATCTACGTTTTGGCGGAAAGGTTTCGTCTTACGAAACGTGTGGGAGAATTCAAGCGGGATACCGGGCTCCCCTCGACGGACAGCAAGCGTGAGGAAAAGCAGATTGCCAGGCTTAAGGCCTTAGCCTTCGAAGCCGACCTTGATCCCGAATTCGCTGAACGGTTTATACGCTTCGTGATCGACGAGGTCATCCGGCATCATGATCGCATCAAGCAAGAACCTGAAAAGAGCGGCTGAACAGATTAGTAATTGATTGGCCCTATAGCCCTATTCTCCTTTGGATCAGGGCGCGTTCTTGAGATGTTTCCACTGCCGTAAAGCAAGGAATTTGTTGTATTTCTGCAACATTTTTGTGGATTTTTATTAAATTCGGCAGCAATCAAGGGTTTTTACCGTGATTTCGGAATGTCTGGCCGGTTGCGGTGTTCACGTTATGTACAGTCGAGCTTACGGTTTTAGAAGTCGGCAGGTTGAGCCAGGAAAAGTTGTGTCGCCATCGAGTCGAAGTTTTCTCGGGTGACCGAGTTTTTTTTGGGGATAACCTGATTTTCGCGTTTTACAAGTTGCCCTATTCACGCGTAGATTTCTGAAAGCGTCAATATATAGACGAAAAATAACTGCTAGCAGCTAGATCTTGCAGTTGTCGTAAGAAAGAATGTGGTTTGAGCGCCTTAGGAGTTGGACAGATGAACGCGAAAGATGCTGCTGTCGAGGTGGCGTTGCTGGGGATCGCAAAAGATCTACTCCAAGCCAGTGACGATCTTGCTGCTACTGATCCGTCAGCCTCCGCCAAGCTGGCTCACGAAGCCTATGAGATTGGTCGCGATCTCGGCATCGTACGAAACCACCTTGACCCGTCCTCCACACCCCCCGCGACCGCTCCGGCTGTCGCGATGCAGGCAGCGGGTACTGCATCAAGCTATGCAGAAGAGACGAGCATATCGCGGCGTGACGTCCAGCCGATGAGTGGCGCCCAAAATGGTGCACCTCGCAAGCGCCAGGTTGAGGAAGAGGGTGATGATGATCTCTTCCGTATCCTTGATAGACAGCGCGCTGTCGTGCCTAGCTTTGCCGAGGTTGTACCGGCGCGTAAGCCTAGTCGCAACGACAAGCAACTGACCTTCGAAGTGAAAGCACCCAAGCGTTCGGGTTGGTTTAGCTGGATGAAGTCGCGGGATTTGCATCACGCCGGCTAACGAGCCACCTTCACTCAACGCTCTTTGTTTACTGCTCCGCAAACACTGTTGGGTGTTGTTGTTGGGCGCATGACACGCCACAATGAGATGCTCGCTGCTGCCTTTGAAATTTGGCCGTACACCATCGATCCTGACGATATCGGTGGGAGTCCAACGATGTGGCCACGCCACCCACATACAGCGGAGCATATCGATGAAACAGGTCCATTTCACCGCCTTCGGGGAACCGAAAGACGTCATCCTTTGCGCTGATGTCGCCGATGTCGGCGAGCCTGGCGACGGAGAAATCGTCGTCGATATCGATGCCTTTCCGATTAACCCGGCCGATCTCCTGACGATCAGTGGCGGTTACGCGGTCAAGCCTGATTTACCGGCCACGCTGGGCGCTGAAGGTACTGGCCGCGTGACGGCGATTGGCGACGGGGTAAGCGATCTTGCGCTTGGCGACCGGGTCATCATGATTGAGCGCAATAATTGGTGTCAGCGCCGCCGCGTTGCAGCTGGGGCGGTCGTGAAGATGCCTGGGGATGCCGACGTTCTCCAGCTTGCGATGCTGAAGGTCAATCCGGCGACAGCCTTGATGATGCTACGCCACTATGTTGATTTGGCGCCGGGTGATTGGGTAATCCAGAACGCCGCCAATTCCGGTGTCGGGACATCCCTCATCAAGCTAGCCAAAGCGGATGGCGTGCGCAGCATCAATGTGGTCCGCCGGCCGGAACTGATCGAAGGACTAAAGAAGCTTGGCGCTGATGTCGTCGTCGTCGACGGCGAGGACCTTGCTGAGAGGGTTGCTGAGACGACCGGCCAACAAGCAGCGAAGCTTGCAATTGATGCGGTCGGCGGCACGCAAATCACACGCCTAGCAGATTGCCTCGCCGAGGGTGGAACCGTTGTCAATTACGGGCTGCTGTCGGGCGAGCCCTGCCAGATCCGCGCGGACCAAACCATTTTCAAAGGCATCACGCTTACCGGCTTTTGGCTCCAAAAGATGCTGACCTCGATGGCTAAGCCAGATGTTCAAAAACTCTATCAGGATTTAGGGGCCCGCGTGCTATCCGGAGATCTTGCTGTCCAGGTGGAGGCAACCTACCCAATCGAGCAGATCAAGGATGCGGTTGCCCATGCAGGACAGGGACATCGCAATGGGAAAATACTAGTTCTTCCCAACGGCCCGATCCCGAAACACTGATCGGAAAACAGCAACAGCCTCATACCAACCAACTGGAAACAGATGGGTTTGTCGTCACCCGATCTCCGCTTGCTGGTCCACTCTTCTTAACGCTGCGTTAACCCAGCTTTACCATCTCTGTTGTCTGTCCATGAGATCCTGGGAATCCGCCCACCCGCTGAGAAGGTTCGGGCACGGCTCGAGTGCCAGGATCGCATGGACCAGGATGCAGCGTGACGAAGTTTACTTAAAAGGGCGTTAACGTCTGGGACAAGGGCCTTCACGCATGCTGCGCCTGAGCGCCAGCAAAACGGTCACGTTTTCGTTGTGTTGGTATAGTCGGTCTATGAGGAGCTGGTTCAAAAAACCGGACAGTCTTAGAGATCGGCGCGTGGGTTATAGGGGTGGTCCTCGGACCACTGCTCGAGAAAGGCGGCGAGGTCGGCATCGATCTCCTTCGGCATGACGACCGTCAGGCGAACGAATTGATTGCCGGCGCTCGCCCCTTTTGAACCGGCAATTCCCTTGCCTTTAAGACGAAGGGTCGTTCCGCTGTTCGCCCCTTTGGGAACCTTCATGGTCACGGTGCCATCGATCGTCGGGATGTCGATCTTGGCGCCAAGTGCCGCTTCGCTGATGCTGATCGGCAAATCTAGATGCAGATCCCGCCCCCGCCGCTCAAAGAGGCGATGAGGCGTGACCTGGATCTCGACCATCGCATCGCCGGGCGGGCCGCCATGGAGCCCGCCGCGCCCCTTGCCCTTTAATCGGAGGGTCTGACCATCTTCGATGCCGATCGGGATCGTCAGATCCAATGTCTGACCATTGCCGATCGCCACCCGTCTTTTGCCGCCCTTGGCCGTTTCTTCCAGGCTGATTTTGAGTTTGTAGGAGACGTCATCGCCGCGCAAAGCTCGACCAAAGCCTCCACCTCGTCGGCCTCCTTGGCCAAACATCTCGGCGAAGAGATCCTGCAGGGTCTCATCGTCCAGCGTGGCACCACCTTGTTGATGACCGGGCCCATGTCGGCCACCACCGAAGCCTTGATGGAATCCCTGATAGCGTGGCTCACCGTTTTCATCGATCTCGCCAAGGTCGTAGCTCGCACGCTTTTTGGGATCTGAGAGGAGTGCATGCGCGGCACTGACCTTCTTGAAGCGCTCGGCGATCGTCTCATCGTTCGGATTGAGATCGGGATGCAGTTCTTTCGCCAGTTTTCGGTATTGGCGCTTGATCTCATCTTGGCTCGCCTGGCGCGAAACCCCGAGAATGTTGTAAAGATCCTCGGCCATCTCAGTTGGTGCGCCCGCCCTCTCGTTGCTCGCCGCTCATCTCGGTGACCCGGTAGCCATGATCGGTGCGGGTCAGGGAGAAATGACGCTCGGCCAAGCCGCCGCATTTCTGGCCGATATGGACAAATGTACTCCAATCGGCATCCATATCGGCATGCGGGTCATAATAGCTGTAGCGAACAGCCATTACCTCGCTGCCTCTCTCAGATTGACCGGTCATTTGATAGCTCTGGACTGTATCGATACGCGGTGTTTGGCAGACGCCGTCTTCCTCCGTCGCATGTCCGGCATAATGGGCTTTGATGACACGCTCCAAACCAGGATCCGCCTTGGGGCCGAGAACGCAGGCGCTCAGCGATAATGTGAGGATGCCGAGCATAGACGAAGAGGCTCTAAAAGGAAGACGCGCCGGAAATTGCATTCAAGATCCTTTCTCATTCGCAGAAGGTTTCGGTGTTGGGCGCCAGTCGGGCGGCGCCATCTCGAAGCCGGTAAACGCGAAAGCCGGAGCAACGATGCAGCTTACCAGCGTCCAATGCCCGACGGTTTCGGCGGTTTGCCAGCAATCCTTTGGCACCACGAGATGGGCTTGTTGTCCCCGGTGAAGGTTGGGGCCGAGATGGAACGCCTCGGCATCTTGGCCATCGGGCGACAAGGTCAGGATCAGCGGATCACCCGCAGCAAAATGCCAGACTTCAGCTGCATCCACCCGATGCCAGGCCGAAACCTCACCCGCCTGTAGGAGGAAATGGATACAAGTGAGGGCACCCCGTCCACCATCCGCCGGGCTATCGCGAAACGTTTCAACATAACTGCCACCTTCAGGGTGGGGTTTCATGCCGAGATGGTCGATGATCCATTTAGGTGTCATGGCTGAGCTTCGGTTACCACTCATAACCGCAGAGCCTGGTGGCATGGCCACCTCATCTGGTTGCCCGACTCAATGGCTTGGATCGACGGTATTCGGCCAAGTTTTTGACGTTCTTAACGGATCGGTTCGTTGAAGACATGGCACCAGTCTCTTGATCGTCGAGCTTTGCAAAAGCAAACTCTGTCCGTGACGGGGTTGATGCGGTCAAATTGATCAACCGGAGGACGTTATGAAGACGTTATGTAATCAGCTTGCCTCCATGGGTCTAGAGCCTTTGCGGGTTCGGTCGCTCGAACCTACCCTCTATCCCAAAGCGCGCGCTAATATGATCGGTCTCGGGCTGTGGTGATCATTTCGATGGGGTGGATATTTTGTCCAATAAGCCAATGCTAATTCATGACGCCCGGGGGGAAGGCCCTGGTTCATGGGATCGTTGGAATCTATCCACCCGCTAGGAAGTAGGGTGAGGCCTGGATTCCCATGATCCCATGGACCAGGTCGACGAGCCTAGAGACGAAGACTTAACATTTCCTTCCGTCACAGCCCATCAAGGTGACATTGTCACCGCGGCCCGGTCATTGAGCAAAGGGCGGTCTTGGCAACAAGCTTACGTCTTGATGACAGGTCATGCCGATTTCCAAAGCGCCCCTTATTCTAATCAAGGAGATCACGCCTATGTCAGACCACCGAAATGTTAGCGGACATTGCCTTTGCCGTGCCGTCAAATTCATCTATGACGCCTTGCCGAACTGGGTACTGCATTGTCATTGCGAAAGCTGCAGGCGTGCGGCCTCAGCACCCGTCGTCACCTGGATATCCGTGCCGCGTGCTTCCTTTCATTTCACCGAAGGTACGCCGCGCTACTATCGATCATCGAAGCAGGTAACGCGCGCGTTTTGCGGCAATTGTGGCTCACCACTCACCTATGAGAATGATGAGTTTTCCGATGAAGTCCATCTTTATGCCGCCTCGCTGGCCGAGCCGAACGGCATCGACGTCAGCCGGCATGTTTTTGTCGACGAGCAGCTCGATTGGTTCGAAATCCAAGACCATCTCCCCCGCTATGCCACGACGGGAGAAGGGGGCGCCAAGCCCATTCGTCATGGACCCAAGACCGGCTAGTTTGTGGAATGTTCACAGCATTTTTGAGCGCAAAATTTTTTGCGCTGATGGGAGAAATGTTCATGGTTTATGATGAAGAATTGACCAACCGCTTTCGGTGTGGGCTCGAAGGGCTCGCCGAGGCCGATGAAAAGCGCATGATGGGTGGCGTGTGCTTTATGGTGAACGGCAATATGGTCGGGGGTGCAGATCGACAAAAGGACGGTACGCGCCGTTTCATGTTTCGCGTCGGTAAAGACAATCAAACCGAAGCGCTCAAGCGTCCGGGCGCTCTTGTCATGGAATTGGGTGGCAAGCGGATGAACGGCTTTGTTTTTGTCGAGGCTGCGACCTGTGACGATCAGGCATTGAAGGGTTGGATCGAACTTGCGCTGTCGTTCGTCGAAACACTTCCGGCCAAATGACTGAACATCGGCGCGTTGATCGCACGATGGCCGCGATGAATGAAGGCGCGTTCAGCCCTCCGGGCTGAAACCAAACAGCCTTGCGGATCCCGAAACGTCGGGGGTGACGCTATGCTGCATATCGGCCACGAAATGCCGCCGTCTTCTTCTTCTCGGACGGGAAGGTCCGGTTTCGTGATCGCTGGTGGTCCGCAGACGTTCATAAGCTTCACGCAAGCTGTCGATGAACGGTCCAGCCGTTTGGTTCACCATTTCCGCCAGGCTATCCTCTTCCATCACATCTCGTCCCGCATCTCTAATAGTTTGCACATCAACGATGATATTATTGTCGCTCAGCCCTTCGATCGGATCTGTGATCCTCGACACACGCAGCGACGAGATCCAGCTGTCAGACCTACCATCGGCTGAACGAACTCGATCCTGAACGTCGATAGCAGAATGAATGATGAACCCGTTATTCATGTGATGTTCATGGCCGTCCCCCTAGCCATAAATAACATTCCTACTTGTTATTTTTTTTGGGCTTATCTGTGTGCATGCTATGCCGCCTCTTACTCATATCGCTCCTTTTTTTGCAAAGTGCCTGCGGATCGGGGCAGCTGAAAACCTCGTCGTCATCAATCGTGGATATCGAGAAACGGACCGAACTGGCCGCGCGTGAACATGCTCTTCGCGAGTCGCAGAAATGGTACGTTCCACGTCCGGAGCCGAGGCCTAATGAACATGACGTCGAGCCGGAAAAACCTTATCCTATCGAAGAAGTGAAGACTGGGGAGCGCTTCGTAAATCAGCTCCAGGATGCCGCCATCAGGGTCGTTGGAACGACCGCTGGAGTGGTCGTCTTTGCCGGCTTTCTATACCTTTGCGTGAAGTATGATATCGATTGTCTCAACTAAAGCTTAGACTCGCTTTATCCAGAGGATAATGAGCGCCTATCCGTGCTTATATCGCCGCCATCGCCCTGGATGGTCGTGCGGCGCATGTCGCGGACTTCTTTAGTTTGGCGAAAACGCCTGACCCGATGCATGACCTGACGATTATCCCACATGACCAAATCGTTCTGGCGCCATTCATGCACATGAACGAAGGCCGGCTGGGCGGCATGCTCGGTCAGCTCCCGCAGCAAGGAGCGAGCTTCCGGCTTTGGCCAGCCGACGATCGATCCCGCATGAGAGGAGAGGAAGAGGGACTTTCGGCCGGTGATCGGATGGAGACGCACCAGCGGTTGGCGCACTGGCTCGAAGGTTCTGCGCTCAGCTTCAGTGAAATCGGAAAAGCCCAGGATCTCGCGGGAATATAGAAGCGAATGCTCGCAGATCAGACCCTCGATCTCGATTTTAGTATCATCATCCAGGGCATCATAGGCAGCGCGCATATCGGCAAATTCGGTATTGCCGCCAGTCACCGGTACCGTTCTTGCCGAGAGCAGCGAGTATTTCGCTGGCACCTGACGATACGAGCTGTCGGAATGCCAGAGTTGATTGCCGAGATTGAACAATGAGCGGCGATCGTCCCGTGCCAGGATCTTGTTGTCCTCGGCGAGGTTAGACACATCGGCAAGCTCGACCCCCAGCCGGCGCTCCCCGGGCTTGGTGATATTGCCGCCGACCGCAAGTTCGATCTCGCCGAAATGCCGGCTGAAAGCGACCTGTTGCTCATCAGTCAAGGCCTGATCATGAAAGATCAGCACAGCATGGCGGTCCATGCCCCCCTCGATCGTCGCCACGTCCTTCGATGTCAGTGGCTTACTCAGATCGACGCCGCGCACCTCACCGCCGATATGCTCATGCAGCTGATTTATTTTAATACCCATGACTAAGCTCCTCTTGGGAACACATCAAAAGGTCTCTTTTGCCGGACGAAGGTCGAGTTCGAACGTCCAGGCGGTTTTGGGTTGTCGATGGAGAGACCAATAGGTCTCGGCGATCGCATCCGGATCGAGCAGCCCTTCAGTGCCCTTCTTTTCGATGAGATCAGGCGCGCCTTTTTGCAGGCGCTCACCATTGATCCCGCCATCGATGATCACATGGGCGACATGCACGCCTTTGGGGCCGAGATCGCGCGCCATCGATTGCGCTACCGCGCGAAGGGCTGCTTTGGCCGAGGCAAAGGCGGTGAAGGGTGGGCGCGAGCGCAAAGAGGCTGTCGCCCCTGTGAAGATGACCGTGCCACGCTGTTGGGCGCCGAAGCGACGGCTTGCCTCGCGGCCGGCAAGAAAGCCGCCAAGACAGCGGGTTCGCCAGACATCTTCGAAAAACGCAGCCGACATGGCGTCCAGGTCATGGCGCGCATTATTGCCTGCGTTGAACACCATCAGATCGGCGGGCCCGGAGCGTTCGTCTTCGTCCATTGCCATGTCGAACAGGCTGATGACATCGGCTTCGCTGGTGGCGTCCGCGACCACTGCTGTCGCCTTGCCGCCGGCTTGCTCGATGGTCATGGCGACCTCACGGATACGTTCCGCCGTTCGGCCGCAGACAAGAACATGATAACCTTCATTGGCAAAACGACGACAAAGAGCAGCTCCCAGACCCGCCCAGGCGCCCACCCCGATCACGATCGCTTTCGGCGGTTTTTCCACCTTGCCAGCCCCCCTTTGATGATCTTCGCAATTTTCAATCAGTTTAGAGTATTTTTCGATCGTCCGGAACCAACCCTCTCGTCCACCCCACCCGATGTCGCGACAAACGATAACAGCGACACGATTCGAGACAGGCTGATGGCGATTTCTGGTGAATGTTGACATTAGAGAATTGCCAAATAGTTGTAACTATTTGATGTTTTTTATATATCAATGATTGATTATTGGAGTGGGATTTACCAGGGGGCTCATCTGACCCGGGGATCGTCAGGAAGAGAGTTCTCCGATGAAGGAGAAAGCCCGTGTGATGGGCCTTAGCTATAGTGGGCTCCCGACGGCATCATTGCTTGCTACCAAAGGCTGCGAGGTGCTCGGCGTCGATATTGCGGCCGAAGTGGTGGACATGATCAATCGTGCTGAAGTGCATATTCGCGAACCGGAACTTGATGTCCTCGTGCGTTCGGCCGTCAGCTCAGGTAATCTGCGCGCCGCTCTCCGTCCAGGAGAAGCCGATGTCTTTTTCATCACAATGCCCACGTCGGTGCGCGATGGCAGCGAGCTTGATCTCTCCTACGTCAGACGGCAACCGACGCCATCGCACCCTTTGTTGTGTCGGGCAATCTCGTCATTCTGGAATCGACCTGCCCGATCGGCACCACTGAAAACCTGGTCGCCAGAACCATGCGCGACCGCCGCCGGCGAAAAAATTGCCACCACGACCTAGCTCTGCATCATCTTGTTCGAAAAAAACCGCTTTGCTGCCATCGTCGCTTCGATCGCAGCAAGGATGGCGATGAGGATGAGGAGCGATAGGGTTCCCTGCTCTACGATGAGCCAGCCCGCCACAAGGGGAAATCCGAAAATTCCGATGAAGTAGGTCAATGCGAAGAGCTGCAGGGTTTGTGGGATAAGATCGTCGTCTGCATCATTCGCCGCCATTGCGACCAGGATTGGATAAGACGCGCCGTAGCCGATCCCAAACAGAATAGCGACCAGGATATAGAGGGGTTGGTTACCATCGACGACCATGAAGAAGAGGATGCTGGCGCACATCACGGACTGCAAGGCCGCGATGACGGCATAGGGCGCCTTGCCGCCGCTAAATCCCGTTAGGAAAATGCGGCAGATCACGACCGTGATGGTATAGGCCAAAAAGAAATCCGCGTAGTTCAATCCTTGTGCCTCCGCAAAGACGGTCTGGAAATTGCTCATCCCAGCAAAGATGCTGGCGCCGAGGCAAACCATGATAACGGGCACCAGACCTCTTGATCTAAAGACACGTCCAACGGTGGCGAGCGTGAGGCTTGAACGAGGTTCTTCTTCTTTAGCGAGGGATAGTTCTCGAATGGGTGTGGTAAGCGTCCAAAAGAGCGTCCCGCTGAAAAGGCAAACCGCCGACATGATGAAAAAAGCATCGGAAATGTCGAGCCCGATATTCTCCAGGACCGCCGCCATCACGGGCGAAAGGCCGAAGCCCGCCATCACGAAGATCGATAGCAACGAAAAATATCTGACGCGCTCGCCAGGCTCGGTGATGCGCGTCAAAACCACAGGTCCAAGGGCATAGAAAAGGCTCCAGCCAATCCCTAATAATGCACTCGCCAAAACGAGCATCGGACCCAGCGCTTTGGCCCAACCGAACAAAAACAGGGCAAGTGCTATCGCAAATCCCGATAGCCCCAGCGTTGCCATCCGCCCCAATCGATCCGAGAGATGCCCCGAATAGTAGACGCTTATCAAGGTCGCGATGGCCGTGACCATCAGCATCCGGCCGACGTCTTTCTCATCGGCGCCGAAGTCCGCAAACAGCTTAGGGAGCATGAATGTCAAACCATAGGTGCCTGCCTGTAAGAAGATCCCAAGAAAATAGAGGGTGAGAATGACGAACCTAGACGCAATCATTCCTTTAGACCTCCTTTGGGATCAGACCTGCTTCTTGGTGTGCCGAATGAGATTGATGCCAAATTTGGTACTTTTCAAAGGGCCATTTTCGTCTAATAGAAAAGTCCATTTATCTTCAACACGACGATGCCGTCGATCGCCACAATCAATGGGATAGAAAAAATTCTTATATCATTTAGCATCCCGCGAAACCGTGATGTTACCCCCACTCACGAGAGGCAAAGTCAACGCCGGGACGCGTCGCCCCCAAAAGCCAAACAAACCTGAGACGCGCAGAAAATCTGGGTTTTTCGCGATTCTGGTGGGAGACGGTTTGACGAGCCACGCGATGGCCCTGATGATGAGGGAAACGAAGTGATGCCGAAGCGCAGGGAGCGACGATGACCGATATCAGAGTAGCGACTTTCGATGGGCCGGGCGCTGATCCTGTCATTCGCACCGTGCCGCGCCCCAAGATCGGCCCGAAGGCCGCCTTGATCCAGATTGGCGCTTGTGGCGTTTGCGGGACCGATCTTCATATCCTGAAGGGCCATTGGCCGAAGCCGCTGCCTTGGCCGTTTACTCTTGGACATGAGCTTGCGGGCGTCATCGTTGAAATCGGTGACGAGCTTAAAGCCGACTTCATGGGAAAATCCCTTGGCGTCGGCTCAAAGCTGATGTTGCCGCCGCTTATGCCCTGCGGTCATTGCGATTGGTGTCTGCATTACCCCGAGACCGCCAATAAATGCCTGACACCCGTCTATTACGGCCGCTATCTCGGCTTCGACAAAGCACCGCATCTTTGGGGAGGCTGGGCCGAAATGGTCTATGTCGACCTTGAAGAGCTGCCCGGCACCAAAATCTACAAGCTGCCGGACGAGATGCCGCTTCGCCTTGGCGCCCTGAGCGAGCCGTTAACCTCCTGCATCCGCGCTTTCAGCCGGGCGCAAAAAATCGGCGGTTTCCCCTGGAATGCCACTGTTGTGATCCAAGGCACCGGGCCGATTGGCATCCTCGCCATCGCAGCCGCCCAGGAAATGGGGGCGGGGCGGGTCATCGCGATCGGTGCACCGGAGAGTCCGAGGCTGGAACTGGCGCGAAAATTTGGCGCCGAGGCGACTGTCGACATCGAAAAAGTGACGTCGTCAAACGACCGGATCCAGGCTGTACGCGAGATCGCCGGCGGCTATGGCGCCGATCTTGTGATGGATTGTTCCGGCCATCCCACGGCCGGGCCGGAGGGGATCGAGTTCCTGCGCGATGGCGGTACCTATGTCGAGATGGGGCAATTCACCGATGCCGGCAGTATCGATACCAATTGGCACCGCATCTGCACCAAGGATATCAACCTGCTCGGTTCCTGGGCATTCACCGCGAATGACTTGCCCAAGGGCGTCGACATGCTCTGGCAGGCGCGCGATCGTTATCCTTGGCTGGAAACCCAGACATTGTTCGACTTCTCCGAAGCCGGCATCAAGGATGCCGTCGCCGATGCCATGGCGATGAAGACCGTGAAGTCGACCATCATCCCCAATCCGGAACTTGTCGAGGGTTAGCGAGCAGCGCTGTCCTTAGATTTGCCGTTGGGACCCATCTAATACATGCAGGGGATCGATCGGCTGGAGGCCTTTTCTCAATTCGAAACGAAGCTGGCCCTCTTTGACATCGCCGCTGCCGCCGACATCACCGCTCTTACCGACGTCGGCAATCACCTGGCCGCGCTGAACGGCGTCGCCTTCTTCCACATGAACGTCATCATTATGGGCGTAGAGCGAAACGTAATCATCCGCGTGACGAACCACGATCATCTGCCCGTAACGATCGAAAGCCTTGCCAACAAAGGCCACGATCCCGTTGTTGGTCGCGCGGACCGGCGTGCCGATATGGGCGGCAATATTGATAGCACCGCTTTCTCCAACCCGGCTATTTTGCTGAAAGGTCCGGATAACCGCGCCATCCACCGGCCAAAGAAATCCCTCCGAGCTCAGGGGCGGCGAAGGGGCTGCCTCGATGGCCTGTTGTGTACGAAGAGCGTTCAGATGCCGTGCTTTGAGTAGCTGTGCCGCCTCGCTTGGCGGAATGACAAGATCTTGTCCAGGATAGATCTCATAAGGCGGCTCTATTCTGTTGGCCGAGACGAGTTCAGCGATGCTGAGGTCATGGCGGATAGCTATACGGGCGAGATTGTCCCCGGGACCGACGACATATCGCATCCCTGTTCCGTATCTTGGCGATTGCGCTTGGGCAATGTTCGGCTGCGGACGCTCTAGATAGCTCGTGCCAAGCGGCCGCCTGGGAGATGGCCAGATACGCCTTGCAGCATCGCCAAGGGGAATGCGCAGGACTTGCCCGACATGGATCGGGTAAGGCGGGGCAATGTTGTTGGCGGCCACCAATGTGGCAAACGGCGTATCGTATTGCCTGGTGATCAGGTTGAGCGTGTCGCCATATTCGACGGTATGGTAGGTGGCGTTAGCCCGTTCGGACGTTGATTGATCGGTGACTGTCTCACCGAAATAACCGTTGCACCCCGACACTAACGACAGGATAGCTACACCCAAGGCCGCGCATTTGTAAGTCTTGTTGTTTTGCATGCCGTTCATCATAACCACGGACAAAGGGTTACCCAAGAACGGTCACCTCATTTCATCCAGGTTCGATCAGTTTAATTCATGTTGCTCAAGCAACACCCGACTAGCGATTTATTGTACACTTCTCAACATGAAATGGAACCACAGATGGGCTCTCCCGCGAGCCACAAATCGCTGTTTCCTGAATGATGCCGAGTGTCGTGACAATGGCCCGTTGTTCCAGGAGGATGTCGGTGTCTCCTTCAGGTTCGGATCTGTCAAAAAATCAGCCGAAGATCTTTTTGAACAGGCCAATGGATTGACGAAAGCCGGTTTCGAAATTGCCATCACCCGGGTGGTAGACGCTTTCAAAGGAGATCACACCTTCATACTTGTCAGCCCTTAGCGCATCCGCGATCGGTTGAAATTGTTGAGCAAGCTGACCTTTGCCCATGGGACGGACTTCGAGCGTGGCTTTCGGGGTATCGACCAGAACATCCTTGATATGAAGATGGCCAAGATAGCCGCCTTTCATGGTCTCATAGCCATCCGGCCAGGCCTGTTCGTGACACCAGCAATTATTGGCGGGATCCCAGAGGATTTTTAGGACATCCTTGGCACCGAGATCGTCGATCAGACGCCGTCCGGTCCAGCATGAATTGACCATGGTGCCATTGCCGGTTTCCACCACCAGCGTGATCTCTTCCTTCTTCGCAAGTTCTACTGCCGACGCAATCAGAGGCAGCTGGGCCTCCCAGGCACCCTTGGCGACGTTCCACTTTTCGGCACCATTTCGGCCCCAAAGGATCATCTCCTTCTTGCCGGTCATGATACGCACCAAAGGACAGTCAAACTGATGTGCCATCTCGATGCAGCGTTTGAGAGCATCCATATGCTGGTTGTGTAAGGCATCGCCTGGCTTCGATGTGGCCATGGGCATGCCGGCGAACAAATGGCGTGAAATGCAAGCAACTTTCTTCTCATGTTTCTTCAGCAGTTCGAGCGCCTTCGCTCGTTCGCCACCATCCAGGTCACCAACCTCCTTGTCCCAAAGAAACTGTAGCTCGGCATAGGTCAGGTCGAATTCGTCCATGACCGCCAAGGCATGGGCGAAGTCGCGGCTGATGCCGTCGGTGATCACGCCAAGTTTCATCGGATTACCTTCCCTTCGACAGGTGATCGTAGAGATCTCGATCTCGTCATTATCCCGGATGCCGGCTGATGAGGGGGCCGACCGTCTGAGTTTGATCCGAAGCTTCGGATCTGCCAACCTTGCTCGGGAAACTTCTTGCAAGAACGCCGGATTTGCAGTTTAGAAGCCATCTGGATGGCATTGGCCGGCACCCATTGTGGGTGCTTCGAGGCGGTCCCTTCCGGTTGGAAATGATGAAAGACCCCTATCAACTCCTCAAGGTCAGGCGCAACGCCGACCCGGAAGCGATCAAGCTTGCTTATCGAAAGCTCGCCAAGAAGCTGCATCCCGATCAGAACCCTGGCGATCATGCAGCGGAACAGAGCTTCAAAGATCTCACTCAGGCCTACAACCTGCTTTCCGATCCCAAGAAGCGGCGCGACTTTGATCGTGGCCGCCTCGACGCTGACGGGCGGCGGCGACCGCCATCCTCCCGGCAAAGCTCTGGCACCGATCGGCATAATGGCGGGTGGCGGCGCGGTATTAACAGGATGGTGCATCGCGTGTTGGATAAGCTTGGCGGCATCACGGGCACGGAAGCCAATACCGACCCCGCGACGGGATCTCACCGATCGTCAAGCCAGACGCGGTCCGATCGATCGAAAAGGGGCGTCAAACCGCAGGCGCCCCATCACCGGCTCGACGTTGATTTGCAGACAGCCTTGCTCGGAGGCAAGCAGCGTATCAACCTCGCCCATGGCAAGACGATCGAGATCGACGTTCCGCCGGGTAGCGACGACAACACCATGCTGCGCTTGAAAGGGCAGGGGCGTGATCATGGCAACGGGGATCTGGTGATTGCTCTGCGCGTTGAGGATCACCGCTTTTTCACGAGGCGCGGGCAAGATCTCTATCTGGATGTGCCGATCAGTTTCAAAGAAGCGATCCATGGCGGGCGGGTCTGTGTGCCGACCCTTGAAGGTGCTGTCTGGCTCAATATTCCAGCCCATGCCAATAGCGATCAGACGCTGCGCCTCAAAGGAAAAGGGGGCTTCAAATCCGCAAGCGAACGTGGCGACCAATATGTCCGCCTAGTGATCATGCTGCCCAAGGAGCCCGATGCAGCGATGGCCGCTGATCTAGAACGCTTGGCAGAGCGTGATGATCGTGACGTTCGGTCCGATCTCGATTGGTTCTGAACCGTGACGGCAAGCAAACCGAAGACTACTGGCGGTGGGGCGCCAACCATCTTGTCAAAAATTCGGTTGTTGGGCCGAAAACACCTCTCACCCATCTGGCTTGGTCTTGCCCATCTGCTCGATGACGGCGGCACCTTGCTTGCTGGGCATATCGCCTTTGCCTCGCTGTTTGCGCTGTTTCCATTCCTGATCTTTTTGACCACCCTTGCCGGTGAGTTTGGCCAGAGCGATGCAGCACAAACCTTCGTCGACCTCGGTCTTGATGCCGTGCCCCCCGAGGTCCGCGCCGCCATCGAGCCAGCCGTCAGCGAGGTCTTGGCGGGCGGTCGTCAGGGATTGATGACGCTCAGCATTCTTTTATCCCTTTGGGCCGTGTCCTCTGCCTTCGAGGCGGCACGTTATGCCCTCAATCTCGCTTATGACGTTAAGCGCTCCCGGTCGATCTGGTGGCAGCGCCTGCAAAGCCTTCTGATGGTACTGATCATGGCGCTGTTCATCATCGTCGCCATGCTGATCGTGATCGCCGCCCCCTTCGCCTGGAGGCTGGCCGAAAGCTTCGGCATTCCACTTACTGCATGGCAGACCACTTATGGCTTGATCCGCTTCGGGCTGTCCGTCGCCTTGATGCTTTGCTTTGTGGTGCCCCTTTATCGCTGGTTGCCAAACCGTAATCTGGAGCTGCTCGAAGTTCTGCCGGGTGCTGTGATGGCCGTCATGGTCTGGATCGTTATTGGCAGCCTATATTCCTGGTATCTGCAAAGTCTTGGCCGATTTACCGTTACCTACGGCAGCCTTGGTGGGATCATCGCAACGTTGATGTTCTTTTATATTACCGCGTTGATTTTCATCTTCGGCGCCGAGATCAATGCGGCGAGACGGCGTGTGCGCGGCGCATATCTGCTGAAACCTGACTGAAACAGCTGAGCTGATCTTGGTGAGGATTTTATCGTGTAACCATTTTGCACCAAAACCCTTCAATCAAACAATGGGTCTTGATCTTCAAGAGACGTTGTCGAACAGGCCTTTCGTAATTCCTCGACCGTCGCTAGGATGCGGCGCCTTAGGAACCCTCCTCAATCCTGGAGTTATTATCGATGGCTGACGCTCCCTTGATGGCCGGCAAGAAGGGCCTGATCATGGGCATCGCCAATGATCGTTCCCTTGCCTGGGGCATAGCGGAAAAGATCGCGGCGCAAGGTGCTGAGCTTGCGATCACCTATCAAGGTGATGCGCTTGCCAAGCGGGTGCTTCCCCTCGCTGAAAAACTGAATGCACCTATCGTCGCACCAGCTGATGTGACCGACCCCGACAGCATGAATACGCTCTTCGGCCATCTGCAGGAAAAATGGGGCCGGTTGGACTTCGTCGTCCACGCGATTGCATTCTCCGACAAGGAGGAGTTGAAGGGTAAATATCTCGACACATCCGCCGATAACTTTCAGCGAACAATGATGATCTCTTGCTATTCGTTCGTCGATCTCTGCCGGCGTTCAGCTCCGCTGATGACCGAAGGCGGTAGCGCGTTGACGCTGACCTATGCGGGCGCTGAGCGTGTGGTGCCTCACTACAATGTCATGGGCGTGGCCAAAGCGGCACTTGAGACGAGTATCAAATATTTAGCGGTCGATCTTGGCGGCGATGCTATCCGCGTGAATGCCATCTCGGCTGGCCCGGTCAAGACGCTCGCCGCCTCTGGCATCGGTGACTTTCGATATATCTTGAAGTGGAACGAGTACAACTCGCCCCTCAAGCGCAATACCACGATCGAGGATGTGGGCGGGGCAGGGCTTTACCTCTTGAGCGATCTTGGGAGCGGTACCACTGGCGAAGTTCTCCATGTCGATAGCGGCTACAATGTCGTCGGCATGAAGGCGATCGATGCACCCGACATCTCACTCGTCTAGCGGCGCGGCCACCTCATTGACTTTGACTGCCTTCGACGTAAGCGCCAAGAACTCCAAAGGTATGGAGGCATCTCTTGGGAAAGGCTTGGTGATCGAGCCTACTAAACACCCTACTAAAAACTGGTGATCAGTGATGGCCGGCAATAGTTTCGGCAGCGTTTTTCGTTTTACCACCTTCGGTGAAAGTCACGGCCCGTCCATCGGCTGCGTGGTCGATGGCGTGCCGCCAAGGCTGGCGCTGACGGAGCTAGATATTCAGCATTGGCTCGATCGCCGGCGCCCGGGGCAATCCAAGTTTACGACCCAGCGGAAGGAACCCGATAACGTTGCCATCCTCTCAGGCGTGTTCGAGGGACAGACCACAGGTGCACCGATCGGTCTTGCCATCGAGAATGTTGATCAGCGTTCGCGCGACTATGGGGTGATCAAGGAACAATATCGTCCAGGTCATGCCGATTACACCTATGATGCGAAATACGGCATTCGCGACTACCGAGGCGGCGGACGTTCGTCGGCGCGCGAGACGGCGATGCGGGTTGCAGCCGGCGCAATCGCCCGAAAAATTCTGGGTGATGAGATCAGGATACGCGGTGCGTTGGTGCAAGTCGGCCATGATCGGATCGCGCGCTCAGCCTGGAATTGGGATGCGGTCGAGCAGAACCCGTTCTGGTGCCCGGACCCCAAGGCGTCGATGCGCTGGGAAGATCAGCTCCTGCAGATTAGAAAGGCGGGCTCATCCGTCGGTGCCGTGGTCGAGGTGGTGGCTGAGGGGGTTCCGGCAGGGCTCGGCGATCCCGTTTATGACAAGCTGGATGCCGACCTCGCCAAGGCGATGATGAGCATCAATGCGGTTAAGGGTGTCGAGATCGGTACAGGTTTCGAGAGTGCTGAACTCACCGGCGAGGTCAATGCCGATGAGATGCGGATCGAAGATGATAAGCCCGTCTTTCTATCCAATAATGCAGGCGGCATTCTAGGCGGCATTTCAAGCGGACAGGACATCGTGGTCCGTTTTGCCGTGAAGCCCACGAGCTCCATCCTCACGCCAAGGCGCTCAATCGATCGCCAGGGCAGGGAGGTCGATGTGGTGACCAAAGGGCGCCATGATCCCTGCGTGGGTATCCGGGCGGTACCCGTCGGTGAAGCCATGATGGCGATCGTGCTTGCCGATCACCTGCTGCGCCAGCGGGCCAATCAAACACCCTAAGCGGTGGCTGGCATCGACCTCAACAAATCACAGTCACGAGATTTGCTCAGGTCGATGCCAGCCTAAAAAGTTGGGTTTGTCGTCAGTGACGGCGAGTGACGATTTCGATATCCCAACCTATTGCTCGAGATAGTCGTCTTCGGCGATCGAGAGGATGTCGTCGTAATCCTCAAGCGAGGTTTCGAAGAGATCGCTCTCTAAGACGCTGTCGCGCTCGATATAAAGGTCGTCTGCTTCGAGATCGTCTGTGTTAGCTCGTTCCATGCCCATCTCGGCTACGGCGGTGGGCCACACATTGTCGCTACGATCAAAACTTGCTCTCGACATGATCAACATCCTTCTTCTGGGTTAGTCGGGCTTTAAAACTGCTTGTTTTTCACCCGATGACACCCTGATCTAAGAGGATTTCTGAGGCCATGGCTGTGACCGAAGTCACGCCCGCCGAATGAATTTCAATACGGCGGGCGTGAGACGATTACGATATGATCACCACCGATGAGGGATGGACCCCAAATGCTGTGTCGTCGTTAGCATCCGGCTGCATTGCAGAGCGGCACGATATTCTGGCTCGTAAAGCGAGCACCGTTAAATACGCCTCCGAATGTCCCCGAACAGGCGTCGTAACCACTCACCACGCTGTTCACAAAATTGACTGGCCCGGAGGTGCCCTTAGGGGTGAAGTCTTTGATCCAAGGACCACCGCTGGACCCGAATGTCATATCGCACCCGGTGTGCACCACGGCTGGCCCGTTGCAGCTTGGATCGGAGAAAGTTTCCGAGGCACATGTTTGCAAGACTTCGCCCTCGCCGAGATTCCCAGGGTAGCCATGGACGAATTGGTGGATTTCGGCGGGGAAATTCCAGGAGCGCCCGAGCCAACCGGTCACAGTAGCGACTCTCTGTCCTGCGGCGTTCGAGCGTAGATTGATGACGCAGACGTCAAATTGACGCTGCCCGGTATTGACCCATCCGGTAGATACGCGTGCTGTCGCAAAAGGAAAAATGAAGTTGCCGACCGGCCCACGTCGATACGCTGGCGCGAACACGAAATTCTGGTTGAATGATCCCGCTGCTAAATCGTAACAACAATGGGCGGCCGTTACGATGACGTCGCGCGGACTTATGACCGAAGCC
Source organism: Geminicoccales bacterium (assembly GCA_050633905.1). Classification (GTDB taxonomy): domain Bacteria; phylum Pseudomonadota; class Alphaproteobacteria; order Geminicoccales; family Geminicoccaceae; genus JANQPX01. The sequence continues at coordinate 62,920 of JBOEHJ010000053.1, forward strand.
GTGCAACTCGCGTTACCGCCCGCTGTGGTGAAGGCTAGCTTGCCGATTGCACGCCAGGGTAAGTTATTCTGATAATATGTATCATCCACGGGATAGCCGTCATGGGCATTCCGCACAGCTAGTGAGAAGTCATCATCCGATTTGGGTGCTAAAGATTGAGATCCATTATCGATATCAACGTCGTTATTCTCCGGCGCTTGAAGTGAGTCGCGATTGCGCGGGGGACCTCCCGCCACGAACCCAGGTTCGCCGAGATTGCCATCGTCAGCCAAACTTGTCGGGCTGTCGGGTGCATTCTCATACCATTCTAGCGGTTCAGTTTCTGAAAGCTTTTCTTCGGACCAAAAGCTCAAACCGAAATTTCCTTCGGACGAGGCCCTTGAGACGACAACACCCTGATTTTCTTGAGCTGAAACGGAACTTCCAACACCTACCGCACAGGTAACCAATGCAGTCGTAAATAAATGCTTAAGCATTACTGCGCTCCTGTGAAAGTTGATTAATCAAGCCTTCCCGTGTGTTCAATTTCCCTTTTCAATCGGCTCAGGGCACTCGGTTGGCTTGGGTTGCGACCGATCTCCGGCGTTCGCAACATCTTCTGGTGGGCCTCCGGAGACGGTGCCTGATGCTTCCTCTTCCGTAGCCTGCTCGCTTGGTGGCGCATTCTCGAGCCAGGGCTGGGGTTTGGCATTGGCCAATTCTTCTTCGGTCCAGCACTTGGCGCCGGTGTCTGCGGTACTCGTCACCACGGACGCAGGGGCCTTTGCAGGCTTCTCGGCTGACATCAATGTCGACTCCTGACTACAGCCATTCATGATAGAGAGAGGAAGTAAGGTGAAGGACAATGTGAAAAAAAGATGTCTTTTTCGCATAGCATCTATGAATCCATGCTTGAAAATCAATCGGCACAAAGTTCATCGTCTGTAAAAAATATCATATATATCTCACATAACTAATATATTTGTGATTATTTTCTATTTCAATGCGAAAATGAAAAATATTAATTATAAAATTATACACCATTTTTTATGATTAACAAGAAATGTGAAGATATAGATTGTGCGGTCAACTATACTCAAGAGGCTGTCGTTATTCTTTTATCCGACCAAAAACCACAGCAAAAGCGGGATGCTGATCATCGAGATACCTGTTGAGATCAGGATCGCGCTGGAGGCTTCGGGGATCGCGACATCGTAATGTTGCGCGAAGATGTAGACATTGGCGCCTACCGGCAACGCAGCAATAATGATCGCGGCGGTGGCCAGGAACGGATCGAGGCCGAGGACAGGCACCGCCATGACCCAGGCCAGCATGGGATGGATCAACAGCTTGCAAACGGTGATGAGGCCTGCAGCACCCAAGGGTCCGTGAAGGCCGCGCGCCAATTCACGAACGCTCAGGCTTGCACCAAGGGCGAATAACGCCGTCGGCGGTCCAGCCTGTCCGATGAAGCCGAGCGTATGATCGAGGACGGGTGCGAGGCCAAAACCAAGGCCACCGACCACCACGCCGGCGATGGCGGCGAGGATGATCGGGTTGCCGGCAATCGCCCGGCCGGTGGTCTTTAGCAGTTCGAGAGGCGAGATCTTCTCAGCTTTTTGACCAACGGTCTCCAGCAACATGGTGACGGTGCTGTAGAGGGCGACATTGAAGGCGAAGATCATGGTTACCGGCACGACGCCGCGTTCACCGTAGAGCGCTAGCATGAGTGGAATGCCGAGCAGCACGCTATTGGGGAAGGATGAGCCGAATCCCTGGATCACCATATTCTGCGCTTGGAGCTGAAACAGCATCCTGCCGAGCAGCGCCCCAATGAAGGCGGTTATAATCTGGGCGCTGATATGGGCGAGGAGAAAACGCAGATCGATCAGTTCGGTAATGTCGCTGACCACCACCAGCCGGAACAGGAGGGCCGGCATGGCGATGGTGAAGATAAAGCCGACGAGAGCCTTGACGCCGGCCGCATCGATCCAACGCTTCTTGCCGGCGATGAAACCAAGGATGATCAGCGAAAAAAGAGGGACCACCGCATTGAGGATTACCTCCATGCTAGTGGCGTGACCACATCATGTGGATCCCATCGTCCCCTTGTCCACCCGCCGGCCAAACGCCCATCGTCATGAGGGAGTGATCGTTAACCTCCCGTGATGGCCGACATATAGAGCTCTAGGAGCTCTTCTTCTTCCGCGATTTCTTCGGGGTCTTTCTTGCGCAATGCGATGACCTTTCTCAAGACCTTCACATCGAAACCCTCACCCTTGGCTTCGTTGTAAACTTCCTTGATATCGTCAGCGATGTTTTTCTTGTCTTCTTCCAAACGCTCGACCCGTTGGATGAAGCTGCGGAGCCGATCGGCGGTGGTGCCAACCGTTCGCGTGCTCGTGGTCTGGAGCTTTTGCTCTTCGTCCTCGTCCTCGGCCTCTTGATTGAGCTGAACGACCTCATTCATCGAATGCACACCTCTTGTGGTCAAAACCAATGCTGCAGATGCAACCTGGCATTTTCTACAACGACGACCTGCATTTGATAAGCTTTCGATCACAACATCAAAACATATCGCCTAAGGTGTGATTTTTGAGTTCGTCTGTTTCTGACCAAGTTGACAGACGAGATCGGACATCATCGTCAAATGACTTCGGTTGAATATTGATGTGGATAATAATCCATTAGTAGAATTTTGTTGTTAGGTTTTAAAAAAAATGTCGATCGCTCAACCGATGCAGAAGGCATTCGGACACCTTCCGGATATGATCTTGCCCCACTGCTGCCTTGGCTGTGCCGTGACACCGCCGCTTGATGATCGGGTGAGGGCAGTGCTTCGAGATGACGATGGATCGCGCGGCATGATCCTTCGGGTCAATCATGTGGATCGAACCGATATCGCCCGCATCTTCGGGCGGCTCATGGCCCATGCCGGTCGGGACCTTTTCGAGGAGGTCGACTTGATCGGTCCGTTCCCGCTTCATCGCTGGCGTCTCTTGCAGTGCGGTTATAACCAAGCCGCGATGTCGGCAGAGTTTATTCTCCAAGCGAGCGGCGTTCCGATGCTGCCCGATGCGTTGCAGCAAACGACATCGATCCGCTCGTAGCAGAGGATTAGCGGTGGTCAGCGCTTGCGCAACATCACCTCACAGGCCTTTCATTTTCATGCCGAGCATCGTTCGAAAGCTTTGGATAAGAGAATTTTGTTGATCGATGACGTTCTCACCACTGGCTCAACCCTTATCGCCTGTACACGCATTCTTCGCAAAGGTGGGGCGCGTTCCATCGATGTTCTTGCTCTCGCAAGGGTGATCCAGGATTTGGGCGATACCATATCGGCTGAGAGTCTCTATAATGTAGGCTCGGTGCAGGCGTCATCTGACGCAAGTTGAACAGCTGAGAAAGACGTTGTTGTCCCATGGCTCATGTTGAAATCTATACCACGCCAATGTGCCCGTTTTGCTGGCGGGCTAAGCGTCTTCTTGACGACAAGAGCGTCCCCTATACGGAAATCAATCTCTGGAGCGAGCGAGATAGGCGCGAGGAGATGCAAAAGCGTGCTGATGGTCGAACCAGTGTGCCGCAGATCTTCATCGACGGTGAGGCAATCGGTGGTTCCGACGAACTTGCAGCCCTTGAACAGCAGGGTAAGCTCGATGCCTTGCTCGGCCAGGCCTGAAGCTGCTCCGGCCTATTTGATGGCGCGCTGTTTGGCGATCTGATCGTAGGCTGCATTGACGGCGGCCAGACGATCATTGGCCTTGCTGATGTACTCCTTGGGCAAGCCCTTGGCTACGAGCTGGTCGGGATGAAGCTCTCGAACAAGCTTGCGATAGGCTGTCTTGATCTCGTTATCGGATGAGCCCCTGGAAACACCGAGCACCTGATAGGGACTGTCCAGGCTGCTCTTCTCCAGCTCTCGTGTCGCTCTGAAGGTCGCGGCGATCTGGTCAAACTTGGCTTTGTCGAAGCCGAAGATCTTGGCCACTTCTCCAAGGAACTCCATCTCCCCGGGTTTAAGCTTTCCATCGGCGCTTGCGACTTCAAAGAGACCGATGAGGAGTTCTTCCAGGAGCACAGGGTCCTTGCCGAACAAGGCGGCGATCTGGCGGGCATAAGGCTCGAAGCCCTCGGCCGATTGCTTCGCCTGATCATAGATCCGAGCGATGCCACCGACCTCATGATCGCTGATCATGAACCGTTTCTTGAACGCATCGATTTCGTCACGGCTGACCTTGCCATCAGCTTTGGCGAGTTTCGCTGACAACACGATGATGGCGGTCGCAAACGCGATCCTCCGGGTCTCCGTCGGGTCATCGAAGATAGGTTTGGCGCCTGTTCTTTCCTTGCTATTGCCAGACCAATCCCGTTTTCGTCGCTTGCTTCGTCGTTCCGAAGCCCTATAGCGATCGAACAGATGGCCAACAATCGCGCCGGCCGCACCGGCAATGGGACCGCCGGTTATCAGGCCCGCAGCACCACCGAGCAACATCCCGAAGATATTCAACGAGGTATCTCGCCTTTCTCTCTTCTCTGCAGGCCATAGCGTTGCCATGATCGATTCCATATCCCCAAGCCCGGCTTTCGTGTCCAGCCTGATGACATGGTAGCCGATCGTTATGCGCTTTCTTGGTTAAATGGACCGGTGTCCTACCAGCGAGCGCAATAACGAAAAGATCTTGACGCTATGTCCTTTGCTGCAAGCTTGATAGAGAGATTAATGCGTTTTGCCAATGTTGCTTCTCCCCGTGCAAGGCTCTCTTTTCACTGAAGAACTAAGCACGACATGACGCTAAAGCGAGCAACAAGATGGCGATGCAACTTTGTGCTGAATTCGATCAAGACAAATGAGGTTATGACGGCCCAGCTTTCGAGGATCACGCTCGACGACGCTGCTTGTCACTCGGCCTTGTCGGGCTCGCTCTTAGCGCTGCGGCATAGGCTTCTTTGGCCCAGACGCTCAAAAGACCTGGATCATCCATCCCTTCCGACGGCGCTTCGAAATAGCTCATCTTGACCGAGCGCCCCCGCTGATCGGTATAGGCGAATGGCTCAAGCCCTTTTTCTTCGAAGCTCGGCCGGTTCACGTCATCTGCTTTTAGGTAGAGGATGTCCCAGGCAACCAGGGCAAACATGAGATCATGCATGAAGATACCGTGTCCGCCAAACATGCGCTTGGCAACGACCGGTCCAAGCGGTTGCAGACTTTCGACCACGAAATGAACGAAATCGCTGTCGACGCGGTGGCTCATGCCGGCCATCAACATCCTCCGGTTGATCTTCAATGCATCTGGCGATAATTCGGACGCATTACTACACGATATACTTGGTGAAAAAGCCGCAGTAACAGGCTGTAATATATCCGTGTTTCTCGCCGGAAGCGAGAGGTTTTCAAACAAATTGCGGAAACTTTTATGGATCGGGTCTTGTCGTCTCATCCCAACCACACAACGTTCTGCCGCCCGTCGCCATCTCCCAAATGGCGATGATGCCAAAGCTAGACGAATAAAGCGTCATATAGATGACAATGGCAGTCAGCCAAGGGAAAAGTGTTAAAAAAAACGAACTGTTTCACCAATCTCGCGGGTCAACGCTTTCAGCAGGTTTCGACCAGACGGACGTTATTGCCGGCCTATTTCGCCGCCTAATCATACCAAGGACGTTCTCGTCTCAGGTGATTGCTTTGGGGGCTGGGCCAGTTCGGGATGATCGGAATATGTGTCAGGTCGCAGAGGTTAGCCGGTCCTTGACCTGTCCGATCACCGTTTCGAACATCTCGGCCGTCAGCCTTTTGGTATTCACATTGTAGCGTGAGCAGTGATAGCTCGATGCGAGAACCCGCTGGTCACCGATTTCGTAGAAGGCGCCATGGGCGAAGGGGTAGGCCTTTGCCTTGAGGCCGAGCGCACGCAGGGTTGAGGCATGGGCTATGCCGCCGAGGGTCAGAATGATTGATGGCGCTCGTTCTTCTGGTGATGTCGGCGCTGTGAGCTCATCTTGAAGAAAAAGGCGGCAGGTATTGATTTCCGAACCGATCGGCTTGTTGGCAGGTGGCACACAGCGAACCGCATTGGTGATGCGGCAATCGATCAACTCAAGTGTATCGTCCGGCGATGCGCCAAAATGGCCTTTGGCCAATCCAAACCGAAGGAGTGTGGGGTAGAGAAGGTCACCCGCATAATCGCCTGTAAAGGGGCGACCTGTCCGATTGGCGCCTTTCAGACCGGGCGCAAGACCAACGATCAGAAGTTTAGCGTCACGCGGACCAAAGGAAGGAACGGGCGCATGATGCCAGCCCTGGTAACGTTCTTGATTTTCATGGCGGAATTCGGCGAGACGCGGGCAAAGCGCACAGGTTGGAACGGGGGTACGACGCACCCCGTCCAAACCATGCTGCACGTTTGTAGAAATCTTAGCTTAAGCTGGCTGGAAGTAACGATCGTCCTCATCGCTTTCGGCTGCATCATCGCCGTCGATCTCTTCGTCCATCTTCGGTGACGGGCTCTCATGCATTGCCGGTGCGCCGGGACGATGCTCTCGAGCGATGAACGGTGCCAGATCTTGCAGCTCCAGGAAGGTATCCGCTTGGCGGCGCAGTTCATCAGCGATCATCGGTGGCTGGGTCTTGATGGAACTCACGACCGTGACGCGTAAGCCTGCTCGTTGCAGCGCCTCAGAAAGTCGTCTGAAATCGCCATCCCCGGAGAAGAGCACAATATGATCTAGGTTCTTCGCCATCTCCATGGCATCGACGGCAAGTTCGATGTCCATGTTACCTTTGAACTTCCGTCGCCCAGAGGCATCGGTGAATTCCTTCAAGGGCTTCGTCACCACGGAATAACCGTTATAATCAAGCCAGTCGACGAGTGGCCGAATTGGTGAATATTCCTGATCATCCAATAGCGCTGTGTAATAGCAAGCCCGAACAAGTCTCGCGCAACCAGCGAACGTATCGAGAAGTAAGCGATAATCGATGTCGAAACCCAGCGCCCGGGCCGATTGGTAGAGATTGGCGCCGTCTATCATAATCGCAAAGCGATCTTCCTCGTTGAGAATATCCTCAAGAAGTGGGCAATCCATTTTGTCGAACCTCCGATTCGAATAAGCCGCCCAAAAGGGCAAGGCCTGTAACTACTACGCGGCCGAGGCTTATTCAGATCGTCCGCAACCCGTAGAAATGATGATTTGCCAAGGGTGTGGCAAGACTCGAAATCACTTTAGGCTTTCTTATCGCAACTAAGACACCCTTCGATATGCTCCCCTAGATGCTGGCCCAAGAATTGCTGGATAATCCACTGGGCAATCCAATAGTACTTCATAACGCTCAGTGAAAGCAACCCTAACGTCAAACGAGGTCGGTTTTTGCCAATAAAATCGAAGGACTCGTCTTGATTCTCGATCCAAACTTCATTACGTATCACAAAGATTCCGGCCTATTAAATCCTGGGGTGGTAAAAGTCGTTGTTGGCCATGGGGTGCGACGCGTTCGCGCATCCCTTTTTGTGCTGACTGAAAAGCTGGTGTTGCCCCTGCCGCGTCGCTGGACTACATCTTTAATAACGAACTTAAGGTCGATCGGAGAAAGAGTAGATGGCTCGTATTACCGTCGAAGATTGCGTTGTTAGGGTTCCCAATCGTTTCGACTTAGTGATGCTTTCAGCACAGCGCGCTCGCGACATTTCAGCTGGAGCGCCTCTCACTGTCGATCGAGACAATGATAAGAATCCTGTCGTCGCGCTTAGAGAGATTGCCGACGAGACCGTTGATCTCGATCATCTGCGCTATGAGTTGATCCATGGATTGCGTCGTCATGTGCAGATTGAGGATCAGCCGGAGGAGGAAGTAGATGATCTTCTCCCAGGCTTTCACGGACCGGCCATTGAAGACACCAGTCTGTCAGCACCTGTTGATCCGATGATGGAACAGACATCGACCGTGGCGGAGCAGGGGTCCTTCGCCGATGAGCCGCCAGTAGACGATTAGGCGGGTAAAGTAAGGCGGGTGGAAAACTTGGAAACGGTACAACAGCCGCTTCCCAATGACGAACCGGCCAATCCCAAACCGACGCATGCGCCGGCTAGGCGTCAGATCATGCGGCAGTTCGAACTCGTGGAGCGGGTTCGAGCTTATGATCCCGGTGTCGACGAAGACCTTCTCAACCGTGCTTATGTGTTTGCATTGAAAGCCCACGGTGCCCAGGTTCGGGCATCGGGCGACCCTTATTTTTCCCATCCTGTCGAGGTGGCTGGCATTTTAGCCAAGCTTGGGCTGGACAGTGCCTCCATCGCCACGGCCTTGCTGCATGATACCGTCGAAGACACTAGTGTTACGCTCGACGACATCCGATATCTCTTTGGTGAGGAGATTTGCTTTCTTGTCGACGGCGTCACCAAGCTGACCAAGCTTGAGCTGCAGTCGGTCGAGAACGCGCAAGCCGAGAATTTTCGTAAATTGCTGTTGGCCATGTCGGACGACATCCGGGTGCTGATGGTCAAGCTTGCCGATCGTTTGCATAACATGCGAACGCTGCATTTCATCAAGAAGCCAGAGAAACGCCGGCGCATTGCCAGCGAGACCCAGGAAATCTACGCGCCGCTTGCCGAGCGTATTGGTATGCAGGCGATGAAGGACGAGCTGGACGATCTGGCCTTCGCCGCCCTTTGGCCCGATGCTCGCGAGTCCGTGCTCAATCGTCTGAGCCAGCTTAGAAAACACGATAATAATCTGATCGATCGAATCGTGACCGAACTCGAAACCACGCTGACGGAGGCTGGTTTGGAGGTGGAGATTACCGGTCGGGAGAAATCTCCGCTCTCGATCTGGCGTAAGATGAAGCGCAAGAACATCAGCTTCGAAGAGCTCTCCGACATCATGGCTTTTCGACTTCTGGTCAACACGGTCCCGAATTGCTATGCGGCACTCGGCGTGATCCATGGCCACTATGCGATGGTGCCAGAACGCTTCAAAGATTTCATCAGCACGCCCAAACCCAATGGTTATCGCTCGTTGCACACCACGATTTTCGGGCCTGAACAACGGCGTATCGAGGTTCAGATCCGCACCGGAGAAATGCACGAGATTGCCGATCTCGGTGTGGCGGCGCATTGGGCCTACAAGCAGGAGCGCAGGCTCACCGATGGTCGCCAATATCGATGGATTCGCGGGCTCCTGGAGATCTTGGAACATGCCTCTGGCCCGGAGGAGTTTCTTGAGCATACCAAGCTTGAGATGTTTCAAGATCAGGTATTTTGCTTTACGCCGAAAGGCGATTTGATCGCTCTACCGCTCGGCGGCACGCCCGTCGACTTCGCTTATGCGGTGCACTCGGAAGTTGGCGATGCGGTGGTCGGTGCGAAGGTGAATGGTCGTTTAGTCCCGCTCAGAACAAGGCTCGATAACGGCGATCAGGTTGAGGTGATTACCGGCAAGGGGGCAGGGCCGTCGCCGGCCTGGGAACGCTTCGTCGTCACCGGCAAAGCGCGTAGCCAGATCAGACGCCATCTGCGCACGCGCCAACTTAAAGATTACATCGATCACGGTCGGGACATGCTGCAGTCGGCCGCACGGCGTGAGCAGATTGAACTCGATGACAAACAGCTGCAGGGTGTTCTGGGCGGCTTTGAGCAGAAATCCGTCGACGATTTGATGGCGGCGATCGGTGAAGGCACATTGAGGCCAAGGGTCATCCTTGATGCCTTGCGCCGGCGCCAGCAACCGGCGAGCCCGCCAGCTGGCGGGGCATCTGAGAAGAAGGTGATACCGCTCCGCAGGCCAAGGCCTCAGGCGGTCCCCGATGGACGCGAAAAGATGATCACCGGGTTGTTGCCCGGCATGGCGATCAATTTTGCCGGCTGCTGCCGGCCGATCCCCGGCGACAAGATCGTCGGCGTAGTCCGAAGTGGCCGTGCGGTCGCCGTCCATCGTGGTGATTGTGCGACCCTGATGCGCAAAGCCGAGGATAGCGATCGCTGGTTGGATCTTGCCTGGAATGCTGAGTTCAAGGAGGCAAGGGCGGTCGCTCGCATCAAGCTCTTGAACCGCCATCGACCCGGCAGTCTCGGCCTGGTCAGTACGGTGATCGGCGACCTTTCCGGCAATATTACCGATATCAGATTTGGGGCGAGGTCGCCGGATGTCTTCGAGGTCGTCATCGACATCGAGGTCTCCGATGTCGATCAGCTCGAGCGGATTCTTGCTACGCTGCGCGCCTCCGAAGTCGTTGAATCTGTGGAACGCGCCGAGGGCTAAAACCGTTTCCGATGATACGGAACCAGCATGCACGCCCCGTGAGGGTGAGCCGATTTGCTGACGGCCTAACCTGGCGCGCTTCAGGTTCATGAGCGATATAGCGAATCCGTCTCCTGGGTGTGTCTAATTCTCCTCTAAGGCGTGGTTTTTCTCCTCCAGACCATCGTTGGATACTGGTCAGCTTCACTTCCTGGTCCAATTGACTAAGAGCAGGGAAGGAGGGAAGGCTAGTATTCGGCGCAGGCTCCAAGTGGCAGTGATCTCACCTCGGAGGTGACTAGGGGCGCTGCTTCAACACCTCTTATTCATCAGAAATCACCGGTTTGGGCAAAAGTTTTTGCCTTCGGTCATTGAAGTTTAAGAAATATAATCGATAACTGAGGGCGCTGTGTTTGGTCGTAGGAAAGAGCTCCCGTTTTGGGCCCGCTTACAAAGCTGGTTGTGGCCAGCTATGGGCTGGCGCCGCCTCGGCATTTATCTGCTGATGCGGCTGACCAGGCTTTCCGGTACGGCCCATACGATCGCGCTGGGTTTCGCCTGTGGTGCGGCCATCTCCTTCACACCCCTCGTCGGCCTTCATATAGCACTCGCAGCCCTGCTTGCCTGGTTGCTAAGAGGGCATATCCTCGCTGCGGTTGTGGGGACGGTTGTCGGCAATCCCTGGACGTTCCCCTTCATCTGGTTAGCAACCTATAAGGTCGGGCAAATCATCCTCGGGAGCGGTGAGGCCGCCCCCTGGCCTGCGGTGACCATGTTCAAGCATGTCATGGTCGATCTCAGCGCCTTGGTCTGGCCAACCCTGACCGGCGATGTTAGCTGGGCCGCGCTGAAAGAGGTCCTGATCGATCTAAGAGCTCTCATCTTGCCGATGGCGATCGGTAGCATCCCCTTGGCCTTGCTGGCCGGCTTGATCTCGTACTTTCCACTGGCGCGTGCCATCTGTGCCTTTGAGGAAACGAGGCAGAGGCGGCGGGAACGGCGTGCTCAGCAACGTGCCAAAGGGCCGAGAATAGCGCCACCTGCACGTTCCGAAAGTTGTGTCGGCTAAGAAGTCCAGGCATGCTGACGGCATCGTCATTTCGCTGAAGCCTATCCCAACCAACTGAAACTGGTACCGGCTTACGCACCTGCTCAACTGATTGTAATATCAGCATCCCAAGGTGGTTGGATGAGGGTTGGGCCAAGGCTGAATGAACAAAAAGGGCTGCAGCCGTTACAGCAATCTATCAAGGACATCGCGATGATTTTGGGGGTTGGCACCGACTTGATCGATATCCGGCGGATCGAGCGGACTTTGTCGCGCTATGGCGATCGTTTTTTGAACCGGGTTTTTACGGTCACGGAACAGGACAAAGCCAGCGGACGAGCACAGCCCGCCGCCGCTTACGCTCAACGCTATGCCGCTAAGGAAGCCTGCGCCAAGGCCCTTGGTACGGGCTTCAGCCGAGGCGTTTTCTGGCGGGATATCGGTGTTGATAATTGGCCCAGTGGCCAGCCATTCCTGCTCCTGACCGGTGGTGCCGAGCGGCGATTGCAGGCGCTGGTTCCAACCGGATGGGTTCCTCGGATCGACCTTAGCCTGACGGACGAGCCTCCCTTTGCCCACGGAATGGTGATTATTAGTGCTGATCGAGCAACGGATAACACTCTTAGGCCTTCTTCTTGACGAAATCATGCGTCGCTGACTTTACCTGAATTCGTAGCTTGGCTAGTGTCACGCCTGCAATCACCCAGATTGTCCTTTCTCTCCAGCAGCAGGCATGTGATACCGTTCCGCCAAGATGTCTCGTGGATCGGGCTTATCCTCCTGTCGAACGAGTTTTGAATTGTGAACCGAGTGGCCTTGTCCCGAAGCTCAAGAGCAAATGGTATGTGGGAAACCGTGCGTACGGTTATCTATGCGGTGTTTATCGCAATTGTTGTTCGCACCTTTCTTTACGAACCTTTTAACATTCCGTCAGGCTCGATGAAGCCGACGCTGCTGATCGGCGATTATCTGTTCGTCTCTAAATTCGCCTATGGGTATTCGCGGCATTCTCTGCCGTTTAGCCCACCATTGGGCGATGGTCGGCTGTTCAGCTCTTTGCCGGAGAGGGGAGATGTCGCGGTCTTCAAGCTCCCTTCGGACAATCGAACCGATTACATCAAGCGTATTGTCGGCCTGCCTGGAGACCGCATCCAGGTCAAAGGCGGCGTCTTGTTCGTGAATGATGTTGAGGTTTCACGGACAGCGCTCGACGATTTTCTTGATGATGACGGCAACAGCGTCAATCCGATCAAACGCTATCAGGAAGTGATGCCATTGTTCCCGGCCGATGGTGCAGGGGAAAGTGACGTCATTTATGAAGTCTTGGATTGGAAGGCCGAAGGTCGGGGCGAATACGACAATACAGAGATCTTCGTGGTGCCTGAGGACCATGTTTTCGCGATGGGTGATAACCGTGATAACTCCTTGGACAGTCGGTCTAAGGTTGGGTTTGTGCCAACAGAAAATCTGGTTGGGCGCGCCGAGATCATCTTTTTCTCGACCAACGGCAGCGCAAGGTTCTGGGAGGTCTGGAAATGGCCTGTCACCATCCGCTATGGCCGATTGCTCAACCTGATCGACTAAGGGATGGCCGACGAATTCTCCACTGACGTTGAAGCTTGGCTGCGCCATCGGTTTCGGGATCAAAGCCTTCTTCGAGAAGCATTGACCCATCCAAGCGCAACAAGGCGGGGCAAGAATGCGACCCGCAACAATCAGCGGCTGGAATTCCTTGGCGACCGTGTCCTAGGCCTCGTCGTGGCCCACCTTCTCATTGCCCGCTTTCCTAATGAAGACGAGGGGCCGTTGTCTCGGCGTCATGCTGGCCTCGTCAGGCGCGAGACCCTGGCCGAGATTGCAGGCGAGATGGGACTTGGCCATCAACTGACCTTTGCGCGTAGCGAGGAGGCTGGTAAGGGGCGGGACAATCCATCCATCCTGGCAGATGCCCTCGAAGCCTTGATCGGGGCACTTTATCTAGATGCCGGGATTGGTCCTGCCGAGACCTTCATTCGCGCTAAGTGGGAAGCCCATGTGGTTGGCATGGAACGACCGCCGAGGGATGCGAAAACCGCGCTGCAGGAATGGGCCCAAGCCCGAGGTTTTGATCTGCCTGCTTATTCCCTTACGAAAACCGAGGGTCCGGCCCATGCACCGCAGTTCGAGGTGCGGGTCGACCTTGGCAACTTCGCTCCGAAAACCGCATCTGCCAGCTCCAAGCGTCAGGCCGAACAAGCCGCCGCTGAAGCCCTGCTCGACGACTTGGAGCCTGAGGGAAGCTGAGCTTCCATTCGATGATCTGTCGTCAGAAGATGCCAGCCACTCACGACCGCTACCAGCCCCGAAAACTTGGCCGCATACCGCCAATTCAGGTGATAGCCGCCCGAAACCAAATGAAGTGGTCACACCATCACTAATTTGCGGCGCGCTTTTGATAGACCGCCAGTGCTTCCGGCATGAGTTCTTCGAGGCGCTTGATGCGATTGCCTGGGGATGGGTGGGTCGACATCCATTCTGTTGGCCCATTGCCGCCGATTTCCTGCATGTTGCGCCAAAGCTCAACGGCGCCGCGGGGATCGTAGCCAGCCTCTGCCATATAGAGGAGGCCGATATGGTCTGCCTCCGATTCTTGTGTGCGGCTGTTGGGCAGCGCAAAGCCGAATTGTGCGAGCGCGCTATAAGCACCGACATAGGTCTGGCTTCCAGTTGCCACGCCGACAGCAACCCCGCCGGCTTGTGCGAGTTGGCCCTGGGACATGCGTTCTGCGCCATGGCGGGCGATGGCATGAGCGACCTCGTGGCCCATCACCGCGGCAAGCTGATCGTCGTTCTTTGCCGCTTTGAACAACCCGGTATTCACGCCGACCTTGCCGCCGGGCAGGGCGAAAGCGTTGGGGCTGTCATTGTCGAAGAGGCTAAATTCCCAGTCCCAATCAGGCTTTGGGCTAATCCTCGCGATATCACGGCCAACCTGCTGAACCCGGGCATTGAGGCTGCGGTTGCTAGAGAGCGGCTGCTTCTTCTTCATTTCCTGATAGGCCTGAAGTCCCAAGGCTTGGACCTCCGCATCATTCACCAGGATCAGCTGGCTTCGGCCCGTGATCGGTGCGGTCTCGCAAGCAGCGAGACCGGCAACCATGATGCAAACGGGCGTCAATTTCATCCACCGTGCCATCTCTAGCCGTCCTCTATTTTTGATATCATTGAAACAACGTTGCCAGCCTTCCGACTTATTACAGAAACCTATGGCTCCTGCCATCAAGATCAATTGAAAGTGAACCCATCGTTGGAAATTTGTCGGTCACGGTACAGGCTTTAGTGTCCACTAGGGGGGCGTTCCTTCCAGCGCAAATGGCGTAGCTGATTAAGCTTGCAGCCTATCTTTCAGGGCCGACCTTCGCGCAAGGGATGCTGAAACGAAGACCGCGAAACGCGCCTGATGCGGATTGCCGCTCGAATGCAGGATGTCCTGTCTGGCCGTGCCCACTTTACCACACTTCAGTACTGGCAATTGATCGAACGACAAGGCATCCGCGGTCGGCCATTGTGGCTATCCAGGGTGGCCCTTAGTCTATCGTCCCTAGCTGTGGGAGAAAATGAACTTGCTTGGTGTTTGCTACTATCCCGAGCATTGGCCGGAGGCGCGCTGGCCCGAAGATGCTGCGATGATGGCGGATTTGGGCATCCGCTTTGTTCGGATTGGTGAATTTGCCTGGAGCAGGCTCGAGCCTGCCCGTGACCAGTTCGATTGGGACTGGCTGGATCGGGTCCTCGAAAGCTTGAATATAGCCGGGCTCCAAGTTGTCCTAGGCACACCGACCGCGACGCCACCTAAATGGCTGGTCGATCGGCAGCCCGACATTTTGGCATGGGGTGAAGATGGTTTGCCCAGGCGCTTCGGATCCCGGCGGCATTATTGCTTCACCAGCCCGTCTTGGCGGCAGGAGACGGCTCGAATCTGCCTGCAGCTCGCGCGACGCTACGGCGATCATCCAGCGATTGTCGGCTGGCAGCTGGATAATGAATATGGCTGCCATGACACGGTCTTGTCCTACGCACCCCATTGCCGGCCTGCCTTTCAGCGTTGGCTGCAGCGCCGCCATGGCTCGATCGAGCGTCTGAACGAAGCCTGGGGAACGATCTTTTGGAGCCAGGGCTATACCGACTTCAATCAGATCGGATTGCCCCATCGAACGGTGACCGAAGCCAACCCAGCTCATCTTTTGGATTACCGGCATTTTTCATCCGATCAGGTGGTCGACTACAATCGCATGCAGGCTGAGATCATTCGGCAGCATTCGCCGGAGCGGTTCATTAGCCACAATGCGATGGGACTGTTTCATGATTTCGATCATGCAGCCCTTGCGAGCGACCTGGATGTGATCACCTGGGACAGCTATCCCCTTGGTTTCACCGATCAACGCATGGGCTTGGATGACAAGACCAGGGCGTCGTTGGCAAGAACGGGTCACCCCGACATCGCTGCCTGGCATCATGATCTCTACCGGGGCATGAAGGAAGGTGGTCGGTTCTGGGTGATGGAGCAGCAGCCAGGGCCGGTCAATTGGGCCGACCACAACCCTATACCGGCCGATAACATGGTGCGCCTTTGGACCTTGGAGGCACTTGCTCACGGTGCCGAGGTCGTCAGCTATTTCCGTTGGCGCCAAGCACCTTTTGCTCAAGAACAGATGCATGCAGGTCTCCTCCGGCCGGATGGCGCGCAGACCAAGGTCTTCGATGAGGTGCGGCGCGTTCGGGAAGAGATGGGCAAGCTCGGTTTGGATGGTGAAACGACGCGGCCGGCCAAGATCGCCATCATCGCGGATGATCAGTCCCACTGGCTTTACGACATCCAGCCGCAGGGCAAGGGATGTGATCTGAAGAAACTCAATCTCGACGTCTACACCGCCTGCCGAAGGCTGGGACAGGATGTCGACGTGATCAGACCAGGGGCCGATCTCTCGCCCTATCAATTGGTCTTGATGCCGAGTCTGCCGATCATTTCCGAGGCGGCGATGGAGGCTCTAGCCGATTTCAAGGGTGTCATGATCGTCGGGCCTCGGTCCGGCAGCAGGACCCGCGTTATGCAGATCCCGGAAATCTTGCCGCCCGGCGCACTCCAGAAATGGCTGCCTCTCAAGATCACCCAGGTCGCTAGCCTGCCGCCCGGCTATGATGGAAGCTTGACCTGGAAGAAGAAGACTTACCCCGTCGGGCCTTGGCAAGAAGATATCGAAAGCGGCCTTAAGGCGATCGGCAAGTTCGATAGCGGCGGCGGGGCGATCTATAAATCCAAGAAGTGGCACTATCTCGGTTTCTGGCCGGATCAAACGTTCCTGATGGATTATATCGAGGCCGTGCTCGCCGATCTTGATGTTAAGGCACAGCGCTTGCCCGAACGACTGCGGCTACGCCGTCGCGGCAACTTGATGTTTGCTTTCAATACAGGGACTGAAACGGCCTCTTTGCCGGTCGCGGAGGGAACGTCGTTCCTCCTAGGTGGGGCTGAACTCGACGCTTGCGATGTCGCTGTCTGGAAAGACTGACCCGAAAGGGTTCAATCGCCGAGAATCAGGTTCAAGAGATGGCGGAGGCTTTGGCGATCCCGTTCATCGAGCCGACCCAGAATAAGCCTGACAAGCTTCTGTTCCAGAGTGACGATAATGGGTTTCAAGGCGGCGCCGGGATCCAGTCCGGCCGCTTTGATGTTTTGTATCCCGATCTCGCCTGAACTCGCATTGGGCCGATCCAGATCGGCGATCAGCATGGCAAGCACCTCGGCGCGTTGCTGATTGTAGGTTGTCGAGCTGATGATTACGCTCGGCCCCTGCACGACATTGCCCTGATGAGGCGTCGCGTAGGATGCCAAAACGATATCGCCAAAGGCGAAACCAGCCCTATTGTCGAAACCTGCCATGTAATTATTTTCGCGATACAGCCTGATTGATCAGACACATCAGTTTTCTAAGCTGAGGCAACCGACCCATGAAACATGGTTACCTTATCATTTCCCCAGGCAAGTACAATCTCCGGGTTCTAGCTGATCTCGTTCGGAAGATGGGAAAGTTTGTCACATCCTCCAAAGAGATTTTCATTGTTTTCAATGCAGTCTTTCGTTGAACGTTGGTAACGATTTAACGTGGCCATATCGGTATTGTCTGAACGTGTTTGTTGGGTGTTATGAAATTATTGATTGAACTTTCCGATACTGGCCAAAGTCATGGTCGCGAGCGTTCAAGGTGGAGCGTAAGAGGCGGGGATAATCGGGTGTCCTGCCACTTGATGTAACAAAGCCCCCGGCCGTTTCGATAACGGACCGGGGGAACTATCACTTAATCGTATGCCTTGATCGGCAAAGGCCGTCCGGCGGTTATCCTCAGAACTTAAGCTTGTAGGTCAGTCCGAGGCCGACATCGGGGTCGGCGTTTT
>JBOEHJ010000054.1:0-61781 GCA_050633905.1 Geminicoccales bacterium
CGAAATAGGCCATCTCCGGGGCATAACCTGCTTCTACGAGGGTATCGAAGCCTGCCTGGATGAGCGCGCACATGCCGCCGCAAAGGACGACTTGCTCGCCGAAGAGATCGGTCTCGGTCTCCTCCTTGAAGCTGGTCTCGATAATGCCGCCGCGACCGCCACCGATAGCCGCGCCGTAGGAAAGCCCGATATCATGGGCGCCGCCGGTTGCGTCTTGGTGGATCGCGAGCAAGCAGGGGACACCAGCACCTTTCTCATATTCGGCCCGCACCAGATGACCCGGCCCCTTGGGCGCGATCATCAGGACGTCGAGATCTTTCCTAGGCTCGATCATACGAAAATGGATGTTCAGACCATGGGCGAACATCAGCGCGGTCCCTTCGCGCATGTTAGGCTCAAGGTCATCCTTGTAGAGATCGGCTTGCAGCTCGTCCGGCACCAGCACCATCACCACATCGGCCCATCCTGCCGCCTCGGATGGCGTCATTACGCGAAGCCCCGCGGCTTCTGCCTTGGGCGCGGATGATGAACCTTCACGCAGGCCAACCACGACCTCGGCAACGCCGCTGTCCTTCAAGTTATTGGAATGGCCGAAGCCCTGGCTGCCATAACCGATGACAGCCACGCGCTTTCCTTTGACCAGGTTTAGATCAGCATCGTTATCGTAGTAGACGCGCATAGTCTCCCCTCCTTGGCCCCAAGGCCATCGCTAGTTGCACTCATGAACAATTGCCGGTTTCCCGACAAATTAGCGTCTGTCCGGTGTTGTAGTAGATGTCGAAACGTTCTGGAAACAAGTAAACTAAGATCCTGGCAGGATCTTATCCCGCTAGGGCCTCGTCGTTTACGGGCTGGAGGCCTTCCGGTCCGCGGGCAATCGCGACCACGCCTGCCCGGCTGACCTCAGCGAGCCCCAAGGGCTCCATCAGGTGGATGAAGCTGTCGATCTGGTTCGAAGAGCCTGTGATCTCAAAAACGAAGCTTTCGGTGGTGCTGTCAGCAAGCCGGGCATGCATGAAGTCGGCGATGCGGAGCGCCTGAACCAACATTTCGCGATCGCCCGTGACCTTGATCAGGGCAAGTTCGCGCTCGACATAGGCACCGCCCATGGTGAGGTCGACCACATGGTGGACCGGCACCAGCTTGGCTAAGAGCGCTTTGATCTGCTCGATCACCAAGGCGGTGCCGCGGGTGACGATATTGATGCGGGAAAGCTCGTTCGCCTCGTCGACCTCCGCGACCGTCAGGCTGTCGATATTGTAGCCACGTCCGGAAAACAGGCCGATCACCCGGGCAAGCACGCCCGGTTCATTGTCAACCAGAACCGAAATTGTGTGTCTCTCTTCTTCTGTGGTCATCTCAGTCGTTCCTAACCGCGCCGGCGTCTTCAAAAGTCGGTTGATGGCGCTCTAGGTCATTGATTTTACATCGACTTATCCAAATGGCCTGGTCGGTCGATTTGGAATGATGCACTAGTCGCGCCGAAGATCTGACCCGGATACCTGTTGATCAATAGATCCGGGTCGCTCTTTTTCTTATTTCCAGCAGGTTTATACGAGGACCATGCCGTCTTCGGAGCCTTGTACGGCTTCGCCGGCATTGGGGCCAAGCGTGATCTCGTTATGAGCAGCCCCCGCTGCGATCATCGGATAAACGTTTTCCGCACGATCCACAACGATATCGGCGATGACTGGCTTGTCGATCCTGATCATCTCCTCGATCAGCCCATCCAGCTCATCCGGCTTGGTGGCGCGCAGGCCAACGGCGCCGAAGGCTTCGGCGAGTTTCACGAAATCGGGCAGGCTGTCCATGTAACTTTCGCTGTGACGATTGCCGTGGAACAGCTCCTGCCACTGGCGCACCATGCCCATATAGCTGTTGTTGAGGATGAAGGACTTCACCGGCAGTCTATGCTGCACCAGTGTCGACATCTCCTGCATGTTCATCACCCAAGACGCCTCACCGGCAACGCAGACCACGAGTGCTTCCGGATTACCGATCTGCACGCCCATTGCTGACGGAAAACCGTAGCCCATGGTGCCTAGGCCACCCGACGTCATCCAATAGCGCGGCTTTTCGAACTTGTAATGCTGGGCCGCCCACATCTGATGCTGACCGACTTCAGTCGTGATGAAGGTCTCCTGATCTTTGGTCAGCTCATACAGCCGCTGGATCGCATATTGCGGCTTGATCACTTTTTTGTCGTGCTTGTAACGGAGACTTTGCCGCGCCTGCCATGCATGGATCTCACCCCACCAGGGCGAAAGCTTCTGCCGGTCCGCTTTCAGCCCGCGCGCCCACCAGCGCTGCAACAG
The DNA here is from genome assembly GCA_050633905.1 of Geminicoccales bacterium. Taxonomy (GTDB): domain Bacteria; phylum Pseudomonadota; class Alphaproteobacteria; order Geminicoccales; family Geminicoccaceae; genus JANQPX01. The sequence goes on from JBOEHJ010000054.1 coordinate 2,316, forward strand.
AGCATCCGTGGCAAGCCCCGCATCGGCGACGATCGGCAGGTCGACCGGGATGTTCTTGTTGATCGAGGAGGGATCAATGTCGATGTGGATTTTTTTCGACTCGGGTGAAAAAGCATCCAGACGACCGGTGACCCGATCATCGAAACGCGACCCGATCGCGATCATCAGATCGCAATCATGCATCGCCATATTGGCTTCTAGCGTGCCATGCATGCCGAGCATGCCGATGAACTGCTTATCGGAAGCCGGATAGGCGCCGAGCCCCATGAGAGTGAGGGTCACCGGAAAGCCGGTTGCTTGGATCAATTCAGTGAGGCGCATGCAGGCTTCACTGCCGGCGTTCACCAGGCCGCCACCCACATAGAAGATCGGCTTCTTCGCTTCCGCCATCAGATCGATAGCGCGCTCGATCTCGGCCTCAAGCGGCTCGGTTCTAGGTTTGTAGCTCTTTGGCCGAACCAGATCTTTCGCGACATAAGGTGCCTCGCCCATCTGCACATCCTTGGGCAGGTCGACAACAACGGGGCCGGGGCGGCCGGACCTGGCCACGTAGAACGCCTCATGGATCGTCCTGGCCAGCGTATCGCCAGACTTCACCAGGTAGTTGTGTTTGGTGCAGGGGCGCGTGATCCCGACCGTATCCGCTTCCTGAAAGGCATCATTGCCGATCATATGGGTCGGCACCTGGCCGGTCAGGCAGACCAGAGGCACGCTGTCCATCAGCGCATCGGTCAGGCCGGTCACCGTGTTGGTGGCGCCTGGGCCAGAGGTCACCAGAACCACGCCGACCTTGCCGGTGCTGCGGGCATAGCCCTCTGCTGCATGCACCGCACCTTGCTCATGGCGCACGAGAATATGGCGGATCGAATTCTGCTTGAACAACGCGTCATAGAGCGGAAGGACAGCGCCACCGGGATAGCCAAATACCACCTCTACGCCCTGTTCGACGAGGGCACGGAGTACAACTTCCGAACCGTTCATCGAATGAGGTTGAACCTCGGGGCTGGTGATCGTGGCGGTGGTGGCCGACATGGTCGGTGTCCTTCAACTTTGTCTGGGTGGATAGGAATAAGGGCTTGGATCAAGCCCAAAAAAGCCCAGTTTACCTGGAAGAACGGACAGTATGCTTGAAAATTCGTTCGGTCAATAAGTGCGGTGACAGCAGGGGATGGTCCTTGACCAGATCCGGCTTGTCGCCGAAGTCCTCGAGCATATCGAGTTCGGGCAGTTGATGGCGAAACCAGGTGAGCTGCCGCTTGGCGTATTGACGGGTCTTCGCGGTAGCGCGCTTGATTGCGGCGGCCAGATCAAGCTCGCCGTTGATATGGGCCATCAGCTCCGGTACCGAGACGGCCTTCATCAAGGGAAGATCGGGGTCCAGCTGTTTGTCACGCAGCGCTTCCACCTCGTTGAGGGCACCGGCATCGATCATGCGGTGCAGGCGCCGCTCGATCCTTGCATGCAGCTCCGGCCTTGGCGGCATCAAGGCAAAGCCGACCACCGGGTCCGGCAGGGCCACGCGTTTTCTCGGCAGGCCCTTCCAATAGAGAAGAGACTTGCCGGTCGCCTCGAGCACCTCGGCGGCTCTAATCAAGCGTTGCCGATCGGCCGGCTTCAACAGAGCGGCCTGCTCGGGATCTCGTTTTGCCAGATCTTGATGAAAGCCTGGTACGCCGAGCGCCTCGAAGCGCTCGGAAGTTCGCGCCCGCACCTCGCCTGGCACCTCCGGCACGGGGGCGATCCCGCGTAGCAACGCCTGCAAATACAACCCGGTTCCGCCAACGACAATCGGCACCCGCTCCTGCGCTTTGATCTCATCGATGGTATGGATGGCCTGGTCCAGCCACTGGCCGGCCGAACTTGGCTGATCGGCGGTGTGGTGGCCGTAAAGGAAATGCGGAGCACGGCTGTGCTCGTCATAGGTCGGCCGTGCCGTGACGATCCGAAGTTCGCGATATTGCTGCATGCTGTCGGCATTGACGATCGCGCCGCCGAGCTTCTCCGCGAGCTCCAGCGCGAGCGCGGATTTTCCCGAACAGGTCGGGCCACCGATAATGATCAGGCTCACCATGAAGATGTTATCCCGGTCCTTGCCTCGTGGAGCCGATCGACATGGTCCTCACCGAATGGAAGGCCAAGGGCTTGCAGGACCGAAGAAAGCCCGTAAAAGTTCGCGTCATGACCTATCATCTTACTCTCATTGCCGACCCCGCGAGAAAGCCGCTCTCCGGCGCGCTGGTCCGGGATCTGGGCGTTCGCTTCGAGGCCGATCCGGCCTGGTTCGCTGCCGAGGAAGCTGTCGGCATGCTGGTGCATGGTTCCAGCCTCGATCAGGCGAAAGCGGCCGCTGTTGAGATCCTGCTCAACCATGATGCCGTCGGCGAGGTCGACCTCGTCATGTTGCCTAGGAGGCATCGGTGTCGATTGTTGATCAGCGACATGGACAGCACAATGATCACGGTCGAATGCATCGACGAGCTCGCCGATTTTGCTGGCGTCAAGGCCGAAGTTGCCGCGATTACGCGGCGCGCCATGGGGGGCGAGCTTAACTTCACGTCGGCTTTGCACGAACGCGTCAGGCTTTTGCAGGGCTTGCCAGTTGACGTGATCGATGAGGTTTACCGCGAGCGCGTGCGGCTCATGCCTGGTGCGCGTGTCCTGGTGCAGACCATGCTGGGCTACGGGGCGAGAGCGGTCCTGGTTTCCGGCGGCTTCATTCCGTTCGCCGAGCGAGTCGCTTCTGCTCTTGGCTTCGAGGAGGTCGTCGCCAATCGCCTGGAGATTCGTGGTGACCAGCTGACGGGCAAAGTCCTCGATCCGATTACCGGGCCGGACGTCAAGCTTCAGACAATGCAGCGCGTGATGCGCCAGCATGATTTTTCTCCCATGGAGACCCTTGCCGTCGGCGACGGCGCCAATGATCTCCCTATGATCAAGGCATCAGGTTTCGGTGTTGCTTTTCGCGCGCATGCTCCCGTTGCCGAGGTCAGCGCTGCTTCTATTCAAGTCGGGGACCTTACAGCACTTCTCTACCTGCAGGGAGTCCCGAAAGCCGAGTTTTTTGCCGAATAATTGTTGTTTTTGTCGATCATCAAAGAATCAGGCAGGGGAACAGTTCGGCATGACATCGTTCTCTAGAGGTGGTGCTTTGTTCGGCCTTTTGAGATCGTAAGCGGTTGATCGCAAAAAAAATCGGCACCCATTTCTGGGCGCCGATTCCATTCATTTCGACGTTCTGAAGGAGAGGTGTCGTCAGCTCTCGGCGAAGCGTAGAGCCACGAAACGGAGATCACCCTTCCGGTCGATGAGCAGCAAGACCGACTTCTTGTCTTCGCCCTTCGCTTCATTGACCTTGGCCGTGACCTCAGGTGGCGAGTTCACCTCCTCTTGGCCGACCTCGACGATGACATCGCCCGGACGAAGATTTTCCTCGCCGGCCGTGCTGCCTTCGCTTACCTCGGTGATCACCACGCCCTTGGTTTCGCCCGGAAGTTCGAAACGCTCACGCATCTCATCGGTGATGACCGCAACGGTGACGCCCAGCGAATCGATCGGTGATGCCGTACCGCCAACGCCTTCCTGACTTTCACCATCATCTTGGCTAAGAGCAGCGAGTTCTTCGTCCTCTGGCAGTTCACCAAGGGTCACCTTGACGGTTTCTTCCTGGCCGCGACGCCAGATCAGAACATCGACCGCCTTGCCGATGGGGGTTTCTGCGACGATCCGTGGCAGGCCACGCATGCGATCGATCTTCTTGCCATCAAACTGCAGCACGACGTCGCCGGGTTCGATTGCCGCCAGTTCCGCTGGGCCGCCGGTGGTGACGCTTGCGACAAGCGCGCCGCTCGCCTCATCAAGGCCCATGCTTTCAGCAATCTCGTCGGTCACCGATTGGATGCGCACGCCGAGCCAGCCACGCTTCACGCGGCCATCTTCCTTCAGCGAGTTGATCACGGGCACGGCGAGATTGGCCGGAATGGCAAAACCGATGCCGACATTACCGCCGGATGGCGAGAAGATCGCGGTGTTGATGCCAATCACCTTGCCGTCGAGATTAAAGCTCGGGCCACCGGAATTACCACGGTTAATCGGTGCATCAACCTGCAGGAAGTCATCATAAGGGCCAGCGCGGATGTCCCTTGACCGTGCAGAGATGATACCGGCGGTGACCGTATTGCCGAGACCGAAGGGATTGCCGATCGCGATCATCCAATCGCCCACACGCACCGCATCGCTGTCAGCAAATTCAACGGATGGAAAGTCTCGATCGGGATCCTTGATCTTCAACAAGGCGAGATCCGTTTTCGGGTCCTTACCGATCAGCTCCGCTTCATAGGAGCTGTCATCGCCAAACACGACCTGAATTTCATCGGCTTCCGCGATCACGTGGTTATTGGTGACCACATAGCCTTCGGGATCGACCACGAAACCTGAACCGAGCGACGAGGCACGCCTCGGATTTTGCTGTTCCGGTGTCCGCTCACGATCGAAAAACTCACGGAAAAAATCTTCAAAAGGCGATCCCGGGGGCGGCTGCGGGAAGGGGAATTGCTCGCGTCCTTCCTGGCCGCCGGTGGGCAGGGCCTTGCTGGTTGAGATATTGACGACCGCGGGTTCAATCTTCTCCACGATATCGGCAAAACTATCCGGCGCGCCACGAGCCTGCAATGGGCTGTTGTCGAAGCCCAACGATGCCAGGAAGATGCCGGTCGCCATCGCCAGCATTGGGATCACTCTCCAGCCCTGGCTGCGGTGACAGCCAGCCGGCGCCGACGGCTCCATTCCGAAAGCCACTGCTCTCACCAAACTCATGCACACTACTCCGCGAGATCTACACTGATTCAATCGTATTAGTTGATTTTCTGCGGCGAGCGCTCATTGACCGCCACATCCCGCGATCTTGTCATTGATCGTCTGGAAGTCAATGGCGGAGGTGACAAAGAGTTATAATTTTTGGTTGAAATAGTTATCTATAGTTCGCGTTATGAGCGTAAAAGCCAAACGATGAGAACACCCACCGCTGCGACGACCAAGCCGCCATTTCTGAGCTGGGTGTCCTCCAGGCTAAGCGCCAGGATGGCCGCACGCTTCATGCCTTGGGGCGAAATGGCCCACAGAACACCCTCAAGGACCAGGACCAAAGCGAGCGCTGTTGCTAAGTCAGACATCGATAGGTGGCCAATCATTGCTCAAAGCTGGGTGAAATCACACAAGCCGCGTGCGAATTCCTAGAGTATTTCCCGGCTTATGAGAACCGGTCTCCTCCCGATCTTTTGATGCCTGCCGCTCATTGCGATACGGAACTATGCGGCGATGTTCGGACGTTCTCGACATGGCTCGGAAGTTGATGATGCAACGTTGTGCACGCCAAAGAAAAACCCGCCTCCGCCGTATTGCGGCGAGAGACGGGTTTTTTCGTCACCAAGAGCAGCCTTGCTGAGGCTGCGACTACTCGACGCTAGCGGGAACCTGGTCCATCAATTGTCCGAGTGTCTGACCAGCGTCTTCCATCCGCTGGACACCTTCACCGGCCTCATCCGCTGAGCCGGTAATCGTTGGCGCCGTCGTGCCATTACCCGCCTCGCGCGGCAGGTTCAGCGCCGAGCTATCGAAGAACTGGAAGAACTCACTGTCGGGCGAGAGCACAAAGCTGGTGTTGTCGTCGCCAAGCGCGTTTTGATAGGCTTCCATAGAGCGATAGAAGGTGAAGAAGTCGATGTCTTGACCGAAGCTCTCGGCAAAGATCCGTGTCGCTTCACCATCGCCTTGACCACGAATAATCTGCGCTTTCTTTTGCGCTTCGGCGATCAGGACCCGGCGTTCGCGATCGGCCGAAGCCCGAATGCGTTGACCAAGCTCATAACCTTGCGCACGCAGCTCCTTGGCTTCTCGCTCACGTTCGGTCTGCATTCGCCGATAGATCGCCTCACTGTTTTCTGCAGGCAGATCCGCGCGCTTGATGCGCACATCGACCACATCGACACCGAAGGACTTCACCCTCGCATTGGCGTCATCACGAATGCGTTGCATCAAGGTCGAACGATCGGCTGACAAGACGGTGAACAACGGCGTATCACCAAGAACCTTGCGGAGCGATGCGTCGAGGACCGTATCGATACGCTGGCGCAGACCAGCCTCATCCCGGACAGACTGGTAGAACCGCTGGGCATCGGTGATCCGATAGCGAGCAAACGCGTCGACCACGAGGCGTTTTTGGTCACCAAGGATGACCTCCTCGGACGGCGCATCGAAGTCGAGAACGCGCCGGTCGATATAGACGACGTTCTGCAGGAACGGCACTTTGAAGTGCAGGCCCGGTTCAGTCGCCGTCTTAATGAAGCGACCGAATTGCAGAACTAGAGCTTGCTTCGTCTCATGGACGGTAAAGAGGCTTCCGAGGATCGCCACTAGTGAAAGACCCACCAGGACGATCAAAGCGATAAGAGCGCGGCTCATCGGGTACCTCCATCATTGGCAGCGTCGCTTCGGCGCTGATTGGCTCGACGCTCCAATTCGGGAAGCGGCAAGTAGGGAACGACCCCGCCTGCACCACTGGCCGATCCATCGATCAACACCTTGTTCATATTGCCCAGAACCTCGGCCATTGTATCGATGTAGATGCGCCTGGTCGTGACATCACGCGCAACCTTGAATTCGTTGTACACGGCGATAAAGCGCTGGCTTTCACCTTCCGCCTGGGCAACGACTTCCTGTGCGTAACCCTCGGCTTGCTGCTCCATCTTGACCGCATCACCACGGGCACGAGGCAAGATATCGTTCTGGTAGGTTTCCGCCTCATTCTGCGCGCGCTCACGGTCGGCCTGCGCCCGTTGCACGTCACGGAAGGCGTCGATGACCTCATCCGGCGGATCGACCTTTTGCACCTGAACTTCCTGTACGGCGATACCGGCACCGTAATTGTTCAAGATATTTTGGATCTGAACCCGCGCATCATCCTCGATCTGCTGACGACCTTCGGTAGTCGCCTCAGCAAACGGGGTCTGACCAACAATCTCGCGCATCACGCTTTCAGCGACCGCTTTCACCGTGATCTCGGGATCGCGGATCTTGAAGAGGAAATCTTCAGGCTTGTCGATGAACCAGAGCACCACGAAGTTGATGTCGACGATGTTTTCATCACCGGTCAGCATCAAGCTTTCGCTACTGATATCGCGTCCGGCATCGCCACGGCCGATCGCACCGCCCGCCGAGCGAAAGCCGACCTCGACCCGGTTCACGATCGTGACCTTCGGGGTCAACACCGACTCGATGGGTGCTGGCCAATGCCAATGCAGGCCTGGATCCTTTACGGCCACCTGCTCGCCGAAGCGTAACACGACACCACGTTCTTCCTGGCGTACTTGGTAGATCCCGCTTAAGAGCCAGAGGACCAGCAGAACCAGCGGGATCAGAACGAGTGGCCGCTTACTTCCGCCGCCGCCCAGATTGAAACCGCCACCGCCGGATCCACCCCCTCCAGGGAAAATCCGCTTCACTTTTTCCTGACTGCGACGGAGTAGCTCTTCAAGGTCCGGTGGCTGCTGGCCACCACCGCCACCACCGTTACCGCCCGGACGGCCGCCCCATGGTCCTTGGCCGCCGCCACCTTGCCAGCCGCCACCTTGATTATTCCAAGGCATCGATCGATTACCTTTCCCTTTTGCGGATGGGTTGCCTGAAAGGCTTTGCCCAGATCCCGGCGTCTATTATATCAACGGCAGCGGGTTGGCCAGGGCATCATGTCCCAAACGTGCAGTTTCCGATCCCGTCTATATCGTTTAGTCAGCGGATGAATCAACCATGGCAGACATAACAACAGAACAAGTCCTCGAAGCATTGAGCAGGATCGACGATCCTGCCCAAGGGAGAAGCGTCGTCGACTTGGGGATGGTATCAGGGATTGTCGTTAAGAATGGCAATATCGGATTCGCGCTCGAAATCGATCCGAGCGAGGCCTCATCCAAAGAACCGCTTCGTCAGACTTGTGAGCAAGCCGTGATGGCGCTGCCAGGCGTGACCTCGGTGACCGCCGTCCTGACAGCGGAGCGAAAGCAGAATGGTGCGGCGTCGGGCGAGGCCAGGCAGGTTGCCCAAGGCCCCGGAAACGCACCCTCCGGCGGCCGGCCGGGGACGGGGCCTGAAGGTCTTGGCGCCAAGCCGCAGCTTCCGGGTATCAAGCATGTGATTGCGGTCGCTTCCGGCAAAGGCGGTGTGGGCAAGTCTACCACCTCGACCAATCTTGCTCTAGCACTTGCCTCGAAAGGGCAGCGGGTTGGTATCCTGGATGCGGATATCTACGGCCCCTCGCAGCCGCGCATGATGGGGGTCACCGGCAAGCCCAATAGTCCTGACGGCAAGAAATTGATGCCCATGGAAAATTTTGGCGTGCGCATCATGTCGATGGGTTTTCTTGTGGATGAGGATGCGCCGATGATCTGGCGCGGGCCGATGGTGCAAAGCGCTATTCAGCAAATGCTGAACGATGTGGAATGGGGCGAGATCGACTATCTGGTGGTGGATTTGCCGCCCGGAACTGGTGATGCGCAGCTGACCATGGCGCAAAAAGTCCCGCTTGCCGGTGCGGTGATCGTATCGACCCCTCAGGACATCGCTTTGCTTGATGCCAGAAAAGCGCTCAACATGTTTCGCAAGGTCGATGTTCCGATACTCGGCATCGTCGAGAACATGAGCTACTTTGCCTGTCCTCATTGTGGCGAACGGAGCGAGATCTTCAGCCATGGCGGAGCCCGGCAGACCGCTGAAACCTATGGCGTCGACTTTCTCGGTGAAATCCCCCTCGACCTCGACATTCGCATCAACAGCGATAGTGGACGGCCCGTGGTCGTCTCCAATCCAAGCGGCCCGCAGGCGCGCTGCTATCTTGATATCGCCGATGCCGTCATCGCAAGACTGGATAAAAATACCACAAATGCGCGTAAAACATTTCCCAAAATCACTTTTGAGAATTAGGATGCGCAACCATCGCGTGGGGTCGCGGCAGATTGAGAGGATGTCGCCACCGCATAAAAAGGGATAATTCTGATCGATATCGTGGCTGAGATATCGCCGGCGAGTGGCCGTTTTTCCGGGCTTGGCCGGTTTGGTGGGCTAATGTTTTTGGCGGTGACGGTATTGTCACCGCTCCAGGCAAAAGCAGCAAGCGAGCGTATCGCCCTGATCATCGGCAATGCCGGGTATGAGCACGTCGTCGCCCTCGACCATGCGCGCGACGATGTGCTGGTCATGGCGGATACGCTTCGCCATCTGGACTTCGAGGTGCAGGTGGCGATTGATCAGAACCGGCAATCGATGCAGCAGAGCCTTTTGGAATTTGGCGAGCGCATTGATCGTGCGGGCAATCAAGCCGTCGGTCTCTTGTTTTATGCGGGCCATGGTTTCCAGCATGACGGCTCGAACTACCTGATGCCCATCGACGCAAGGGTCGAGCAGGCCGATGATATTGATCGGGCAACTATTAATCTCGATCTGGCACTCGCAGAGATCGCGTTTGCCACGAACGAGCACAAACTGATCATTCTGGATGTGCCGGTCAATAATGATCTGGATCAGCACTTTGGTGTTTCTCCCGGCCTCGGCAAGATCGACGCACCCGTTGGAACGTTGGTGGCCTATGGCGCCATGGGGAAGCTTAGCGATGACGCCAAGCCATTACACCAAGGGCTCTACCCCCTGGCACTCGCCAATGCGTTGTCCAAGCCTGGCCTTCTGGCCGAGCGGGCCTTGCAGGAAGTTCGCTTGAGCGTGGCGGAAGCCACCGGCGGTATCCAGATCCCTTGGGAATCATCAGCGCTGGCGAGCCCTCTTTACCTGAATGGCAAGCCCGAGCAGCCTAATGTGGAGCGTGAACTCCATGATGAAATCACCTTCGCCGACATCGACCCGCGAAGTGTCGATCTAACAGCTTGGATCGCAGCCAAGGAAAGCCAGGATCCTCGGCGTTTCGAACGTTATCTCGGGGCGTTTCCCAACGGGATTTTCAAACAACAGGCCGAACGTCAGAGCGAAAACCATGGCATACATGGTGCTACCCGATCCATCCAGCTTGCCAGCAGCGCTAAGGCCGAAGATCGGCGCGAAACGCTCTTCACGCAACGCCGTGTCCACGTCAAGGCGGAACCTTCGAGCGACGGCCTCATTATTGAAACGATCGAGCCGGGTCGAAAGATCCAGGTGGTCAGCAAGGTGAATGCCGGTGATGACTGGTACCGGCTCCCCCTTGCTGATGACGTCGATGCGTTTATCTGGGCAGCGCATTTAGGTCCTTCGCCTGCACCCGACCATCCAGACGACCTCGCTGCCACGCTGCCGCCGACCAAACGGGCTTTGCTCGGTAGATGGCAGGGTGAATATCAATGTCAGTGGGACACTATCGGCTTCATCCTGGATGTCGTTGACGACCCGGAAGGAGATGACGGCGCGATCAAAGCGATGTTTTCCTTTTTTCCCCTGCCGGATGCGCCATCATTCCCTGCAGGCAGCTTTCGCATGACCGGCGATTACATGGCTGACGATGGCACTCTTCTGCTCAAAGGCGAGGATTGGATTGAAAGCCCTCGCGGTTTTGAGCTGCATGACCTTGCCGGCCGTGCCGAGATCGGTGGCACGATGATCGCAGGCCGCATCGAAACAGCCGGCTGTACAGACTTCGTTCTGTCACGCGACGGCAATCAGGACCTTTCCTCAATCTATCCCACATCGACGCAATAGTACCGCGACCATTTTTTGTAACGTCAAAAGACTAGAGATCATGTTGCACGTGATCGTTCGCTTCTTCTCACTGCTCCTGCCGTAGCTGCTCCGCTGTTGGATGCAGCAACGGCTCGTAGCCCTGTTGCAAAGCCAGTATTGTCGGCCGCGGCGTCAAGACTTCCACCAACTCGCCAAGCGGCCGAGTGGTGACATCGTCGTAACCGCCATGTTGCCAGCGAAACAGATGCGTTCCGTTCACCAGCCAGGCGACGTCAGGCTTATCCGGAAAGCGCACCATGGCGCCATCGGGAAGATCATCCAGGACGGCTTCGAAGCGGCGTTGCCGGCGTGATCCACGGACGATCCGGGCCTGATGCAGCATACGATCGAGGGCATCGGCGCCAAGATGCTCATCTCGATGCAATGCCTTGGCGAGTGCTTCCTGGAAAGCATAGTATGCTGCTCGTCTGCAGAGCGCGCAGGGGCGATGGCCTGCAGCAAACGCTGTTGCTTCATCGAGAAAAAACAACTCGGTGTAAGCATGGGGCTGCATGACCGGGCGATGCCAATCTTTGTGGACCAGGACGCAAGTGACCCAATGCGGGTGACGCCAGCGCGTCCGGTCAAGACGCTGATTGTCTCCATGCAAGATCCCGCGATTGCCCATGAATAGCCCACGCGCAGGATTGGCGACGATGTCGCCCTCTGGGGTTACGCGATTTTGCAAAGCCATGCGCCAACCCAAGCATGATTTTTTCTTTCGGGCAATGAACATGCCTTTGGTGTCTGGACTGTATCAGCCCTCTCCTGCACCTAACCATGCTTGTAGGGTAATGGCGGCACCGGTCCATTCCCTCGCCCAGATGCCCGACAGCGTATTGGCGACGATCGGGTGGCTGGACTGACGAGTGGGGGCCGGTGCCTTGGTCTAACATGAAAAATCGCAAGAATCGGGTTGTTGCGCCATTCTCCACGGCGCAGATTGGCCGCAGATCATCAGGAGAGACGCCATGACCTCGGCAAGCGCTGCAAAGCTAACAGACCTCGCTGCCCCGCCAAGGGCCGATGACCAGATCGCACCCAGCGATCACAGTAAGATCGCCAAGGCGATTGCCTATGTCGTCGAACATGCACAGGATCAGCCATCCCTTGACACCATGGCGTCCTTCGCCGATCTCTCACCACACCATTTTCAGCGGGTGTTCAAGCGCTGGGCCGGTATCAGCCCAAAGAAATTCCTGCAGTTCGTCACCTTGAACAGCGCCAAGCGCGCACTTCTGGATGACGCCAGCGTTTTGGATGCGGCTTTCGATGCCGGCCTTTCCGGCCCCTCACGCTTGCATGATTTGTTCGTCAGCTGCGAAGCGATGACGCCGGGCGAGTTCAAGGCACAAGGATCGTCGCTGATCATCCGCTACGGTTTCCACGACACCGCCGTCGGTCGGGTCATGCTGGGTGCTACGGAGCGGGGTATTTGCTGGTTGTCGTTCGTTGCGGAAGATGGTCGTCCTGTCCTGGAAGAGTTCCATCAGGAATGGCAAGGCGCTACCCTGATCCAGGATGAGGAGGCGACCCGAAGCCTTGTCGAGCAGGCCTTTGCCATTGATCGGGATGACAGCAAACCGCTGCCGCTCTTGATCAGGGGCACCAATTTTCAGATCAAGGTTTGGGAAGCCCTTCTACGCATACCGTTTGGACATCTCGTGACCTATCAGACCGTCGCGCAGGCCATCGGCAAACCCAAGGCAATGCGCGCCGTTGGCAGTGCTGTGGGCAAGAACAATATTTCCTGGCTCATTCCCTGCCATCGGGTCATCTTGAGCTCAGGCGTGATGCACAATTACCGTTGGGGTGTTCGCCAAAAGAAAATCTTGAACGCTCTTGAAGGAGCGCTCACCGAGGGTGAAGCAGCCTGAGAGTCGAAAGGAGAGACATGGCGCGCCTGCAGGGGAAAATAGCCATCATCACCGGCGCTGCTGCCGGGATCGGCAAGGCATCCGCGCTGTTATTCGCGGGGGAGGGGGCCAGCCTTGGCCTTTTGGACCGCAATGCCGATCTAGGGAAGGTGACGGCGCAAGCGATCGAAGATGCGGGTGGTCGGGCAGTGTTCGTTGAAACCGATGTCGCGCAGCCCGAGCAGATGGAAAACGCGATCAACCATGTGGCGGCCACATTCGGCGGCCTCGATATTCTCTACAACAATGCGGGCGGCGCCACGGCCGAGGATGGGTCGATCACCGATTTGCCGCTCGATGAATTTTGGCGAACCATCGGCGTCGATTTGTTCGGCACGTTTCTTGGCTGCCGTTTCGCTATTCCTCATCTGGTCAAACGCGGTGGCGGTTCGATTATCAATACCACATCGATCCGCGCGATGATCGGCACCGCAGGCGCCGATGCCTATACCTCGGCCAAAGGCGGCGTGTTGACATTGACGAAATCCTTGGCGTTGCAATGGGCGGAAAAGAAAGTCCGGGTGAATGCCATCTCGCCAGGCGTCGTCCTGAGCGAACGCGTTCGCGGGCTAGTCAGGACTGACGATCCGATCTACCGGAAGTCAGTCCTCGGCCCGAGCGAGCCCGAGGATGTCGCCCAGCTTGCCCTGTTCCTCGCTTCGGATGAGGCCAAGCAGATTACGGGCACCATCATGCCTGTAGACAGTGGTGCCAGCGCCATATGAAACAAATGATGTGGTCACACAACTAGACCGCTTCTGCTGTCGACTTTTCGTGACAAGCTGGTTGCTGGCTGCAGCGAGCAATGGTCTTGATAAGTTCTTCGTAGTCGACCGGCTTTGAGATGTAGTCGTCCATGCCTGCGGATAAAAATCGCTCACGATCGCCAGTCATCGCTTCCGCGGTGAGCGCGATAACCGGGGTCTTTGCCCGGTCATTGGGAAGCTTGCGGATCTTGGCCGTCGTCTCAAAGCCGCTCATGTCAGGCATCCGACCGTCCATGAAGATCATGTCGAAGGTCTTCTCTTCGAGCAATTTCAGGACGGACGCCCCGTTGCTCGCAATAGTGACCCGATGGCCCGCCTCCTCCAGCATGTCCTCAATCAGAAAAGCCATATCAGGCTCATCTTCGGCAACGAGAATGTCGCAGCAAGGCGTCATCGAGGCCTGCGACGTTTGTTGGTGGGCTCGCTGATTGACAGGTCCAGCCGAGGATTGGTCGACCTCTTGCCTCTCCAGGTCGATTTGTAACCAAAAGGTTGTCCCTTTGCCTTGCTCGCTCTCGACCCCGACATCACCACCCATGAGCAAGGCCAATTTCTTACAAATCGCCAGCCCCAACCCCGTGCCGCCAAATTTGCTCCAGGTCGTGCGGTCGCCTTGCTCGAAGGGCGAGAAGACACGCTGAATTGCGCCAGGTTCAATCCCGATGCCGGTGTCCTTGATCTCGAAGCGGGCAATGGCTTGCTTGTCCGAGCGGCGGTCAAGCGTCACGGTTAGGGAGATGCCGCCTTCCTCGGTAAACTTGATCGCATTGCCGAGAAAGTTCGATAGGATCTGTCGAATGCGTAGCGGATCGCCGATCACGAGATGATCGGCGCCCAGGCGATCCCTGATGTCGAGCCACAGATTCTTGCCCTGCGCTTTCGGTTCGAACAGTCCATGGATATCGTGAATCAGGTCGCGCAAATTGAAAGGTGATGTGTTCACTTCAAGTTTATCGGCTTCGATTTTGGAGAGATCGAGGATCTGGTCGAGCAGGGTCAAGAGCGTCTCGCCGGAGCGCTGGATGATCTCTATTCTTCGGCGATGCTTGGGATTGATGTCATCCGCGGTCAGCAGAAGTTCGGCCATGCCGAGGACACCATTCATTGGTGTTCTGATCTCATGGCTCATGGCCGCGAGAAAGGCGGACTTCGCCTCATTGGCGCGCTGCGCGTTTTTCCGCGCCAAGCGCAGCTCGAGTTCATCGACGATCAGCAAGGCAAGTTCCTGAAGCCTGTCGGCCTCGGCGTCAGTGAAACCCGGTCTCGGCTTGATATCCGCAACGCAGAGTGATCCGATGCGTTGTCCGTTGGGCGTGATCAGAGGGGCGCCGGCGTAAAAGCGAACATGAGGCTCGCCGGCGACCATGGGATGATCGTGAAAGCGCTCATCGTCGCCTGCGTTGCGCAGCACCAGTGGTGTATCGCTTTCGATCACATGAGAGCAGATACCAGCCGCACGCGGGCATTCATTCACATCGAGACCGACGATCGATTTGAACCATAGGCGATCGTCGATCGGAAAGGAGATGGAGGAGACGGGGACGTCGAAGAACTCTGAAGCCAGTTTGGTCACACGTTCGAAGGCCGGCTCCGGCTCGCTGTCCAGTACCTTATAATAGTTGAGAGCCTGAACGCGTTCAGCTTCCTCGAGATCATCATCCCTACTCATGAATCGACGCCCAAATGGTGGAACCTCATTCAAGCTGTTACCATGCCATCAGTTAAGCATCCTTTAAGAGGTCTTGTGCGATGACATCGCTGCCCTTCTATAACGAAACGCGGGAAAAGATGACGCGCCGTGACACGCTCGTCATGGGGGGCGTGCTTGCGGCAACTTCCTTAGCTGCCCCCCGTTGCTTAAGGGCGGCGTCAGATCCTGTTGCGCTGGAGAGCGTTTCTGAGGGCGCCTATGTCCATCAGGGCGCCCATGAAATCATGCAACCGGATAATCTTGGCCATATCGCTAATGTCGGCTTCATCATCGGCGATGACAGCGTTGCCGTGATCGACAGCGGCGGCTCGGCGATGCACGGTCGGCATCTGCGAGAGGTGATCCAGAGTAAAACCGACCGCCCTATTCGCTATGTCATCGCGACCCACGTCCATCCTGATCATCTGTTTGGCCATGCAGCATTCTTGCAAGATGATCCGATTTTCGTCGGCCACCATAAATTGCCGGGCGCGCTCGATGCGCGGGGTGCCTTTTATCTCGACAATCTCAACGATGAATTCGGCGTGCTGGCGAGTGGGACTGAGGTGGTAAAACCTGATCTCCTGGTTGAGGATGAGATGATCCTCGATCTTGGCAATCGCCCGCTTACACTCAAGGCGCATGCGACTGCCCATACCGACAATGATCTTAGTGTTCTCGATCAGAGGGATGGCCTCCTTTGGGCAGGCGACCTTCTTTTCATGGAACGTTGTCCGGTGCTGGATGGGCGCTTGCTGGGCTGGCTCGATGTCCTCGACGAGCTGCAGCAGATCGAGGCGAAAATGGTGGTTCCCGGCCACGGGCCGATCAGTGCCGCCTGGCCCGACGCGCTTGGTGCGGAACGGCGTTATCTGACCCGCCTTCGCGATGAAGTGCGTGATTTTCTGGCCGGGGGAGGGCTGTTGGACGACGTGGTCGAGACCCTGACCTTCGAGGATGAACGCGCCGCTTGGCAGCTGTTCGATGAATATCACGGGCGCAATGTGAGTGCGGCCTATGCGGAGCTGGAGTGGGAATAATCACGGATTGCCTGGCTTTTTGCGCAAATGATGCTACTTCTTGAAGGAACTAATCGAGGCAATGGATTAGGGAATGGGCGGATGTCTGCAAGAACAATGTCTTGGCAGGGATGGCTTTCGGCGAGTGTTGTAACAGTCCTGACGATGGCCTTGTTGTTGGTCATGCCGGCGAGGGCTGCTGACGACGATGACCATTGGTCGGAGATCAGGTCCCATCTCTTCCAGGATCGCCAAATCCAGGATGGTGCTGGTATCATTCGCCTCGATGCGCCAAAGCGGGCCGAGGATGCGGCCGTCGTGCCTATCAAGATCCATGCGGAAATCCCGCAGACCGAGGGCCGCTATATCGAGAAGATCCATCTGTTGATCGACAAGAACCCGTCGCCTATTGCCGGCGTCTTTCGCATGACGCCCGATAGCGGTGTGGCCAGCATTGCGACCCGCATACGCGTCAATGAATACACCAATGTCCGTGCCGTCGCTGAGACCAATGATGGTCAGCTGTTCATGACCACGCGCTTCGTCAAGGCATCGGGTGGCTGTTCGGCGCCCGCGTTGAAAGATCATGAGGTCGCCATGTCGCGGCTTGGACAGATGAAGCTTAAAACTATCAGCCCGTTCACGCCCGGCGAACCAAACCAGGTACAGTTGATGATCAGCCATCCGAATTATTCAGGCCTTCAGATGGATCAGGTCAGCCGAAACTGGGTGCCGCCCCATTTCGTCGAGCAGATCGACGTGCGTTATGGTGATCGGATCATCATGTCGGTCGAAGGCGATATCTCGCTGAGTGAAAACCCCTCGATCCGGTTTTCCTTTGTTCCACAAGGTCCGGGCGAGATCGAAGTTCAGGCTCAAGATACCGATGGCGGGATCTTCGCCAAGAGCTGGTCGATGGGCGCTGCGCCAGGCGCTTGACTTAGGCTCGCGCGCTGTCGCGGCAGGTTTCGCGCGCTAATAGCCAAGCCTGAAGCGCGCCGCGACCCGAACCGGGCGGCAGGACGATCCAAAACATTTTCACAGAAAGTCGGTGTCGTGGCGCTTGTCCTCGCGATGACATGCGATGGAGTTAACCGAGGAGGTATCGGTTATAAAGCTCACGTAAAATTCAACCAAAAGTAAAAATAAGCCTAGATCTTTAAGCCATTTCGACATATCGTGGCCAGCCTGAATTGATGTTTTCCCCGACCGGAGGAACCATGCCGACGCGCCTGGAACTCGCCGAGAATGCTACCCCAAGCCTGCCACGCGGTGTTGAACTGCGTTTCGATCCAGCAGAAAAAGCATGGACAGTCTCTGTGCCGGCGCGGGAGGTGATGCCCGATGATATTGCGATTGAGATCCTCAAACGATGCGACGGCCGCACGCCGATCGGCGCCATCGTTGACGAACTCGCCCAGGCCTTCTCAGCAAGCCCGGAGCAGGTCGCGACCGATGTGGATACCATGCTGCAAGATCTGATCGAACAAGGCATGGTCGACGTTTGAGGCGTGCCGCCTCGGGCATGACTTGCCTGAGAGCGAGAATGTGCCTGCGCCATCACTTCGAATGCTGTTAATGTCGGGTCGGTCGAATTGGCCGGCGGGTGGGATATTACAGAACTGCCTTCATTATAGCGGGCGTTGTACTGCCATTGTCTGATGCATGGCAGCTGATCGGTGTGGCTGCGGCGAAGGCGTTTTCGGTGGGGCCGCGGATTCTATAGACAGCTCATTTCTCCATCCCTTTGTCATCAATAATTGGTTTCCACAAGAAAGCGTTTTGTTTCTGCAACGCTAAACCGCTCAATTCCAATCACGTCCCTTCAGGCTAATCGCTACTTTGACTTATGACACGCGGCAATATCCCACCGCGATCTCATCTTTCGTTAACGAATGCTCAGTATGATTCCCATTCTCTATTACGCTGGGCAAGCAAATGGTTGGAATCGTATCACAGTTTTTCGGTGGCCTTTCGCTATCGTCAAAGATGCTTATTGTCGTTGCGATCGCACTCGCAGCGCTTGCGACCCCGCTGATCGTCTATGACCTTGTCTCCAAGCGTCAGGATATCGAAGCGATGGCCAAGCGCCATGCCAAGGCGGCGCTCGATATGCTGGAAGCTGTCCATGTCCAGCCTCAGATCCATCATGGGCAGGCCGATGACAGTGATGCGTCGTACGATACTCTTGATGATAGCTTGGAACAGTTCTCTGAACTCAATGAGAATGTAAATCTGTGGCTCGTCATGGGCCCCAAGGTCATCGATTATCAGCTTTCTGTCCAAGACGGTGTCTTTCGGAATCCTCTTGATGTGATTGATGCTTCCGTCGTCAGAACGGGCAAACCGATGCTGTCTTTGAATGCCGACGACGTCCTTAGGGTTAGCCGTCCGGCAGTGATGGGCCAAGGCCGGGCTGCTGAAGTACGCTGCGTTCGTTGCCATTCAGAGCTCATGAATATGGGCGCTGGCGAGGTCTTAGGCGTCTATAGTGCAGCTGTTGATTTGGGTCTGGAGCTGGCGGCCTGGCGACGAGGGATCTACGCTGACATCGTCGCCGCTATCCTCGTTGGCGCAGCAACTCTTGCCGTTATTTTCGGCCTTCTCAAAGCCACAGCGCTAAGGCCTCTGCGACAGCTCACAGGGATTACCCATCAGCTCGCCAATGGCGATGCCGCAGTTGAGATCACGTGTAAAGATCGGAACGATGAACTTGGCATGATGGCGCGATCGCTGGGCGTCTTTCGTGCCAATCTGATCGAAAAGCAAGCCCTTGAACGCGAACAAGAAGAAACGCTTGCCCTACTGGCGGTACAAAAGGAACGTCTCGAATCTTCCCTGGACAAGGAACGTGAGCTCAATGGCTTGCAGCGCCAGTTCGTTTCGATGGTGTCGCATGAATTCAGAACACCACTCGCCATCATCGACGGCAACGCCCAGCGCATTATGAAACGCCAAAGTCCGCTCGCACCTGATCGCCTCAACAATGGACTTGATAAGATCAGGACCTCTGTCATGCGTCTTATCAATCTCATGGAAAGCGTCATGAGCGTGTCGCGCCTTGAGACCGGCAACATCAAATTTCAACCACAGCCCTCTAACCTTAGTAAGGTTGTTGAGGAGGTATGTGTAAGTCATCGAGAAGTCAGTCCTGAGCATAACATTATTGTTGATGTGACGAAGTTACCCCAGCAGCTGAATGTCGACGCTAACTTGATCCGGCAAGTCATCTCGAACATCATTGCAAATGCTACGAAATACGCGCCGAAAGGCACCCGCATCTGGGTGGGCGGTTCTGTGGCTGCCGACGACAGCATTTCGATTTCGGTGCGGGACGAAGGTCCGGGCATTCCATCCGACGAACTTGAAAAGCTCTTCGACCGCTTTTTCCGAGGCAGCGTCTCGACAGGCATCATCGGCACCGGCGTCGGCCTTCATATCGCAAAGGTGTTCATCGACCTGCATGGAGGTCGTTTGGACGTCGCCAGCACGGAGGGTGAGGGAGCTACATTCACCGTCTATCTGCCGCCAAAAGGATCAATTGAAGCCCGACCAGACCGAGCCGCCTGAGCGTTCCATCCTCAGTTCGCAAGGAAATGTGTTCGCAGAGGCAGTTGTTGGCGCTCAGAGGTAGCTAGGCAGCTAAAATGAAGAGCCCACGCCTCCCCGACGGGGAAACGCGGGTTATCCCATCCTGCTACAGGCCCAAAATCAAGCCTGAGGCGGCTCGCCTCAAGTGAAGCTTCGTAGCGCCGTTACGTTATGTGGGCGCCGGTGGTTTCTACGTAGACTGCGTAGAGGGATTGGCTGGCGGCCATGAAGAGGCGGTTGCGTTTGGTGCCACCGAAGCAGACATTGCCGCAGATTTCGGGA
Source organism: Geminicoccales bacterium (assembly GCA_050633905.1). Lineage (GTDB taxonomy): Bacteria > Pseudomonadota > Alphaproteobacteria > Geminicoccales > Geminicoccaceae > JANQPX01. Next base: position 22,330 of record JBOEHJ010000054.1, read on the forward strand.
AGGCGGATCTGGCCGATTTTGTCGCCTGCGGGGTTGATGACGTGGACGCCGTCGTAACCATCGCCGACCCAGCCAGCACCCGCCCAGATATTGCCGCTTTCATCGCAGCGGATGCCGTCATAGAAGCCGGCAGCGTCGCCCATGCCTTCGATTTTGGTGTCGCAGAGCTGCTTGCCATTTTTGAGCGTGGCACCGTCGAGGTCGTAGACCCAGAGCTGCGGAATGGCACCCTGGTCGCCATAGTGGGAGGCACCGGTGTCGGCGATATACATCTTAGTGTAGTCGTGGCTGAAGCACATGCCGTTGGGTTTGAAGGGATCATCCGTGACCATGGTAATTTCACCGGTAGCGCCATCGATGCGATATACGGCTTCTTTGCGGAACGGGCGAGGGTCGTCGTTGTAGCGCTTGCCCTCGTAGTTCATGAGAGCGCCGTAGCCTGGATCGGTGAACCAGATCGAGCCGTCATCGGGATGGACCACGCCGTCATTGCAAGCATTGAAGCGTTCGCCCTCGAAGCTGTCGGCGAGCACGGTGACCTCGCCGTTCCACTCATAGCGGATGACCATGGCGGGCTCGTGGCAAAAGGCGATCTGGCGGCCCTGGAAGTCGAAGGTGTTGCCATTTGAGTGGTTGGAGGGGAAGCGGTGCTGGCGGGTGACGTGGCCGTCTTCCTCGATGTAGCGCAGGGCCTCGTTGCTCGGAATATCCGACCAGACGAGATAACGGCCAACACCGCTCCAAGCGCAGCCTTCCGACCAGTAGGTACCTGTGTAGAGGCGCTGGATGGGGGTATTGCCGAGCTTGGCTTTGAAGCTCGGATCGAGGCCAATGATATCGGGATCAGGATAGCGTGTGGGCTCGTTGGTATCGAAATTTCTCGCAAACGCCTCGGGCGCCATCGCGGTGCCGGCGGCAATCGCCGAGGCGGCGGCGAGGAAGCCACGACGGTTAACACCGTCATTTTCCCTTTTCAACGCAGGTTTAGCGAGATCGATAAAGCCTGGATTTTGCTCACGACGCATGGTCGTTACCTCCCCGTTTGATTGAACGCTCGGGCCGGCTCAAGGCCAACCTCTTTGGCGTGTTTGATTGCACACTGCGCAAAAATCATAGCGCAAACATTCCGAACCGATAAGTGTTCGGTCGGTGTAATTATTGGGCAATCAGGCCAGAGGACCATGATGTGGTCACACCACTAGAGACCGAGGCTTAGCTGCTCGCCGCCGGCAAGCGGTTCGAAGGTCGAGATGGAAAGGCCAAGCAAGCGAACCGGCAGGCGTGGCGGGGTTGGGTGATGCAGGAGCCAGCTTGCCCAGGTCATCAGCGCTGATGCATCGTACACCTGCTCGTTTAGGGTCCGTTGACGCGTGGTGATGGTGAAATCCTGATGCTTGATCTTGAGGGTAACGGTGCGCCCGAAATTCTGGGAGGCTTCCATCCTTGCCGCGACCCGCTCAGCAAGAGGTTCGAGGCGCGCCAGCATTACTTTCGGATCGGCAAGATCGGTATCAAAGGTCGTCTCGGCACCGATCGACTTATTGGGGCGATCCGGCTTGACCTCGCGCTCGTCTTGCCCGCGGGAAATCCGGTAATAGTGTCGGCCAACCTTGCCGAAGAGGCTGACCAGCTCGTCTTCGGTCCGTTTGCGCAGATCGAGGCCGCTCGCAATCCCCCTATCCTTCATTTTACGTGCGGTGACCGGGCCGATGCCGAAAAACTTCTCGATCGGCAGGTTCGCGATGAAGTCGTCCGCCTGCTCCGGTCGGATCACGGAGAGGCCATCAGGCTTATCCAGATCGGAGGCTATCTTGGCGAGGAATTTGTTGAAGGAAACGCCGGCTGACGCCGTGAGGTTCGTTTCGGCTTTGATCTCGGCTTTGATGGCTGCCGCAATCCCAGTGGCGGAATGGCCACCCTGTTTAGGCGCCGTGACGTCGAGATAGGCTTCATCGAGGGAGAGGGGTTCGATCAGATCGGTGTAGCGCTGGAACACGTCGCGGATGATGCGGCTCGCCGCCTTATAGGCATCGAAGCGAGCTTTCACGAAAATCAGATCGGGACAAAGGCGCTTGGCCTTGAAGGACGGCATGGCTGATCGAACGCCATAAGGTCTCGCCTCGTAACTGGCGGCCGCCACCACGCCCCGGGCGCTACCGCTGCCAACGGCGACCGGTTTGCCCCGAAGGGACGGATCGTCACGCTGCTCGACCGAAGCAAAGAACGCATCCATGTCGATATGAATGATCTTTCGCATGATGAAGCGCGGCCTATCCCGTAGTTTCCCAACAAGTTCAGCACAACTCTTGTGGCGTGGCCACCTCATTGACTCAGACCGGTTGTGCCTAGGCCGATGGTATGCGGCCTGGTTTTGGGGTTGGTGAGAAAGGTTCCCAGCGTCACTCACCATAGAGGGCATGAATATGGCAGGAGGGCTGGGGCTTCCTTTGGTGTCGTCGGGCGTCAAATGACCTGGACATCCCACTCAGTCGTGGTGACGGATTATTGAAAGCTGGCTTGCCAGAACTAACGAAATCTTAACGGTGGGGATCTACGCTGCGTGCTCTAGTCCATGCGATCCTGGCACTCGAGCCTCGCCTCACTTCTATGCGCGTGGGTCGACTCTCAGGACCGTATGGACCAGAGCACGCAGCCTAAGCAGGAGGGGTTAACAGTTGCTTTCGTGACAATCTCTCAGGATAAAATTATCACTACAGCCCGAACGAATTTCAAAAGCTAACGTGATCAGCTCTGGACGCGCCGCCCGCGTTCCGTTGCGTGCTGGTGAATCCCAGAGCATCTGCGAAAGATAGCCGGCATATCCAACAATTTTTAGGTACTTTCATCAAAGGTAGCACAAGCAAAATGAGGTGGTCATACCACTAGCCTTCCTTTGGTGCGGCCTCTATACCGACGTCATGATTGACGAGCCCCGAACATTCGACTGCCCCAATTGCGGCGCTGAGTTGTCGACACGTTTGCGCTCGACCAAGCTGGTTGCTTGCGACTACTGCGACAGTAATGTTTTCCTTGAAGATGACGCTGTTCGCCTCGCCGGTAAGCAGGGTGTCATGGCCGAGCACCCCTCCATCCTCAAGCTGCACCAATCCTTTACCTATCGCGCGTGGGATTTTATGCCGATCGGCGTGGCGCGCTTCGATTACGGCCAGGGCTTTTGGGACGAATGGTGGGTTTTGGGCGGTGATGGCGAAGGGCGCTGGATCAGTGTCGATGAGGGGGACTTCGCGCTCGAAGAGCCGATTGAGATCGACAAGACGCCATCCGCCTTCGAGCTGGTGCCGGGACGCGCCATCCAGCTGGAAGGTCATGATCTCTACGTTACTGAAAAGGGCAAGGCAACTTGTGTCGCGATCAAAGGAGAACTTCCCGAAGCGCTTAGTGTTGGCGACAGCTACACCTACTTCCATCTAAGCGGCGAGGGTGGCCTTCTCTACACCCTGGAAATCGACCGGGGACGGGCTGCTGGCCATCGCGGCCGCTGGATCGATCCTTTCGATATTGAAGCTCGATGACGGCCGACATCAAAGCGATCAATTGCACGTCCTGCGGGGCAACGCTCGACGTTTTGGGCGGTCACAGGGTGAAGAGCCTGACCTGCGGTTATTGCGGCTCGGTCATGGACAGCCATGCAGGCTTTCAGACCGTCCAGCAATATCGCGAGCGGCCAGATCGTCCAGCGGTGCCGCTGGCGCTCGGGATGATGGCAACGCTGAAAGGCGTTCCCTTCACCATCATTGGGTTGATCGAATATGTCAGCCATCAGTCAGGGGCAGGTTGGTCTGAGAGCTATCGCTGGATCAGCTTTCAGCTCTATTCGCCGACCCACGGCTATTGCTGGCTGACGTACAACAAGGGGCACTATTTTTTCAGCTACAGAACGCGAGACTTACCGGATCCGGCGGTGCCGAAGCGAGGTGGCATGGTCCTCTTGCCGAAGGTGCCCGTTCGACTGGGCAATAAGACCTTTCGGGTCTTTGAGAACTATCAAGCTGAAATCGCCTATGTCGAGGGCGAACTCACCTGGGTTGCCAAGCTCGGCGACAAGGTCCGCGTGGTTGAGGCGATCGATCCGCCGAAGATGTTCGCCTACGAGCAGACTGGCAATGAGCTCGAGTATTCAATTGGCGAGTATATGCCAGCCGACGACGTTCATGCCGCCTTCGATCTTGAAAGTCCGCCGGCGCCGGAAGGCATTCATCCAGCACAACCTTTCGATGGCGGACGTTTTTGGCCGGCCCTTTCCAAGGTCGGGCCGATCTTTGCTGGGATTGCCCTGCTCGGCTTGATCTTTGTGATGATTGCCGGCGATGGCCGCGAACTTGTTCGCTCGCAAACCGCGACCACAGACGAGGCGGTCACCCTACCGTTTACGGTGAGTCGCCCCAACCAGCTCATGAAGCTCGAACTTCATGCATCGATCACCGACAATTGGGCCTATTACGACGTTGCCGTCAGTGACGCCGAGACTGAGGCGCCGGTGCTGGCGATGGGCAAGGAAATCTCCTTTTATGATGGGTATGACAGCGACGGCTATTGGACTGAGGGATCGAGGCGCGAAACGGCCTTGTTCAAGGTGCCGGCAGCGGGCGACTACAAGATCGAGATCGTGCCTGCCGAAACCGGTGGCTCGGTGCCGCCATTGAGCGTGCACCTTTACGAGCAGGTTTTCGTCAAGCGCTATCTCGTCATCTTGCTCATTCTGTCGGCCATCGCAGCCCTGGCCCTTCCGGCCTATCGCCATCACTTCGAGAAAAAGCGCTGGGCTGAGGTCCTTGAGGATGATGACGATGACTAAGATCGTCTTCATCGTTTTCACCCTGCTTACCCTCGGCGCCGGCTACATGACGGTCTACGGCATTGGCGCCCAAGACCGAAGCGTCGAACGCGATGTCCGTGAGCGCAGTGCCGGCCATGTGTTCATCCGCGGCGGCAAATAATCAACCTAGGAGACCATCATGGAATTTCTCGCCAATATCCAAGCCGCAGAAGTGTTCGCCACCGTCTTCTACACCTTCCTCGGCCTGACCCTCTTCATCCTCTCCTATGTCCTGATCGACTGGCTGAGCCCGATCGATCTGCATGAGGAAATGGCGGAAAAAGGCAATGTCGCGGTCGCCATCGTCATCGGCTCCGTCATGATTTCCCTAGCCCTTCTCATCGCCTCCATCATCCAATAGGTCATGTGATGACCTCATTGACGGTCGCCTTACCAAAAGCCGTATCAACTCATGTCGAGACGGGCGAGCCTTGCACCAGGCCCAAGTAAAGGCCGGTGCGCCCCACGCCTATTTGCCGCTGTTGCTCGGCACGTTTGTTATCGCGGTTTGCGGGTTGGTCTATGAGCTGATTGCTGGCACGATCTCAAGCTATCTGCTAGGCGACAGCGTCTTTCAGTTTTCGATCGTCATTGGCCTCTTTATGACAGCCATGGGCCTAGGCGCTTTTTTGTCACGTTATATCGAAAGCCGGCTGGAACGGGCGTTTGTCGCCACCCAGATCGCACTTGGTCTCGTTGGGGGGCTGGCAGCACCCATCCTGTTTTTTGCGTTTGCCTTTGTCGACAATTACGAGGCATTCCTGGTTCTTATCTGCCTCACTATCGGCGCGTTGGTGGGCCTTGAAATCCCTCTTGTTACAAGAATTCTACAGCAGGAAAAAACGCTGCAGATCAACATTTCCAACATTCTGACCGCTGACTATATCGGCGCGCTGGTCGCCGCCCTCTTGTTCCCGTTGGTCCTGGTGCCACAGCTCGGTCTGATCAGCACCAGTCTCGTTTTTGGGCTTTTAAACCTGGCGGTCGCCGGCCTCGCCTGTCGTATCTTCTGGCCCATGCTGGACTGGAAACTCCCGTTGATCGCCATCGCTGCCACCCTGCTGCTCCTGACAAGTCTACTGTCCAGCCATCGCCTGGTAGGCGTGTTTGAAGGCGAGCTTTATCAGGATGAGATTATCTATGCGGAAACCACACCTTATCAGCGGATCGTGGTGACCCAGGGGCGGGGGCATGTCCGGTTTTTCTTAAACGGCGGCCTACAATTCGACAGCGTCGATGAGCATCGCTACCACGAAAGTCTGGTTCATCCGGCCATGGGGCTGACTACAAGGAAAAATGCGGTGCTCATTCTGGGTGGCGGTGATGGCATGGCGGTTAGGGAGATCCTGAAACATGAAGGTGTCAAAAAAATCAAACTGGTTGATCTCGATCCAGCGGTGACCCAGCTGTTTCGGGAAAATCCGCGCCTGACCGCACTCAATGACGATGCCTTGAACGATCCGCGAGTCGAGGTTGTCCACCAGGACGCGTTTGAATTTCTAAAGTCGGATGGCGAGCTTTACAATGTAATCCTGATCGATCTGCCGGACCCGAAGAACCCGGGGCTCTCCAAGCTCTACAGCCTCGCCTTCTACACCGAAGCCGCCCGCCATCTTGCGCGCGACGGTGTGATCACCACCCAGGCGACCTCCCCGGTCTACGCCAGAAAGGCGTTTTGGAGTATTGCTGAGACGCTCGGCGCGGCACCTGATCCTTACCGGCAGGACAGAACCCTCTCCACCCAACCCTACCACGCTTACATTCCAAGCTTCGGCGACTGGGGCTTTGTCATGGCAGGGTCGCGCCGGTTGGATTGGGCAGACATCCGCCTGCCGGACGGGCTCGATTTCCTGGAGACTGCGACACTGCCGGGCCTAATCGAGTTTCCCTCCGACATTGGACGCTTGGATGTGGAGGTGAACACTCTCCAGGCCCATCCGCTCCTCAAGTATTACGAGGAGGGATGGGCGAAGTGGTTTCCTTGAGTTTCGGCGTTACTTGCCGCCACTATTAATGATTGGGGGATGTACGCAGCGGCCTAGGCAATATTCCGCTTGGGTTGGAAGCTGGGCAGCCGGGGGATATCCCTTGAACATGATGTCAACGCAACTTTGCTCGGTCGAAGTGTAAAACCAGGGATAATCGCTTTCGCTGAGACGGATGATTTCGTCGCAATCAACTTGCTTAAAAACATTCTCGATCTCGATCGAGCAGCCCTTGGCGACAAGCTTGTAATCCAGGCAGCGGAACCATATGCTGCGTTCGTCGCCTGGGTCGAGTGAATGTCTTGGAAATATATCACTCGGAATGGGGGGGAAAGGGCTGGGCACGGAAGGTGTGGGAATGGGTTGAAAACTGTTATCGTCCCGATTAAGGACTTCGTAAGTATCGTCAGGAATATTGATGTCCCAGTGATAGAGCGTCACTCTATGCGGGCAACAATCAATAAATGCTTCTCGTGTGCAAAATTCTTCATGGATAACTTCAACCGACAAATGGCCGCTGCGCGTATCCTTTACAAAGATATAGTCGCAGATCTTGCCGCATAGCTTTGATCGATACTCCATAAGATGCTCTGGATCTATCGACAGACCGATTTCTTCGCAGGTTAGAACGCGTTTCCCAATGAGATGTTGCTCAATATACAGTATTGTGCTGAAGCCGGAGATACCATCCAAACTCTTCGGCCGAGGATTGAGAGGGTCGCCATTTCGCACACTGATAACAAATTCTTTTAAGTAATCTTCACTGACATACAGATCTTCTATTTCTTTATCTTGTTTAACTTCTTCATTTAACGCATCTATAAGGCCCCTGAAGATATCCTCTGATGTACGATCATCACCGCCAGTCGGCTCGAATGCATTCTCGGCTGCTAAGAGGTCCTGAATACGCCTGCCTTGAACTACCAGATCGCGAGGCACACAAAGCCCCTTCGTAAACATTTCTTTATCACAATTTTCTGACATCTTGAAATTTCTCCATATAATATATGTCAAATGACAAAGTTGATTGTCTTTTATTTGCAATAATCAGTCAAGATACATATTATTAACTTCTAGCGTTTGGGTTTTTTTTAGGCGTTGGCGGCTTGCTCCCAGTTGCATTTTGAGCTACGCGGTGACCCCTGCATGGCTTGAGCCATGCGCTTTTCAATCATGACCTTCAGCCTTGGCCGGGACTGTTCGATCAGCGGCAGGGACGTCTTTGTGACTCTCAGCAGCATCGGGGGCGAGTTTTGGCTTTCGGCAATACGAAAAGATCTCATGAGCATCCGAACACCGTCTGTTCGAGAACCATCGAGAGAACAAAGACTCTGCCCCAAGAGCCGGTAGGCCTCGGATCGATAAAAGACAATGCCGGTTTGCTCCATCGTCAGGATGGCTTCTCGGCATGTCACCACTGCGTCTTGATGTCTGCCTGCGATCGCATAGGCCTCGGCCAGCAGGCAAAGCATGTAGCCTAGCATCTGCGCAGCACCCGTCGCTCGATATCGGATGAGACCGTCCTGCAAGGCCACCAGGCCTTCCTCCGACTTGCCAAGCCTGACCTGTGCCCAGCCCATGATCACCCGAGACCATCCGATCCAGTAGGAAAAAGCTTGCTCTTCGGCCAGCTCGAAGGCCTCAGTCGCGGCCTCCAGCGCTTGCGAGGTGTTGTTCTTGCACTGGCTTATCGACGCCGAGAAGCAAAGGGCATAACAGATACTGAAGGGATGGCGTGCCTGACGGGCGGACTCGATAGCAGTTTGAATGCTCGCATCCGCCTCGTCAGCACATCCCAAGAACCACTCCGACATGGCTCTCGCAGAATTTGCTATGACGAAGGGATGAATGCCATAGCTGACTGTGTGACGGGACTCTAGATTCGAATTGTAGAGCCTTGTCACCTCTGTCATATGTTGCCGCGCGTTTTCAAATCGGGCGGTAAGGAAATCGCAATAACCGGCACCGCTATGCCATTTAGGAAGAACCTCATCATAGCCGATTTCGGCTGCCATACGATGTTCTCGATCATTGACCTCACGGGCCATCTCGACATCGCCTCGTAATAGATAAACGTTGTAGAGACCGCCTAAGGCAGCAAATTTCTTTTGAGGTTCGGCATCTAGCGTTTGGGCAATTTCCCAGGCGTGACGATAGTTTTGTTCGACGTCAGATGTTGCCCAGCCCGATAGCGCAATGAGCACCGGTCCGCGAGTCAAGTACAGTGAAAGCAAGTGCTTATTTAGATCTTTGCCCCGCTTCGTCTTCAACTGCTCCAACTCCGCCTCAGCGCTCCGCAGATGTCCAATGGCCTCGGTATTTGCCGAACGCCGTGCTGCCGCCTTGCCCGCTTTCATCCAGTAATCGAATGCCACGCTGGCATCCCACGCGGCGGCATAGTGGCGGGCGATGAGTTCGGGGCGGGTGTCGGCGAGGGCGGGGAAATGGGCGACCAGGGCATCCGCGGTACGCCGATGAATTTGGCGGCATTCCTGGCGAAGGAGGCTGTCATAGGCGATCTCGGCCAGAAGCGCGTGTTTGAAGGCATAAGTTGCTTCGGGCGATGTGCCGTGGCGTGTCAGGAGACCAGCCTCGGTCAGGGCATTGAGGCCTTCCTCCATTTGCTGAAGGCCGCCACTCCAAACGCGGCGCATCAAGGTCTCATCGAAGCTATGACCAAGGACAGCCCCCGTCTGGGCGACGATCTTGCCGACACCCATGCGGTCAAGCTGCGCCATCAGCGAGTCGCGGAGTGTCGCCGGCAAGGTGATGGGATCACCACCTTGACCCAGGCCAGCGGCCCTGCCGTCTTCAAGAACCGGCTTCGGCAATTCCTCGATGAACAGCGGGACACCGGCAGCCCGTTCCAGCAAGGTCTGGACCGATACATCTGATAGACCGGCATCAAGGACAACATGGTCGATCAAGGCTTTGGCATAATCCGGCTGCAAGCGTTCGATCTTAAGGGTTTCCGCATAGGATGCCGCCTCTCCGAGGACATCGGTTTCGCGGCTGCTCATGATCAATAAGATCCGCATCGAGGCGAGTTTCGCCAGCAGAAGCTTGATGGTCTCCAGCGTTGAGGCATCGGCCCAATGCAGGTCTTCGATGACCAGGGCAAGAGGCTGGTTTGTTGATTGTCGTTCGAACCAGCCTGTGATGGCGCCAAGGGTCAATTCGCGCAGGCGTTCTGGCTGAAGACTATGAGGCGCTGCCTCCGCCGGGATCTCGATCCCGAGAAGATTGGCAAAGCCGAACATGTCGTTCGCATCGTCGCCTTCTTGATCACCGAGCAGGCCTTGCAGCTGCTGGTAACGCGTTGTCCCTGCATCGATGTCATCATCTGGCTGAAACAGGCTCTGAAAAAACTCCGAAAAGGCAAAAAAATCGCTGTTGGTGGCGTAAGGCGATGTGCGTGCCATTAACCAGTGACAGGATTTTTCGACGACCCACTCCTCGACCATGCGGATCAGCCTCGACTTACCGATCCCGGGATCGCCTGTCAGCAGGAACGCCTTGCCTTCGCCCTTTGCGGCGGAAGTCCAGCCTAAGCGCAGTGCCGAAAGCTCCCTTTCACGGTTGACGAAGGGCAGGATCTTTCTCGCCTGAGCAGTGCCGGCATCGGCGGCCATCCGCCCATCGACCTCGCCTGCCGTGAAGACCTCAACGGGTTTAGCGATCCCTTTGAGCAGCGTCTTGCCGCGCGGCACGCAACGCAAGCCAGGTCGCAGCAGCGACTTGGTGGCTCCGCTTAGCACCACCGAATTGGGCGCAGCTATAGCCTGCAGTCTTGCCGCCATACTGGGTGGATTGCCGAAGACCGCCATCGTCTCCTGCACGTCCTGCTTGACCACATCGCCGACCACCACGATCCCGGTATGGATGCCGATGCGCACCGCGATCTTGCCGTGGCCTTCGCCAACCCAGCGCTCGTTCATCGCTTTGGTCGCTTCCACGATCGCCAGCCCCGCACGCACCGCTCGATCCGGATCATCTTCATGGGCCTCGGGATAACCGAAATAGACCAGCATGCCATCGCCGAGATAACGAGCGACCACCCCGCCATAGCGCTTGATCGGCGCGACGGCTGCCGTCCGATGGGCTTCGATCAGCGTGCGGAAATCTTCTGGATCCAGCTGGTCCGAGAGGGCCGTCGAGTTCACCAGATCGGTGAACATGATCGTCAGTTGTCGCCGCTCCAACGGCCGGTAGGATGGCACTGTCGTGGTGGCCGGCTCGCTCCGTTTCGAAAGCGGCATCGAGCATTGGCCGCACGCCGTTTGGGAACGATCATTCAGCCGACCACAATAGGAACAGGCAAGACGTAGCAAAACGCCGCAAAAAGGGCAGAACCGCCCCTGATCTTCAAATCGCTCGCCACAGGCGACACAGTTCATCGAAAAATCCAACGATACTCAAAATAATATAACGATAACGATCATAAAATCTTAGCGATAAAGGTCCGCTAAGTGAAGCTTGAGCATTGGATGAGCTACTCGCGCGTTAGTCGACATCAGGTCGAAAAGAGTGGACCGCTCGGAAAAAAACAACAAACCCCTTGCGTGGATCGTCGCAATGTTGAGACTGGCCCGCGACCACAAGCGGGCGAGATAATGGAACTGACCTTCACACCCTTCGAGGCCGCCGCCGTTCTAGTCGTGGTGGCCGCGGTGCTTGGCTATATCAACTATCTATTTTTCCGCATGCCCCAGACGATCGGGCTGACGGTGATGGGCGCTGTCGCGTCGCTTCTCATGATCCTGCTCGATCGTGCCGTTCCTGTTCTCGGTCTCGGCGATGCGGTGCGCTCCTTTCTGGGCAATATCGAATTCGATGATGTGCTCTTGAATGCGATGCTCTCCTTTCTTCTGTTCGCCGGCGCCTTGCACATCAACCTCGAAGTGTTGCTGACCCGCCGCTGGGCCGTCTTGGCAATGGCGCTTTTCGGCGTAATTATCTCGACCTTCGTGGTTGGTCTCGGTTTCAAGGGGCTGACCATGCTGCTCGGCGTCGAGGTGCCGATGGTCTGGTGCCTGGTCTTCGGCGCGTTGATCAGCCCGACCGATCCGGTCGCCGTGCTCGGCATTTTAAAGTCCGCACGCGTGCCGCCCGAACTCGAAGCCAAGATCGGCGGCGAGAGCCTGTTCAATGATGGTGTTGGCGTCGTTGTCTTCTCGATCTGCCTGGCCGCTGCTGTCGGCGAAAGCGAGTTCTCGATCGGCCACGCTCTGGAGCTGTTCGTCGTCGAGGCCTTCGGTGGCGCGCTGCTTGGCCTGGTCACCGGATGGATCGGTTACAAATCGATGAAGGCGATCGATGAGCATAATCTGGAAGTTCTGATCTCCCTTGCCGTCGTCATGGGCGGTTATGCACTCGCCCTTCGTCTGCATGTGGCAGGCCCCATCGCGATGGCGATTGCAGGGCTGTTGATTGGCAATTACGGCACCCGCTTTGCCATGAGCGATCGAACGCGCCAGCATCTCACCAGCTTTTGGTCGTTGGTCGATGAAATTCTCAATTCTGTGCTGTTTCTCCTGATCGGCATGGAGATCGCCGCGATCGTTCTGGACCAGACCTATATCGTCGCTGGCTTGATCGCCATTCCCCTGGTTCTGTTCGCGCGCTTTCTTGCAGTGGGCGTACCGTTCAGTCTGCTCAAGCCGTTCAATGACTTTACCAAAGGGGCGTTCCCAGTTTTGGTATGGGGTGGGCTTCGCGGCGGTATCTCGATCGCGCTCGCCCTCACGCTGCCGGATGGCCCAGTGACGGATTTCATTTTGACCGTCACCTATGTCGTCGTGATCTTCTCCGTCGTGGTACAAGGCGCCACGATGGGCATGACAGCGCGTCGCTTCGTCGGCCAAGGCCAGGGCGAAAGCACTGCGGACAGCGACCATCACTGAATATCAGCGGGCCAAAGTGTCTGAAACCAATAATCTCAATGCCTTGGGAGCGTTCCTAAAGCGTTAAGAATCAATCAATGCGCTATATTAACGCTTTTTAAATTTCCTCCGGCGATAGTGTTGCGAGAGGGCATTCCTAAGCTTCGCATGCTGCCTTGAGGAAATTGATATGAACCAGTTCGAGCTCACTATCCTGGCGCAACTAAGCGCTCATCGGGAATTGATGGTCACGCTGTTCGTCTACCGCTTCTTGCAGGAAGCCCACCCCCTCGAGGCCGCCTATTCCGTCAAGGATATGTTCGATGAATCGCCGACCACCGCGCCACGGGACGGCACCTCACTCGACCCCGCGACATCCGATCTTCTAGCCGCCATGACCGATGAGGCGATCGAGGATGTCATGGACCGTGTCATCGAGCGTCTGGAATACTGCACGCGCATGGAAGAGACGGTCGCCGTCGGCCACCATGAGACCGCCAATCCTTCCATCATTGCTGATTAATTTTTTGCTCGAAACCTATCGCATGATAGCGAGAATTTAGAACGAGCATGCCACCATCTCATCATTGCCGGGCTTGACCCTGCAATCCATCCGTCCGCCGGCGACCTGCTGACAAGTAGATGCCCGGATCAAATCCGGGCATGACGAAAATGGAAAATGTTTGTCGAAGACAAGCCACTAAGTAGGGAGAGGGAGATCGACGGCTTTTAAGGCCTTGGTCTGGCGTTGTTCCAGCTTTTCGACATCGAAGCCGTCGATCAGCTCCATAAACAGCTGGTGCCAATTGATCTTGGCGCCGAGATGCATGAAGACCGAGCCCAGACCGATGGCGGCGCGATCCATCAGGACGAATTCGCGGGGCGGGGTCACGCCACCTAGATCGCGAAGCTTGCCATGGACGTTTTCCGCGACCTCGCGCCCATATGCGCCAGAGTTAGTCTCCTCGATCAACCTCGGCCGATCTTCCATCAACGGCGCATAGATGAATGCCGCCCAGATATTGAGGGTGTCGATCACCTCGTTGCGCAGGTCGGAAAATCCCCAGGTCTCGTAAGCATGCACCGCTAGGTCTCGATCGCCGTCTTTCAAGGCGTAATAGAGATCGATCACGCCTTTCACCAAAGAGGGCTTGAACACCCGGATGCAGCCGAAATCGAGAAGATTGATGCCGAAATCGTCACGCCCCGCATAATTGCCGAGATGCGGATCACCGTGAATGACGGCATATTCGTAAAACGGCACATACCAGGCGCGAAACATATTATAGGCGAGCTTGTCCCGGTTTTCCTGAGAGGCCTCGGTGAAATCCATCAATTTTCGACCCTCAAGCCAGGTCATCGAGAGCAGGCGATTGGTGGAAAGATCGTCGAGCACATCGGGTACGTAGATCGATTTTTCTTTTTTCAGCATGCCCCGGTATAACGCCATATGCCGGGCTTCGCGGTTGTAATCCAGTTCTTCTCGCAGGCGCTCGGCCAGCTCTTCATAGATGCGCTCGGGATTGATGGAGGGATCATAGCGGCGATAGAGCGAGAAAATTAGCCGGAGCTGGGTGAGATCTGCCTCAACAGCACTCTCGATGCCTGGATATTGCAGCTTGCAGGCCAGCTCCTGATCATCGAGCGAGGTTGCCCGGTGGACCTGGCCGAGTGAGGCAGCATTGGTCGCTTCGAGATCGAATTTTTCGAACCTTGCCTTCCAATCAGGGCCTAGTTCTGCGGCCATGCGGCGGCGGACGAAGGGGCGCCCCATGGGCGGGGCCTCGGATTGGAGCTGGGCGAGTTCGGCGGCATATTCTTTCGGCAGGGCGTCGGGAATGGTCGCAAGCAGCTGGGCGACCTTCATCAAGGGGCCTTTCAGACCGCCAAGGGCCTGTTTTAGATCCTCGGCATGTTGCCCCTTATCGATCTTGACGCCGAGAAACTGCTGGCCCGCAATTCTAGCGGCGAGGCCGCCCATCGTTCCGGAGACCTGAGCATAGCGCCGCACCCTGCCGGTAAGGGTGTTTTCATCCCGATCGCCAGCATTTTCGCTCATGTTTAGGACCCTGCCTCCTGCTCCAGCCGATCAATCAACCCTTCGACCACTGATAGCCCTTTGCTCCAGAAGTTGGGGTCAGTCGCATTAAGGCCGAAGGGGGCGAGCAATTCCTGATGACGAAGCGTGCCGCCAGCTGCAAGCAGGTCGTGATAGCGGTCCTGGAAGCCTTCGGGCTCTGCCTGGTAGACGGCGTATAAGGAGTTTACCAGGCAATCGCCGAAGGCGTAGGCATAGACATAGAAGGGCACATGGATGAAGTGGGGAATATAACTCCAAAAGACCTTGTAGCCGTCCTCGAAATGAAAGGCTGGCCCGAGGCTTTCGGTCTGGATCTCCATCCAGATGGCGGAGAGTTCATCAGGTGTCAGCTCTGCCTTTTGTCGGGCATCATGCACCCGGCGCTCGAAATCGACAAAAGCGATCTGCCGCACCACGGTGTTAAGCGCATCCTCGACCTTACCCGCCAAAAGCAGGCGCCGCTGTACCGGATCGGTCTCTGCCGCGAGCACCGACTGAAACGTCAGCTGCTCCCCAAAAACGGACGCCGTTTCCGCTAATGTTAAGGGTGTGCCGGCCATGAGGGGGCCTTGTTTGCCGGCCAGTACCTGGTGGATGCCATGGCCGAGTTCGTGGGCCAGCGTCATGACATCGCGCGGCCGACCCTGATAGTTCATCAGGACATAGGGGTGGGCACTCGGCACGGTAGGATGGCAAAACGCACCGGCGTCCTTGCCCGGCCTTGGCGGCGCATCGATCCAGCGATCGGTGAAGAAGCGATCGACGATATCGGCGAGCTTGGGCGAGAAGCTCCGGTAAGCATCGAGCACGATGACCTTCGCATCGTCCCAAGGAATGCGCTTGTCGGTGTCCTCCGGCAGCGGCGCATTACGATCCCAGTATTGCAGCTTATCCAGGCCCATCCAGTTCGCCTTGTACTTGTAGTACCGGTGAGCCAAGCGCGGATAGGCGGCTTTGGTCGCGCTGATCAGCGCATCGACCACATCATCCTCGACCTGATTGGCAAGGTTGCGGGATGAGATCGGGCGCTCGAATTTGCGCCAATCATCCTCGATTTGCTTGTCCTTGGCGAGGGTATTGGTGATCAGGGCGAACAGATTGACATTGCTGTCCAAGGTCGCCGCAATTGACTTCGCTGCCGCCTCGCGTTTCGAGCGATTCTTGTCGGAAAGAATATCGAAAATTTCCGCGCTGGTCAGATCCTTGCCATCCAGCGAAAACCGAATGCGCGCCATCGTCTCGTCGAACAAGCGGTTCCAGGCGGTGCGACCGGTGATCGATTTCTCGTGCAGCACGCGCTCGATGTCGTCGTCGAGCTGATGAGGGCGGAAGCTTCGCACGTCACGCAACCAGGGACGATAATGGGCGAGTTCGAAAGCGCTCTCGATCTTTGCCTCAAGGTTCCCATCTTCGATCCGATTGATCTCGAGGGTGACAAACAAAAGCTTGGTGCTGATGTCGTTGATCCGCTCACGGATGGTCTGATAAAAACGGCTGATCTCGGCATCATCGGACTTGGCGGCATGAAGCAGCGAGGCATAGCTGTAGACACGACCCAGCAGATCCTCGACCTGCTCATAACGCTTGATGAACGCCGCAAGGTCGGCCCCTGACATCACCCCGAGCTTGCCCTTGCCATCCTGATCGAGGGCATCTGCATCCTCATCCGCCTTGGTCAGATCGCGCTCGATCTCCGGCGCATCCATGCTCTGATAGAGGTCGTCGAGGTTCCAGATGGGCAAGTCCTTGCCATCACCCACGCCTGTCGTCTGCTCGGCCTGTTGACGGTTTTCGGGGCAGGGGGGATGAGCGATCATCGAATAACTCCAGGATGGAAATGTCAGGACCTGGACGTCATATAAGAAGCGAAGCTGGTCAATCCAGACGGAAAGCATTATCAGAGGCTGGGAGAGACGTTTAAGCGCAGCCGATAGTTATGATTCCTGGTTGAAAGAGCTGTGCGGGCAATCGGACTTGTTGAGCGACGTCTTTTTCGAGGTTTTCTACTGGGTATGGTTTGAGGCGGGAGATGATATGACGACGCCGGATTTTGGTCGAAATCTGGTCGATCTCTTTGAGAAATCGGCAGCCGCATCAGGTGACAAACCGTTTCTCTGGGCGAAGATCGACGGCCGCTATCAGCCCTGGTCTTGGTCGACCGTGCGCGAGCAAGTGCATCATCTCAGTCGCGCCCTTCGCGCCAAAGGCCTGGAACCGGGCGATCGCGTCCTTTTGGTTGCTGAGAACCGCCCGGAATGGGCGATCACCGATCTCGCCATCTTGCGCGCAGGCGGTGTCGCGGTTCCAGCTTACACCACCAACACCGATGACGATCACCTGCATCTTCTGAATGACAGTGGCGCGAAGATGGTGGTCGTTTCCACCAGCAAGCTTGCGCAAAACCTGCTTCCCGCAGTGAAGCAATCCACTGACGCCAAGACCTTGATCACGATCGATCGTTTGAGCGAGACGGCCGATCTCGACATCGAGACGCTGACCTTCGAAGAAGCCCTGAGCCTAGGCGCCGCTGAAGCTGATTTCACCGAAGATCCGGCCTCGACCTTAAGCCGAAATGACCTGGCTTGCTTGATCTACACATCAGGAACCGGTGGCAGGCCCAAGGGTGTGATGCTCAGTCACGGCAACATTCAAGCGAATGTCCAAAGTGCGTATCAGCTGCTGGAGGAGCTTGGACTCGGCAATGACGTCTTTCTCTCATTCCTCCCTCTTTCCCACGCTTACGAGCATATGGCGGGGTTATTCCTGCCTATCGCGATCGAGGCAGAGATCTATTACGCTGAAGGAATCGAGACGCTTAGCGCCAATCTCGTCGAAGCCAAGCCTACGGTCATGGCCTGCGTGCCGCGCCTCTATGAGGTGTTGCGTCAGCGGATCTTGAGCGGCGTCAAACGACAGAGCGGACTGAAGCCGAAGCTTTTCGACATGGCCTTGTCGATCGGCATCAAAGCTTATGAGGATCGCTCATCGCTCAGCCTGTTTGAGCGTCTGATCAACCCTATTCTCGACCGTTTGGTCCGCGAAAAGGTTCGGGCCCGGTTCGGCGGTCGGATGAAGGCCCTGGTCTCGGGTGGCGCACCGCTTAACTATGACGTCGGGCTCTTTTTCACGGCACTCGGGCTCCCGGTGTTTCAGGGCTACGGGCAGACCGAATGCTCCCCGGTCATCAGCGTCAACACGCCGAGCCTAGTCAAGCTGAAAAGCGTTGGCCCTGCTCTTCCCGGTGTTGAGGTCAAGTTTGCCGAGGATGGCGAAATTCTCGTGCGTAGTGCAGCTGTCATGCAGGGCTATTGGCGTAATGAGGAAGCGACCAAGAGCACGTTGATCGATGGTTGGCTGCATACCGGCGATGTCGGTGAGATTGATGAGGATGGCTATATCAAGATCACAGATCGAAAGCGCGATCTGATCGTGAATTCCGGCGGTGACAACATCGCCCCGCAGCGGGTGGAAGGCGTTGTCGCACTCGAGCCTGAGATCGGTCAGATTCTGGTCTACGGCGATCAACGCCCGCATCTGGTCGCCCTAGTTGTCCCCGATGACGAATTCGTGACGTCTTTTGCGCGGGGTGAGGGGAAAACCAAGCAGCTGGGCGATCTGGCCGATGATCAAGGCTTTCGAGAGGCGATCGATGGTGCTTTAAGGCGCGCTAATCAGCGGCTCTCCCCCATTGAGCGTATTCGACGTTTCAAAATCCTGCCAGAGCCGTTTACCATCGAAAACGGCACCATGACGCCGACCCTGAAGCTTAAGCGGCAAATCATCTACAAGAACCACGAAACGACCATCGCCGAGCTTTACGGGAACAAGAGAACTTAAGGGATCAGACCATTTGATGGGCCGATACCAAATGACATAGTGTCGGGCGTCATCAAATGATAACCGTCAATACCCTCGAAAACATGGCCGTATACCGTCGATCCAGGCCATTGTGGTCGGAACCAAATGACGTGGTCACACCGCTAATGAACCTCTTCGTCCGGCAGCGTTCCGTAGAAATCACCCCGCTGGAGCCAGCCACGCTGCCCGTCGATCTCAACCCGGCACCAGCTACCACGACATTCGAAGAGCTTGCCGATCACCCCAGGCTCGGCCCGTAGCTTCACGCGCGCCTTGCCATCGGCGGTGCGTTTGAGATCGCGGACGGTTCCTTGAATCATGATGGTGCGTTGGCTGTTCAGGAGGCCTGCATTGATCCAGCCCTCAGTCCCTTCATAGTCCCTTATTTTTCGCCAGGTGTCGAACTCGGCGACGACTTCCACAGGCACGCCGCGCTGCGTGAATACCCAGTTTATCGGGTATTGCTTACCTGGGCCGAAACGCACATTCACCTCGTCCCGCTTCAACGATACGAAACGCGGTACCGGCAGTCCCGTGCTACGACCGACCTCGGACGGTTGCTGTGCAGCAACTGGCGGGGGCGAAGCATAGATGAGGACCGG
Organism: Geminicoccales bacterium; assembly: GCA_050633905.1. Taxonomy (GTDB): domain Bacteria; phylum Pseudomonadota; class Alphaproteobacteria; order Geminicoccales; family Geminicoccaceae; genus JANQPX01. Next base: position 41,574 of record JBOEHJ010000054.1, read on the forward strand.
TAACAGGACTGCCAACAGGGCTAAACCTGATCGAGGCCTGGTCTGAAGCATGACGTTGGTCTCTCCTTATCGCGTCAAGGCTTGGATTGAACGCCTTGTGATGGGAGAGTTAACCCGAGATCGCTAGTGTCGCAAGCTCGTGCTCTTTGACTTCAGATCCTGACCAAGTTCTGCTAGAGCCATCCTACCGAACGATGGTCGCCATCGAACGGTCTGCATTGATCGGCTCTTCATGGTCGTGTAATCGGTGCGGCGACTAGATCGACAGTTTTTGTGAAGGACGGGGCTAACCCTGCCTTTTGGGGCTCATCGCCAGCGCCGGAGATCAAGCTTTGGCACGCAACAAACCGCTCGTCATCGTTACCCGGAAACTACCCGAAGCTATCGAAACCCGGATGATGGAGCTGTTCAACACGACGCTGAATGACAGCGACAAGCCGATGTCCAAGGCCGCGATGATCGAGGCCGTGAAGAAGGCCGAGGTGCTGGTGCCGACCTTAACCGATCGGCTCGATGGCAGCGTGCTGGCTCATGCCAACCCCAATCTCAAGCTGATCGCGAATTACGGCACCGGCGTCGATCATATCGATGTCGAGGCGGCCTATGCGCGCGGCATCACGGTCACCAATACGCCCGGCGTGCTCACCGAAGACACAGCCGACATGACTATGGCGCTCATCCTTGGTGTCTCCAGGCGCCTGGTTGCAGGTGAGCGGGTCGCCCGTTCAGGGGAGTGGGACGGCTGGAGCCCGACCAGCATGCTCGGCCATCGCATCACCGGCAAACGCCTCGGCATTCTCGGGATGGGTCGGATCGGCACAGCGGTTGCCAGACGCGCCCGCGGCTTTGGCCTTTCCATTCACTACCACAACCGAAGGCGCGTGCCTGAGGCGATCGAGAACGAGCTCGAGGCTACCTATTGGGAGAGTCTCGATCAAATGCTGGCGCGCATGGATATCATCAGCGTTAATTGCCCGCACACGCCTGCGACCTTCCATCTGCTCTCGGCGAGGCGCCTGAAGCTACTCCGCTCCGAGGCGACCATCGTCAATACCTCACGCGGTGAGGTCATCGACGAGGCGGCGCTGACCAGGATGTTGCGCAACGAGGAGATTGCTGGTGCCGGTCTCGACGTCTTCGAGCACGAACCGGCCATCAATCCCAAGCTGCGTGAGCTCGAAAACGTGGTTCTTCTACCCCATATGGGCAGTGCGACGATTGAAGGACGCCTCGATATGGGCGAGAAGGTGTTGATCAACATCAAGACCTTCGCCGATGGTCACCGTCCCCCCGACCGCGTCCTCCCAAGCCAACTCTAGGTGGTGTAGCCACCTCATTGGTTTTGGGAAGCTATCGCGTTGCTTGACAGTATGCTGCCAGGTTTGAAAACGTCGATGCAAACAAGGCACTGCTTTGAATGATGAGATGCTCCGGCATCACGCCCGCCAAACCAGGCCCAAGTCCAGCCCGCATATGCTGCGGGCCTAGTTGATGATGACGTCGACTTTTTGGATGGCGTTGTTGCCCATGCCGTGGATGTTCCAGATCGGCTCGTCTGGCTGGGTCTCGCCAGCCTCGTCGGTGGCGCGAACTTGAAGCGTGGTTTCACCGATCGACGCCGTCCAGTCGAACGTCCAGCCCTGCCAACAACAGGCGGCATCGGATGCTTCGAGATTGGCTAGCGACCAGGTCTGTCCGGCATCGACACTGACCTCGACTTTGGCGATTGCGCGGGGCCCTGCCCAGGCACGCCCGATGAGTTTGTGCTGCCCTGCTGGAACCATGCGTTTTCGATTGTAAAAATCCGGCATGCCGGGCGGTACCATTAGGGAGCGTACCCGCTGATAGGTGACCGGCTCACCCGGCACGTCGACATTATCGCGGTAGCGATAAGTGCCGTCCATGTAATGCCCATCGAAACGCCGGTCGATCGCCTCGATATGGCGTAGCCATTTGACGCTCGTCATCCCGTACCAGCCGGGCACCAGAAGACGGAGAGGGAAGCCATGCTGCGGCTCCAGTGGAGCGCCATTCATGGCGTAGACTAAAAGCGCCTCATCGCCCATCGCCTGATCCATGTTGAGCGAGCGCTGATAACGCTGCATCTCACCAGCTTCCATGCCGGCATCCTCACCGGTAAAGACGAAATCCACTGCTGACGGCAGCGGGTTGACTTGCTTTAGAACCTCAGCAAGGGGCGTGCCGGTCCATTCCGCCGTACCGATGGCGCCGTTCAGCCAGGGTTGGCTAACGGGTCGGGGCGACATGCGTGCCCTGCCATTGCCAGCACATTCCATGGTGACCTTGCGCGTCACCTTGGGCATCGCCTTGATCGTCTCAAGGTCGATGCTGATCGGGCGCTCGACCAACCCGCCGATCTCCAAACGCCAATCGGTCTGGTCGATCACGGGGATATCGAAATGGATCAGGAGATAATGTAAGCCGGTCGGCGTCACCGGATATTGCAACGCCTCCAGCGGCATGCCGCGATTGCGGAATGCGAGGCTAAGCTCCTCTAGATAATAGCGATCGCCTTCATCAGGCGCCGGATCGCCCTCGATCGGTGGGAAGCTGGGTAAAGGTGCCAAGCTCGACATGCCGGAAACTCCTGTGGATGGGCAAGATGCTCATGACGTTAGACCGAAAGCACCAACTAGTGCCAGAGGGGAGAGAGCGGGAACGTAATCAGTCTGGGGCACTTTTGAGTGAAGTCGGTCCGGCCTTCTCCTCCACGCAAGCACTCGCAGTGGGCGCCCCACCTGACATGGTGGGGCGCTGCGGGCGGCTGGTGCTGATTCTAAGAAAATGAAAAATGCTCTGGTGATCTGATTCTAGTATTCGTTCGATCTGGTGTGATGAACCATTTGTTAACCACATCTCTGTAGAGATCTACTTGGTCCATGTGTTCCTGGGACGCCGCCCGCCGGAGAGGGAGCTGGGCTCAGACTCCCAGGATCGCATGGACCGGATCAGCACCATGGCCAGGAAAGATGAAGAAAGTCTTGATCCTAAGAAACTTGTCAAACCGGCAGATCGAATGATCAAACGAATGTCGCCGTCGATTAACCCTTAGCATCGAGCAAACCGCGTGCTGAAAGGTTTCTCATCAACGCCCCCGTTCCGAATGCCCAAGGCGGCACCTCATCGCAATAGGCGACCCGATTGGCGAGCATGCCAAGCTCGGGGCAGGTGATCGTTACCACGTCACCGGTCTTGTGTGTGAACCCTTCGCCCGGTTTGTCGCGGTCCTCGATCGGCGCGAACATGGTGCCGGCGAACAGGACAAAACCATCTGGATATTGATGATTGGCCCCGATCGTTTGGGCGACCAGATCGGAGATGTCCCGGCTGATCTCACCCATTGAGCTGGTGCCGTTCAGCTCGAAACCATCTTGCTCACCCCTGACCCTGAGGCTAATCGTGGTTTGGCGCAGCTGATCTAAGGAGAGTGTGTCGTCAAGCAGCCGGATGAACGGTCCAAGTGATGTCGAGGCGTTGTTGTCTTTCGACTTGCCAAGCAGGAGGGCACTTCGCCCCTCGAAATCCCGAAGATTAACGTCATTGCCGAGCATAGCACCTTTGATCTCGCCCCGGCTGTTGACGGCAACCACCAGTTCCGGTTCGGGGTTATTCCATGAACTATCCCGCCGGATACCGATCAGCGCGCCGGTGCCGACGGCTGCCATCGGCGGGGCCTTGGTGAAAATCTCGGCATCCGGTCCGATCCCGACCTCGAGATATTGTGACCAGGCCCCCTGATCGATCAGATGGTGTTTGAGGCGCATTGCCGCCTCGCCGCCTGGCACGATTTTCGAAAGATCGGTGCCGATAACCTCGGTGATGGTCCTTCGAAAGGCGTCCGCCTTGCTGGCATCGCCTCGTGCCTGCTCTTCGATGACCCGCTCCAGCATGCTGCGGGCAAAGGTGACCCCGCTTGCCTTGATCGCCTGGAGATCGATCGGCGCCAGGAAATAGGGTGCTCCTGGAACACGCCGGTCATGGGCGCTATTCGCGAGCATGGGCTCGAGGTCGCCGATCTTTCGGTTGCCCGAGGCTGCCATTGCGACCGGATCGGCTGCTTCCAGGAGATCCGCCATGGTGGAGGCCACATCCGAGAGATCGAACACCCCATCGCCCCGCAATGCGACAACCGACGGTCCGTCTTTGAGCCAGGCCCGGCCAACCAGCGTGCCCGCCAGGCCATCGGCCGGCAAAACAGTATCAGGTGTCAACATTTCATCCATCGCAGCTCCTTCTCCCATTAATCGGCGGCGCTTCGTGCCGAGTTCTCGATCATGCCAGCCAAGGTAAATGAGGCTTTCACAAGCTAAGCCTGTTCGTCAACGCCATTTCATTCGTTAATGCCATTGCAGCAGACAGGACGGCATGTCGTCGATCCAGGATCAAGCGTTTTTGACGATGACATGAAAGAAGGCGACGCGTTTTTGCCAAAGTGCTCGCTGCCAATCGACAACACTGGCCCCTAGTAATCGATCGGCGCGGGGAACTAAGCAATGAACGATGTCATCAAAGACAGGCCATGGGATGAAGCCTTGGAAGCGGCTTTGCAGCGCACGATGCGGCCAATTGAAGAGGCTCATGGTCTGCCGAACCGCTGTTATACCGATCCTGACCTGTATGAACTGGAAAAACGCGAGATTTTCGGCGCGAGCTGGTGTGCTGTCGGGTTTGGCAAGGATATCCCCAATCCTGGTGACGTCATGCCAGTGGATTACCTCGGTACACCCCTCCTTTTAGCGCGTAGGAGGGATGGAAGTGTCAAAGTCCTGCATAATGTCTGCAGCCATCGCGGGATGATCCTGGTCGAGCAGCCGGCCAATATCCGCTCCGTGATTCGCTGTCCCTATCATTCCTGGTGCTACAATCTAAACGGCGAGCTCAAGGCCACGCCCCATGTCGGCGGTCCCGGCCACAACGCCGATCCATCTATAGATCGAAGCCTTCTCGGATTAAAGGAAGCCCGTAGCGCCCTCTGGTTCGACGTGGTCTTCGTCGATCTTTCCGGCAGTGCGCCAGCCTTTGAGAGCGTCATCGAACCCCTTGCCAGGCGTTGGTGCGACTTCGATCAGTCGGTTCTTTGCCATGCAGGCCCCGATATCTCATTCAAGTTCGAGATTGGCTGCAATTGGAAATTGGCGGTCGAGAATTATTGCGAAAGCTATCATCTTCCCTGGATTCATCCCGGGCTGAACAGTTATTCGCGGCTGGAAGACCATGAGAACATCGTCGAGCTTGGATCCTTTGCCGGCCAGCTTACCCATGTCTATGCGCCGCGATTGTCGGAAGACCACCGCTGTTTTCCGGACTTCCCACATCTAAGCGAGGCTTGGCGCAGTCGAGCGGATTATGTCGCCCTGTTTCCAAACGTTCTGCTGGGCATACACCGTGATCACTATTTCGCAATCAGGCTGGAGCCGATCAGCCATGATCGAACCATCGAGCATGTGGAGATCTATGTTACTGATCCGAAGGCGCTCGGCGACGATATGGCCGACCTTCGTCTGAAGCTGAAGGCGATGTGGCAGGAGGTTTTTACCGAGGATCTCTTCGTGGTCGAAGGCATGCAGCGCGGGCGCGCTTCGCCAGGCTTTGAAGGCGGCGTTTTCTCGCCGGCAATGGATGAAGCCACCCATGCTTTCCACCAATGGGTCGCGATGCGGTTAAGCCGGGAAGCCGGAGACCATACCGCCTTCCCGGTGCGACTGGACGAGGCTGTTTGATGGCGGCGTTGATGGCTGCCACGGAGCGCCAGGTTTTCGATAGGTTGGAGGCCACCATTCGAGACGGTCATCGGACGGATGATCAAGCAGGGCTTGCCGATGCATATGCCCAAGGGGCGGCCCTCTACGAACGTCAGGGCGAAATCAACGCAGCCTGCTTTTTCTGGACCCAGGCCTACATCATCGCCTTGGATGCCGGCGCCGATCAGCTTGCTGGAACCATGTCCAGCAAACTTGAAACCCATGGCAGAATGGGCTGAAGAACCTATCCGGAACAGCGATGACCTCATGGTCCGTGTTAGGGCTTTCCGGTTGCAACAATTGGCAAGTCATGGCAGTTTCAGGCAACGCTTCAAGGACGATGGCTTGCCTGTTCGTCGTTAGATTGTCGTCGAACGCGAACAAGGTTCTAGTCTCGTCATCACGTTAGTGACAAGACATCCTCGTAACGCAAACATGTAGGGAGCACACCTCTCTTCCCAGGTGATTTTATCGGGAATCGATGTGTGGATGTCAGATGGCTCAGAATCGCCTCCTGATAGCATCAGCAGCTATTCTGCTGAGCGTTTCGGCCTGCTCGACAGGAAACTATGGTAACTCGCTCCAGGGCTCCTACAACTCCTCGTATGGCCGAGGGGTTCAAGCCGTAAAGGACAGGGATTACGAACAGGCGGCTATTCATTATTCCTTCGCCGCCAAAAGTGGTCACCCCAAGGCCTTGGTCGCCTATGGACAGCTGTTCGCCTTCGGCCAAGGAGTTGACCGCGACCCAGTTCGCGCCAGACAGCTCCTGGAAGATGCTTACGGCAAGTCCTCATCCTACAAGAGCAAGGCCGCTTATGTGTTGGGTCGTGTTCTTCTCGATGGTGGCGAGGGACCGTCGGGCACTCTTGAAGCTGATCCGCCGAGGGGCCGTGCCTTGCTGGTCGAAGCCTTGGAAGGAGGCCAAACGCGCGCTGCTGCAAGTCTTGGACGCCTGTACGACCGTGGTATTGGCGTCGACGCAGACATGAAGAAAGCGATCGTCTATTATGAGCAGGCTTCCAAAACGGATATGACGGCCGCAAGACGGCTTCCTTATCTTCTGGCTGAGACCGGTGCATCCAAGGAGAGGGTTGAGGCTGCCGCTGTGAATGCAGCCGACAAGCTTAAGAGCCGGGCCGAGCAGGGCGATGACAAGGCATGGATCCAGCTTGCCGATCTCTATATGAACGAAGACATCATGGATCCCAATCCCGAGCAGGCCATCGCCTATCTCAAGAACCTGCCAGAAGGCGACAATCCCGCGGTCTTGACGCGTCTCGCATCCCTTTACGGCGAAGTTGGTGATCGCGACCAAGAACGGAAGACGCTGCGCCGCGCCGCCGATATCGGCGATAAGAAGGCACAAACTGAGCTTGCCAAAATCTACCTGAAGTCAGGTACGCGCGACAGCAATGGCCCTGTTGGACGTTACTATGCCGAGAAGGCTATCGCTCAGAACAGCAAGGACGCCATGGTCTATCTCGGTGCCGCCCTTATGCTTGGCAGGGTGCTGGAACCCGATCTGACGATCGGCGAGACATTGCTTCGACGCGCTAGCGATGCGGATAGTAACCGCGCTCATGTCATGCTTGGCCTTTCGGTTCTGCGCAATCAGATCCAGCCCCGTTTCCCTGGTGAGGCACAGCAGCTTTTGGAGAAGGCGGCAGAGAATGGCTCAACCGCAGCGATGACGGCGCTTGGCTTCGCCTATCATAGCGGCGATGGCTTACCTCAAAATTCGGAAGCCGCCCAGCGTTGGCTGCAACGCGCCGCCGATGCTGGTCACGTGAAAGCGAAGCAATTCCTGGACGAGCAGGCAGGCGCTTGAGCTTTTCTCAAAGCAAATTCCTGCCATCTCCTCGTTTCGACATTGTTTGTTAGGTCAGGAAGAACTGGGAAGTACCCCGACAAGAGAGCCGTATACCGTCGGGCTGTCTTGGCGCGTGGCCGAAACCAATGATGTGGCCACGCCGCTAGCGATCTGAGGTTTGCCAGCGCGGGTTGATCCAAGGTTCCTGGTTAGAGCTTGGCAGAGGGTCTTTTCCGAGGATATGGTCAGCGGCCTTTTCGCCGGTCATGATTGTTGGGCCATTCAGATTACCGTTCGGTATTCGCGGAAAAATAGAACTATCAGCCACGCGCAAACCATCGACGCCGATCACCCGACAGGTCGGATCGACCACAGCCAGAGGATCGTCCGTCTTGCCCATCCTGCAGGTGCCAGAAGGATGATAGGCACTCTCGACAGCCTCTTTGATGAAGTCGTCGAGTTGGTCATCGCTTTGGACATTTTTGCCCGGTGCGATTTCCTCGCCGGCGAAGGGTGAGAAGGCAACTTGTCCGAAAATTTCGCGGGTCAGACGGATGCAATGGCGAAAATCGGCCCAATCCTCGGATGTCGACATATAGTTGAAGCGGATACGGGGCGGCGCCTTTGGATCGTTTGAGGTCAGTTTTATCCAACCACGAGAAGCCGAGCGCATCGGGCCGACATGGGCTTGAAATCCATGCCCCTCAGCCGGTGCCTTGCCATCATAGCGGATCGCGACGGGTAGAAAGTGATATTGGATATCGGGATAGTCGACGCCTGGTTTGGAGCGCAGGAAAGCCGCACTTTCGAAGTGATTGGTGGCGCCGTCGCCTGATTTGAACAATAGCCATTTTGCCCCGATCAGCGCTTTGGAAAAGAGGTTGAGCTTCGAATAAAGCGTAATCGGCTGAAGGCAGGCTTGTTGAATATAGAGCTCTAGGTGATCTTGAAGATTAGCACCAACGCCGGGTCGATGAGCCAAAACCTCGATTCCACATTCGCCGAGATGCGCCCCATCGCCAATACCGGAAAGCATCAGTAGCTTTGGCGAGTTGATCGAGGAGGCCGCAAGAATGACCTCCTTCCGGGCGCGTATTTTCTCGATTTTCTCGCCACGTTCGATCTCGACACCGACCGCGCGCTGTCCCTCGATAATGACGCGCCTGACAAAGCCACGAACCAGATCGAGGTTCGATCGCTTCAAGGCGGGTTTCAAATAAGCGTTCGCAGCCGACCAGCGTCGACCGCGCCAGACCGTTTGCTCCATCGGTCCGAAACCCTCCTGTTTCTCGCCGTTATAGTCATCGGTCATCTCGAAACCCGCCTCGCGACCGGCCTCGACGAAGGCATGGTAGAGCGGATTTTTTCGCCGCCCTCTGGTCACATGAAGGGGGCCGTGCACACCTCGCCAGGTCGCCTGGCCGCCATGGCTTGTTTCCATCCGCTTAAAGTAGGGAAGGACATCGGCAAATGCCCATCCTTCAGCACCGGCGTCAGCCCAATGATCGAAGTCCCGCGCATGGCCGCGAACATAGACCATCCCGTTGATTGAGGACGAGCCGCCGATCACCTTGCCGCGCGGACAGGCGAGCCGTCTGCCGCCGAGATGGGGTTCGGGCTCCGTCCTATACCCCCAATCATAACGCGCCATATTCATGGGATAGGAAAGGGCTGCTGGCATCTGGATCAAAGGGCCGATATCGGTGCCGCCAAATTCGATCACCAGCACCGAATGACGAGCATCCTCAGAAAGGCGTGCCGCCATCACGGATCCTGCCGACCCCGAACCGACGATGACATAGTCTGCTTCCATCGAGGTCAATTCTGGTCCATCCTTTCGCGGAAGCCGGGTATCAGCCTCCGATATGTCCATTCTTCCACGGTCATGATCGAAGAACGAGGGTATTCTTTCGGAAACGATCATGGCGACGGAATGAGAGCCCGTTCCCTTCCATGATCGTGGCGTTGTCGAATTTCATAGCCAGATGATGTCCCGTGTAGCGATAATACGGTCATGAATGTGATCGTGAAAACGCCAACCCGTTATCCCTGGCAACGCCCAGATATTCTTCTCTATGTTCTCGCCGCGGGCGTGCCCCTTTCGTTTGCCACCTGGCAGGCGCTTTTGAACAACTTTGCGATCGAGCGTGCCGCCTATACCGGCGTCGAGATCGGAATCTTGCAGTCGCTTCGCGAAGTGCCTGGTTTTTTAGCGTTCACCACGATTTTTGTTCTGCTCGCTCTGCGTGAACAGACCTTTGCCCTGATATCCCTGGCCTTGCTCGGTCTTGGCACGGCCATCACTGGGTTTTTTCCGAGCGTGATCGGGCTCTATTGCACCACGGTCTTGATGTCGATCGGGTTTCATTATTTCCAAACGCTGCAAATTTCGCTCTCGCTCCAATGGGTGGATCAGAAGCATGCGCCGGAGGTTCTGGGCAGGATGATTGCGGTCGCCGCCTTTGCCTCGTTGGTCACCTATGGTCTGATATATCTCACCAAGATGCTGCTAGATCTGGATTATGTCTGGGTCTATCTCGTTGGCGGTGGGGCAACAGTGTTGGTAGCACTTTTTGCTTGGCTGGCTTTCCCCCGTATCGATGGCGAGCACGAGCAGTTCAAGCATCTCGTGCTGAGGCGGCGTTATTGGCTCTACTATGCCCTGACCTTCATGTCGGGGGCGCGGCGGCAAATCTTCATCGTCTTCGCAGCTTTCATGATGGTGGAAAAGTTCGGCTATTCGGTCGAAGCCGTGACCCTCCTCTTCCTTATCAATTGTGTCTTCAATATGGCCTTTGCGACCTATATCGGCCGCTTGGTTAGTCGATTTGGCGAACGCACGGCCCTTACCGTTGAATATATTGGCTTGGCGCTGGTCTTTTTTGCCTACGCATTTGTCGAAGATCCGCTGATTGCAGCCGGTCTCTATATCCTCGACCATGCTTTTTTCGCCATGGCGATCGCACTTAAGACCTACTTTCAAAAAATCGCAGATCCGCGAGATATCGCACCAACTGCTGGTGTCGCCTTTACCATCAATCACATCGCTGCGGTCTTTTTGCCGGTCCTGCTCGGCTTTGTCTGGATTGTCTCACCCGAAGCCGTCTTTCTTGCCGGTGCTGCCATGGCGCTGATTTCTTTGGTGCTTGCGCGGCTCGTACCTCAACATCCTTCGCATGGCATCGAGGTGATTTGGACCGAGCGGGCCGCCTCCGAGCCAGCGGAATGACCTCTGGTGACGGCTGCCAGATCACTCAATGCCTTGCCGTTGGACTAGGTATAACGGCCGACAAGCGTTCGACGCAATTTGATAAGGTCTCCAAGGGAATCCCCGGCCAAAGTTAAGGGACACGGGCGGCGATCAATTATCTTGCCAAGAAAAGAATCCGCCGTTCAGGAGAGAAGATGTGTCGACGGTGTCAACCTCAGCTGCAGAAGATCAGCCGAAAGCCAGGATCAATAAACCATTCAAGGGCATTGCCCTGATGTTTCTTTCAACGTTTTTTTTCGCCGCCATGCATGGGGTCATTCGCTATCTGACCGACTTCATGCATCCCTTCGAAGCTGCCTTTTTTCGTAATGTTTTCGGCCTGCTCTTTGTTCTTCCCTGGTTTATTCGCTATGGCCTCCAACCGCTGCAGACCAGCCATTTTTCCCTCCATGCGTTCCGCGCTATGGTTAATGTTGTCGCGATGCTCTGCTTTTTCTACGCTATCAGCATCACGCCTTTGGCCGAAGTTACAGCACTCGGTTTTGCCGCACCAATCTTCGCAACTGTTCTTGCGGCCATCGTCCTTGGCGAGCGCGTAAGACTTCGGCGTTGGTTGGCTGTCATCATTGGCTTTATTGGAACGCTCATCATTCTTCGACCAGGCTTTGCCGACATCGGGATCGGTCAAATTCTGGTCATGACATCCACCATCTTCTGGGCCGTCGCTTTGCTCTTGATCAAAACGGTCTCCCGTTACGATTCGAGCATCACCATCATTACCTATATGTCCTTGTTGCAGCTGCCGATTTCCCTGATCGCAGCCATGTTCTTCTGGACCTGGCCCGGTATCGAGTTGCTTCCCTGGTTGTTAGCGTTGGGCTTTCTTGGCGGTGGGGCTCAATGGCTAATGACCGAAGCGCTTAGGATCACCGACACTAGCGTCGTGATGCCCATCGATTTCTGTAAATTACCCTGGGCAGCCCTTCTCGCTTATCTCGCTTTCGCCCAGATACCGGACATCTACACCTGGGTTGGCGGTATCGTCATCTTTAGCTGCACACTCTATATCGCTTACCGGGAACGGCTGGTTAAGCAGGGTGATGAGACTTCTTCTTCCAACAGAGCAACAGCTGGTTGAATCACCGATGTGATCAATGGAGGTCGGGAAACTGGCCCTTGGATGCCGAGTTACAAGAACCCGAACCATCGTTTTTCAAGTTGGTGTCGGACCGCCTTTCGACCAAAAGGGCGAAGATGGTTCCTAAATAGAGACCGACCCAGCCCGCTTCCCTTTCCACGATAGGCACCAATAAGCTTGGTCATGGAAAAGAAAGCGGGAGGATCGATAACGGACAGCGCTTGAGTGTTTAGCGCTTGCGAGCCCGTGTCTCCTGCTGGTCCAGCCAAGTCGTCATCTTAACGAACATGTCGAGATACTGACGGCCGGCGGCATCGAGCGTCCGGTTCTTCTTGATCTGTGCGGCCCAGTCACGGCAAAGCTTGGTAAAACCCTGGCCGACATGACTGCCTGAGGCTTGAGCGATCGCTGCGGCATGCTTGATCATCTCGGCGCTCATTGGCTTGCTCTTGATCGATCGAGCTGGCGTCCTTGCGCGTGTGACCTGACGGCTCGGAGCAGCCTTTTTAGCCTGCGTCGAGCGCCTGGCTGCTGTTTTGGTGACGCGCTTCTTCGTTGCGGTCGCCGTTCTGGCCGTCTTGGTCGAGGCCGTCTTAGTCTTGGCTGCCGTCGCCCTCTTGGCGGGTGCTGCCTTCTTTGCAACAACGCGCTTGGCTGCTGGCTTGGCGGTAGTCCTCACCATCCGCTTTGGCGCTGCCTTGGCTTTGGCGCTTGCGGCCGTAGCGCGACGTGCCGTGGTTGCCGTCTTCTTGGCCGTAGCACGCTTGGCGGTCGCCGCTGCTTTCTTGGCTGCTGGCTTCGCCTTGGCAACAGTCTTCTTCGGGGCGGCGCGCTTGACTGCCGTCGTCTTGGTCACCTTCTTGGTCGCGGGCTTTGCCTTGACCGGTGCTTTCTTCTTGGCGGTGACTTTCGGCTTGGCTGCCTTTGCCTTCACGGCGGGCTTTGCCTTTGCAGCCGCCTTAGGCTTCGCTTTGCTCACTGCGCGCTTGGATGCTGCCGTTTTCTTCTTCGGTGCTTTGCCATTCCACGGCGGGGTAGCGCCGTTTAGTTTTGGCTCAGCCTGGGTTGCAACTGCCATCAAAAAACTCTCCGTTTCGGTTCTGATAACAGCCTTAATTCCCTAAAAAGTTGAATTTTTTATTAACAAGGAGGCAATCTCCCCCAAATTCCCAAAATCTAGTCAATAAAAGGGGATAGAAGCGTTTTTCTGCGTGCTATTTGAGGCGAATTTTACCCAATTAGATGGGGCGTCTGGGATGCGCGAGTAGCCAGACAATTGCCTCTTCCGCCGCTTTATTAGGCGGGAAAACCGGGTAGATCACATGGTCGATCATCCCCTCGGTCACGATCAAGGTCAGTCGCTTGATCATCGGGAGACCGTCGACCTCGAAAGTCGGAAGGTCTAGGCTCCGCGCAAAAGCAAGCTTTTCGTCGCTTAGCAAGGGAAAAGGTAGTGCCAGACGCGTTGCAATTTCGTTTTGGACGTCCGGTCCTTGGGTGCTGATCCCGACGACCTCGGCATGCAGGGCTCGGATATCGTCATATTGATCTCGAAACGCCATGGATTGCGGCGTGCAGCCTCGGGCCCCCGGAATATCGTCCCAACCATTGGGCAAGGGCACGTCCGGTTGTCCGGCTTTGGGAAAACAATACACTACCCAACGGCCAGGGCTGGTCGCGATGTCGAAAGTCTCGCCTTTGGTCGAAGGGAGGGCCAGTGAATGAAGCGGGCGATCGATCAGATGATCACAGGCGCCGTCGTCTTCAGGACGGGGTAAATCAGGGGGAAGCCGGGTCGGGTCATGGGGAGGGGTCATGGTGCTAGGGCAAAACCTGCTCGATCGCCTGGGTGATTTCCGCCGAACCGGGTTCGATCTTAGAGGACCAGGCCGCCACCAGGCCACCTTCGGGGTTCACCAGATATTTATGGAAATTCCAGCGTGGTAGGCTCTTTTCGCCTAGGGTTTCTGCGACATGCTTGAAGAAGGGATGAGCGTCCTCGCCCTTGACCGGTTGCTTGGTGGTCAGTGGAAAGTCGACATCGAAATTGACCTCGCAGAAATGCTTTATTTCGTCGGCCTTGCCCGGTTCCTGCTGGCCGAAATCGTTGGACGGCACGCCCAGCACGACAAGCCCCCGATCGCGGTAACGCTCCCAGATATCCTGGAGCCCCGCATATTGATAGGTGAAGCCGCAAAGGGACGCCGTGTTGACCACCAAAACGGCCTTGCCGGTAAAGCTGGACATGGGCAATGGATCGCCTTCGATCGAGGTGAAGGCAATGTTGTTGGTTGACGCGGATGCCGCAAAGGACGCGGACATGCCTGCGGACGAGAGACCGAACAGGGTGATCAGGGCGACAACGACTTTTCGCACAATCATCAAAACGCTCCGTCTTTGCTCCAGCTTCGTATCATATCGAACCTGATGCTGGAGAAACAGGTGATTTTTTTGAGTGTAAACGAAGAGCCACCATCAATGGATGGCTCATCGTGAAAAGCTCAAGGAAACAGCGACGTTCGGGTTCGTTTGGTTTTGCTGGCCATATCGACGATAGGCGTTGTTTTGGATGTGAGACGTTATTTCGAAATGCTAGGCAGCGATGGGAAAATTGCCCACCATTCAGTGATCCTCATGCTTGTCCTCAGTCAACATTGCTTCATTGTCAGGTACCGCTTTCTCTATTCGCCATTTGATACCGCCAGCAAACACTATAACCATCATCATGACGTAGCCGCGCGCTGTGAAAGGTCGATGTTCAGTATCTAGCAATCGGCCAATCGCAGTCAGCCCGCTTACACGGCTCCAAACAAAGAAACGAACGAATGGAGCCAGAAAGAGAGCGAGTCAAAGCCATTTAGTTGTAATGTAATCTGTAATAACAGCTACGCTAGTATAGCAAAAATGTATCAATAGTTCCAAATCAAATAAATTGATGTTATGATAATGGTTGTCCAGGACTATTCGAAAAATAATCTCCAAACTCAACATTAAAATAAGAGGAAAAATGATATTTTGATGATACTGATCATTCTTGAAGTGGAAAATACTATTAAATTCAAATGATATATCAATGACCGACATTGTAACTATCAATAATATTGCCGATGCAATTATTGGTCCGAAAAAAACTTCTGCGTAAACTGTCGATGGCCGAAGACGGTGTCGAACAGGTTGTTGAAATCCTTCATCGTATTGACGTGAACTTTCCCTTCGATGGGCATGAGCCACCGACTAGCAATCGCTTTGACGCCGGGGCTCAGGTCACCGTCGATGAAGCTGAATAGGATGAAGGCCAAGCGGCTTCGGCGTTGGCTCTGGCTTTCCCGTCATTGCACGCGCTTGCAGCATGATACGCTGCCATTCATCGCTGGTGCGGTCGCCTTGCCAGTTGTAGAGATTCTCGGTTTGGACGAGCTTAAAACCACGAGACAGCAGCACATCTTCGATCCAGACTGGGATTCGAATCTTTTGTTGGAAGGCGTCGTTTGTCTCCTCGCACACCCAGCGGGATTTGATCGATNNTCGCTGACCAGGACGTAGGCTGCGGCGTCCAGTTCGCAGTCGATGATTTCGTCGGGGGGCGGGCTAAATCTCGGGAACCCACCAAACAGAAAACCCCTCAGCTTCGAACGCCTTGGCAATGGACTCAACGCGGGCGCGGTCATCCCGAGAATAACTAATGAAAATGTCCGCCACGATACTCGCTGTCAATTTTTAAGTGCGATCCAATTAGATTAATCAACCTGAAATAGCAAATGATCTGGTTGGCGTAACATGACAATTCAGGGAACCGTAGCCCCGCCCTCGGCGAGGTGCGGTAGTCATGGCATAATGAGGGGCGAAAAAATCAGGGAGGGCATCCTATGTCCATGGTGGGGGAATATCGGTTCTTGGCGCAGGATCGGGTGATTTTCGGTAAGCCAGCTGCTGAAGCTGTTGCTGATGAAGCCACACGTCGCGGAAGCAACCGCATTTTCCTGGTCGCCAGCAAAACGCTCAGCCAGACGACCAGCGTGGTCGAGCGAATACAAGAAGAACTTGGTGGTAGGGTTGTCGGGCTTTTCGATAAGACGGTCGCCCATGTGCCAAGAGAGACGGTGCTGGCCTTGGCGGACAAGGTTCGTGCAGCGTCGCCCGATCTGATCGTGACCCTCGGCGGCGGTACGCCCATCGATACGGTCAAGGTAATGCTGGTGGCGCTCGCTGAGAACATTGAGAGCATCGAGGCATTCGACAATTATCACATCAAGGTGGGCCCTGGTGGCAAGTTAACGGTGCCGCGCGTTCGCGGCGCGCCGGTGAGGCAGATTATTGTGCCGACCACGCTGTCCGGTGCGGAATTCAGTGATCTGGGTGCGGCCATCGACCTTCGATCGCAGGTGAAGCATCTCTATACCGGGCGCGAGATCGGAGGCGATACGGTTATTCTCGATCCCGAGGCGAGTGTGCATACGCCAGACTGGCTTTGGCTATCGACGGGGATGCGGGCAGTCGACCACGCAGTCGAAAGCCTTTGCTCGAAAGCACCGCAGCCGTTCACTGACGCCACCTGCTCGCGCGGGCTCGGTATGCTTTCGGCCTCCCTTCGGCGCAATCGGGAGGCGCCGGACGATCTGGAGGCGCGGCTCGAAAGCCAGATGGGGGTCTGGCTGTCGACCACTGGTCTCGGGCGCATTCCCTGGGGGGCGAGCCATGGGATAGGGCATCAGCTGGGGGCGGTTGCAGGCGTGCCCCATGGACATTGCAGTTGCGTGATGCTGCCGAGCGTGCTGCGCTACAATGCGCTAGTTAACGGCCAGCAGCAAAAGGCGGTGGCCGATGCGATGGGTAGTGCTCTGCTGGCGGCCGATGCAATACAAGAATTGGTCCGGGATTTGGGGCAGCCTACGACGCTGCGCGAGGTTGGGGTCGAACGATCACATTTCGCGGCGATTATCGAAGGCTCGCTCACTAATCTCTTCGTCAGCCAGAACCCGAGAAAAATCACGGATGGCGAGCAGATCCGGGAGATCCTGGAGATGGCCTATTAGGTGGCGCGCACTGCAGTTGATTCGTACCATTATCGCGAGGATCGATGGTATGCGCTCAAGTTTTTCAGGCCAGTGCATCAACGCAATCTTAGCCATGGCCAGGTAAGTTAACCACGTCCTGGCTGGACTAGATGATCTGGCAGGCCTCGTGGAAATCGTAACGCGGGAGACGGCGGAAGAGTTTGGAAGGGTCGCCATAACCGATATTACAAAGAAAATTTGAGCGAAGCGTGGTGCCGTCGAAGAATTCACGGTCGAGGCCGTCATGATCGAAGCCGGACATGGCGCCGACATCGAGGCCGATTGAGCGGGCGGCCAGCATCAGGTAGGTGCCTTGGATGGTGCCGTTGCGAAGCGCCATGAGGGCTGCTGCATCGTGATCATTCCGGTAGTGGCCACTCATGTCTTTCATGGGGAAGTTTTTTGCCATGTCATCGAAGAAGGCGAGATCGTGTGCGATGATCACCGTTACCGGCGCCGTGCTGGTCTTTTCGATGTTGCCCGACGACAGATGGGGCTTCAGGCGCGTCTTGCCCGCCTCGGAGGTCAAGAAGACATAGCGTGCCGGTTGGGCATTGGCGCTGGTTGGCGCCCATTTTATCAACTCATAGAGTTCTAGGAGCGTAGCCTTGTCGATCGGCTTGTCCAGCCAGCCATTATGAGTGCGTGCCTCTTTGAAGAGGAGGGCCTTGGCGTCCGCATCGATCGAAGAAACCCTATCTTTCAACCTGGTGGCGGCCTCGCGGGCAGCAGCGTCGGCAGCGGCGGTATCGATATCCAAATGGTCGTCCACGGATCAATAGCTCCGAAGTCAGGCAAGAGAGAACAAACAGGCAGCACGTGACGGTGCCTCTCACATCAGAGCCAAGTCCATCTTTGTCAAGGAGCCTTTGAGGACGGTTGGGGCATTTCGATGCGAGGAGATTCCCTCTCCACTGGCTTCCTCAGCGTAGGAGTAGACATGTGGTCGTCGCTTTTTGTTACCTGCGATCCACAAATGTTTTTGGTGATGTAAGGGCTATGGAATAAAACCAAAGGTTGATTAAAATGACGCATGGGTTACCATAAATAATTGGTGTCAGGCGCCGTTGATCAGTGATGATCCGCGACATTGACGTCTTGTCGTTTGGGGCGGTGTAGCTTCGCTTGCCGGGGGGCTGCGATGCTGCTGGGAGGGGAGCCTTGTAGTGTTGCCTGAGGTTGTTTCCGTGACGGGCCAATACGCCATCTTGATCATCGACGACAGCGAAGATGATCGAGATGTCTATCTGCGTTTACTGCGTGATTTACCGAGTATTGGGGAGATCTATTGCGCGGAAACGGGAGATGAAGGTCTCGCCACGCTGCGAAAATCCACTGTGGATTGCATCCTGCTAGACTATCGCCTGCCAGGCGAAGATGGTTTGGCGCTACTGGAAAAGATCACGGCGCTCAAGGGTGAGACAGCACCCATTATCGTGTTGACGGGACAAGGCAGTGAGAAAATCGCTGTCGCTACCATGAAAAAGGGTGCTTCTGATTACCTGGTCAAGGATACGATCTCGGCTATCGGCCTTCGTCGCGTCGTTACCAATGCCATCGAGAAGGCCGAATTGCAGCAGAGGATCGGCCGACAGCAAGAAGAGCAAGAGCTCTTTATTCGAACGCTGATCCACGATGCGCGCGCACCGCTTCGGCATATCGGTACGTTTACCAAGCTTATCGACGAGGATATCCGTGCCGGGGATTATGAGGAGGTGTTGGAGCATGCCTCTGCGCTCAGCGAATCGGCAAGACGTATTCAGGATCTGATCGACACGCTCGCGGCCTATGCGCTGCTGGAGGGCGATATCGATTTCGAGCCTGTTGCCATGAACGACGTTGCCAAAATGGCCCTTGCCAATCTCGCACAGGTCATCGCGGATCGCGGCGCGGAGGTTGATGTAGCACCCTTGCCGATGGTCACCGGCCACACGCCGCAGCTTATCCGGCTCTTTCAGAACCTGATCGGTAACGGCATCAAATATTGCGATGCGGATGCTCCCGAAATGTCCATTTCAGCACAGCAACATGGCGACAAACATTGGCTGTTTCAGATAAAGGACAATGGTATCGGCATCCCGTCAGACCGCTTGGCCTTTGTTTTTCAGCCCTTCAAACGCCTCTGGAGCCAGGACGCTTACGAAGGGACGGGCCTTGGCCTCGCCATTTGTCAAAAAATCGTCGAACGTCATGGCGGAAAGATCTGGTGTGAGTCGGCATCAGAAGAGGGCAGCCGCTTTTTCTTCACCATCGGTGAGGTTTCCAGCCCAACCTCTTAGAGAACTATGCGGCAAGATGTCGTGACGGTGACTTTCTCCTTCCAGGTTTGCCGAGAGAATGCCTGCGCCCGAGGGGGCTTTGAGGGAATAGTTTCGCTGAAACTACAACCTTCAAAGCGTGGTTTTCCCTTGACGCTTCTTTGATAGTGGGATGATCTTGTCGCATCCGGGCCATAAGGTCTGATCACAACAGCCCCAAAGAGGGAGGCACAGGATGCGGAAGCATTTGTTGTCAGCGGTGGCGGGCTTTGCCCTTATCGCTGCGACGCAGTCAGCGCAGGCCGATATGGCTGCCGCCGAGAAATGGATTGCCGACGAATTCCAGCCATCGACACTTTCTGCCGACGAGCAGAAGGGCGAGATGGAGTGGTTTATCAAGGCTGCCGAGCCGTTTGTCGGCATGGAGATCAACGTTCTCTCCGAGACCATCCCCACCCACGAATATGAGAGTAAGACGCTCACAGCTGCCTTCGAAGAGATCACTGGCATCAAGGTCAATCACCAGCTGCTCGGCGAGGGTGAGGTGGTTCAGGCCGTACAGACGCAGATGCAGACCGGCCGGAACCTCTATGACGCCTACATCAATGATAGCGATCTGATCGGCACTCATTCGCGCCTGCAGCTTGCTGTCAACCTCACCGACTGGATGGCCGGCGACGGCGCCGATGTGACCCTGCCGACGCTCGATGTCGACGACTTCATGGGCAAGTCGTTCACCACGGGTCCTGATGGTAAGCTCTACCAGCTGCCGGATCAGCAATTTGCGAATTTGTACTGGTTCCGGAAGGATTGGTTCGACAAGCCAGAGCTTCAGGAACAATTTAAGGAGATCTACGGTTACGATCTCGGCGTGCCGGTCAACTGGTCCGCTTATGAAGATATCGCCGAATTCTTCTCCGTTCATGTGAAGGAAATCGACGGCGTCCAGGTCTATGGCCATATGGATTACGG